>JAGABW010000079.1 GCA_017614465.1 Bacteroidaceae bacterium | reverse complement strand
TTTTCGTCTGATTCTGAGGTATTAAGATAGTTTATTATTTGTATATTCTTTCCCGATTCATATTCCACTTCCATCACCCATCTGTCTCTCATTGTATCTTCTTGGTTTAGTGGACATTGAGGGTATTTAGAGAAATCTTCTTTCGAAAGAATAGTTTCTAATTCAGATATTATGGCGTTGTCAGTATAGAAATTAATTCCTTGATTATCGCCGTATTTGCGATAGTAAGCAGAATTATGTCCTTCTTGTTCTTTCCATGCGCAATACACCGCAGATTTATTCCCTTCATAACGTTCATACCTGAATTTTTTCAGAGAATCTTTATTGGTTTGAGCCAGTATCATTTGAGGAATAAATAAAAGTAAAAAGATGAATATTAGTGTATTACGGATTTGAGTCATAGGTTAGTATTTTATAATTAATAGAGGATGTGTCAATCATAAAATGAAGACACATCCTCGTATATATTCATAGCATATTAGAATGCTTTTGTAACTTGCAGAATGTTGAGGATTTCAGGATCAGAACCATCTTTAGCTACCCATACACGACCGAGAGTCTTGTCGATCTTTGTGATTTTGTAGTCCTTAGATGTATTGTATGTACCTACAAATTCTTTGCTAACAGCATCACCTACGTTAAGGCTTTCGTATGCAGGAACAAGTTTACAGTTAGATTTGTCATAAGCTTTGATCTTGTCTGCGAATCCAAGAACGAGAACTTTGTCGTCAGTAGCGTTGATGATAGTTCCAGCTTTGTAGTTATTGTTTTCGTCGCAGCAAGCAACTTGTGCACCTGGAGTCCATTCACCATCTTTAAGAACGATAAATGAATTTGGTTTGAGTTGGTCTTCAAATTTCTGAGCCATACCAGTTCCGTCTTCAGAGAAGCTGAGATCAAGGTATTGTACTTTTGGCTGTGAAGGATCAGCATCGTCAATAACGATTGCACGTTGTAAACCAGATCCAGATTGCCACCAAGTAAGAAGAACGTCGCCTTTCTTAGCTTTTTGGTCAGCAGGAATTGGGATAACTAATGAGTTTGGCATGTTTGCATCACCAATCTGTGATGTACCTTCGCCATATTTAGTTTTGTCAGTACTATAGAATATTAAAGTTGATGTAGTTAGGTCTTTCCCGTCTTCAATTGCATTAGGATAGAATGTGTAGCATGAAAGAGCCCAACTTCCGTCAGTAGCATCTTTAAGAGCGATGTCAGATGGGAAGTCCCATGGGAATGGGTCTACTTCAGGAGTTGCTTCAACTGTAGCGGAATCACCTTGAATGCTGTCGGAACTACCGCCGTTTGTTGTTCCGTTGCAACTGCCAAATGCAACAGCCATTGCTGATGCAGCAGCAAGTAATAAAACTTTTTTCATTTTTAATAAATTTAGTTAATTAATAAAAGTTAAGCTTCTTTATTTGTTGTTAATATTGTGTTTTCACTGCAAATATACACATACGTTGTTAATAATCAAAAAAAATGATAAAAAAAGTTGATATGATAGTTTTTTTTTATACCTTTGCTTCCAAAGTTTGCAATATTTATTCAACTAATTTAACTTATTTTAATATTAGGCATGAGAAAAACAATTCTTTTTACTTTAGGTTTTGCATTAGCGTTAGTATTAATCATTTCCTGTGGTAATAAATCTAATGATGGTAATTGTGATGGATCTTCAAGTGAAGTGCCATCTCTTGTAGGACAATGGGAATATAACAGTTTTGTTTATGATTTCCAAAATGAAACAGAAGGTACTTATATGGGAACAATGAAGTTTACATATAAGAATACAGCTGACAGCTTGTATATTACTTATGAGAATTCTGAATCTCCATTGGTTCTTGCATATCGTGTTGATGGTGATAAGTTGATTGTTACAGATTCAAATGGATTGGATGTGGAGTATAATAAGAAATAATCTTAATTACTGAACAAATAGAGCGTCCCCAAAAGTCACAAACTTCTGGGGACGCTTTGTATATTAACAGTGAATTGTTTTTATCTGAATGAATCGCTTAGTATCTTAACCTCTACTGAAGGTGCAATGCGTTCATACAGAACATTATAAACGGCATCGAGTATTGGCATGTTTACGTGATAATGCTTGTTTATCTGTTTCATGCAATATGTACCGTAATAACCTTCTGCAATCATTTCCATTTCCAGTTGTGCTGTTTTCACCGAATATCCTTTTCCGATCATTGTACCGAATGTACGGTTACGTGAGAAGTTGGAATACATGGTAACGAGTAAGTCGCCAAGATATGCAGTTTTAATCACTTGGCGTTCTCCGTTTTGTTCTACAGCTTCAAGGAAACGGTTCATTTCCTGTACAGCGTTGGCTACTAAAACAGCTTGGAAGTTGTCACCATATTTAAGTCCGTGGCATATTCCAGCTGCAATAGCATATACATTCTTTAGTACCGAACTATATTCAATACCTTCAATATCAGTAGATACAGAAGTTTTGACATATTTATTAGTAAGCAGTTCGGCAACAGTCTTTGCGTTTTCAATATTTGTACATCCTACTGTTAGGTAACATAATCTGTCCATTGCGACCTCTTCAGCGTGGCTTGGTCCACCTATGGCAGCTATATTGTCTGTAGGGACATTAAATGCTTGCTGGAAGAACTGTGAAATAGTGATGTTATCATCAGGAACAAGTCCTTTGATAGCAATACACACCATTTTCTCGCGTAAGCTTGCTTTTAATTTTTTTAGGTGTCCTTTCAGATAAGGTGATGGTGTAACAAATATTAGAGTATCTGATTGTTCGACAATTTTGTTAAGGTCAGAAGAAAAATCAATTCTGTTTACATCAAAATGCAAACTGGTGATATATGCAGGGTTATGACCTAATCGTTTGAATTCTTCGATTCTGTCATCACGTCTCATATACCAATTGATACGTTCTTCGTGGTGCAATACAATCTTTGCGATTGCGGTGGCCCAACTTCCGCCTCCGATTATTGCTACTTTACCTGTGCTGTTGAATTGCATATTGCTTATTTACAGTTTCTCCGATATGGATAGGTATTTATTTGTCTTCGTTGTTTTCTTCGTTGTCGACAACCGTTACTTTTTTAGGTTTCATTTGAGGGAAGAAAAGAACCTCTTGTATTTGAGTTTGTCCGGTGAGGAGCATTACAAGACGGTCGATTCCGATACCAATTCCACTTGTAGGTGGCATACCATATTGTAAAGCGCGTAAGAAGTCTTGGTCGATGATCATAGCTTCATCATCGCCTTTGTCAGCAAGACGCATTTGTTCTTTGAATCGTTCTTCTTGGTCGATAGGGTCGTTGAGCTCAGAATAAGCATTTGCGAGTTCTTTACCATTGACCATGAGCTCGAAACGTTCAGTAAGTCCTGCTTTGTCTCTGTGCATCTTTGTGAGCGGAGACATTTCTACAGGATAATCAGTTATGAATGTAGGCTGTATGTAGGTACCTTCACAGAATTCTCCGAAAATCTCATCAATGAGTTTTCCTTTACCCATAGTCTCATCGATTTCCATGTGAAGTTCTTTGCATATAGCTCTGATTTCATCTTCGTTTTTGCCGTTTAAGTCGTAGCCAGTCTTTTCCTTGATAGCATCGAGGATAGGCAAGCGGCGATATGGAGCCTTGAATGATATTACATTACCGCCGATTTCAGCTTCAGGCTTACCGTTTACGGCAGTACAAATAGTTTCAAGAAGTTTTTCTGTGAACGACATCATCCAGTTGTAGTCTTTGTACTGGACATAAAGTTCCATACATGTAAACTCAGGGTTATGGTTTTTGTCCATACCTTCGTTGCGGAAGTTCTTTCCTATTTCATATACACCTTCGAAACCACCGACGATAAGTCGTTTTAGATATAGCTCAGTTGCAATACGCATGTATAAGTCAATATCCAAGCTGTTGTGGTGTGTGATGAATGGACGGGCACTGGCACCACCTGCAATTGATTGAAGTACAGGAGTTTCTACTTCAGTGTATCCGGCTTCGTCGAGCACCTTACGAAGAGTGCTGATTGCTTTGCTACGTTTAAGGAATGTGTCTTTTACACCTTCGTTAACCACAAGATCGACATATCTTTGACGATAGCGTAGTTCAGGATCCTCAAAAGCATCATAAGCGACACCATCTTTATATTTTACGATAGGCAGAGGTTTGAGACTCTTAGCGAGTACAGTTATTTCTTGAGCATGTACGCTAATTTGTCCAGTTTGTGTACGGAAAACAAATCCTTTGATACCGATAAAGTCTCCAAGGTCAAGCAGTTTCTTGAAAACTACGTTATACATGTCTTTATTCTCTTCAGGGCAGATATCATCACGTGTGATATACACCTGAATACGTCCTTTAGAGTCTTTTAGTTCGATGAATGAAGCCTTACCCATAATGCGTCGGCTCATCATTCTTCCCGCAATACAAACTTTACGAGGTTCTTGGTTTTCATTACCATTAGCCTCATTATCTTCAAAATCTTTTACTATTTCTGTTGAAAATGCATTTGTCGGATATTCTGCCGCAGGATATGGGTCTATTCCCAAATCGCGCATGGCTTGCAGATTTTGTCTGCGTACAATTTCTTGTTCGCTGAGTTCAGTTGCGCCCATAATATTTTTTTACCTTTGTCTTTATTAGTATTTACAAATTTGATGCAAAGGTACGAAATATTAATGAAAACGAAAATTAAAATGAAAATATTCGTCGTTTTTACATTGTAGAATAGTAAATATTTTTTATCTTTGCACTAATTCTGTATATATAGAAACGATGCGAGAGATATTGAAAAGCAAAGCAAGGCGTATCGAGTTGATGATGGCTTTGTTTTTATTTATATTAGAGGGGATTATTTACCTGACATTTCGTTCCACGGAGCTAAATATGTTTCGTTTATATGGACGTTATGATTGGGTAGATTCTTTGCGCATTTACGGAGAATCATATTCAGACCTTCTTCCTTATTGGACAAAGTACAGTCTGCCCGACGGATTGTGGCTGTTTTCGTATCTTTTATTGATAGATGCCATCTGGAACAGATTTGACAGAAGTTCGTTTATCTGGTATTTACTGATGCCAGCGGTGGCATTTGGCAGTGAGTTGTTGCAATTTGTGATGAAAGAATCGTTTACTCCTTGGAATACCGGAACATATGACACAATGGATGTGGTGTGTTATACCTTTGCCGTTGTTTTCATTGTCATGATTTATATTTTTAAGTTTAGAATACGTGAAAAATTAGCTACCAATGCTGAAAAAATATATTAAAACGATATTATCTTTTATACTGACAGTTGTATATCTCGTGTCTGCATGTGGTTCGATAGAAGGCCCGGAGATATGGCTGTATGCGGGTGTTATATGCTTATCATTAATAGGTTACGCCTGTCTCTCGTTTTATTATGATACCAAGAAATAATAGGGTATCGGGGTGGACTCACAGATAGTTAATAATAATTGATAATTATTTTCGTGTTTCCTGAAACTTTTAATTTTATATATAATGTATCCAATTAAAAGGTTTTCGATGTTTTCTATAGTTTAGTTTATTTGCATTGCCGTAGGCTTCTCGTTCGAAAGAGATGTTTTGATAGCCTTTGAAGAAACTCTTATATCTTATTGATTTTATAATCCATTCAGTTACATACCACATATAAAAAAAGAGGAACAGCATTTCTAACTGTTGCAGTGTGTGTATGAATTCATGATTCTTCAGTTGAGGCGAAAGGCGGCCTTTTGTGAAAATAATACCAAATAAGTTCATTGCCATATAATTGCGCCCTATTGGTAGAATTTTATTGTTGATAATCAGCATATTCGTATGGATTATGTAGTTTTTATATATGCAAAGTTAAATATAAATGAATAAATACCAAATAGAGTGTAGTTTTTTTATTAATAATTGATTGTATATTGTCCTTCTATAAATTATTATTACCTTTGCACCGAGAATCGATATTAAATATATATAATGATATGAAACTTGATACAAGTAAAGCCGCTGCTTTTATCGGCGCAGAAGCAGTTGCAAAGTTTGATGCAGATATAAAGGCTGCACAGAGTGCGTTGGAAAATGGTACATGTGAAGGAAATGATTTCTTAGGTTGGTTACATCTTCCTTCATCAATAACACCTGTTTTTATCGATGAAATCAAGCAAACAGCTAAGGTTTTAAAGGAAAACTGCGATGCAGTTGTAGTTGCAGGTATTGGAGGTAGTTATCTGGGAGCTAAGGCTGTAATTGCTGCTTTAGACGATAACTTCTCATGGTTAAAGCCTTCAGATAGTCCTCGTATTTTATTCGCTGGTAACAATATAAGCGAAGATTATCTTACTGAGATGATCGATTATCTTAAAGGTGTTCGTTTTGGAGTAATTAATATCTCTAAGTCAGGTACAACAACTGAGACAGCTATTACTTTCCGTCTTCTGAAGAAGATGTGTGAAGATCAGCGTGGTAAAGAAGAAGCTAAGAAAGTTATCGTAGCTATTACAGATGCAAAGAAGGGTGCTGCGCGTACTACAGCAGACAAGGAAGGTTACAAGTCATTTGTTATTCCAGATAATGTAGGTGGTCGTTTCTCAGTATTAACTCCAGTAGGTTTACTTCCAATTGCAGTTGCAGGTTATGATATCGCAGCACTTGTTAAAGGCGCTCAGGACATGGAAGCGTCATGTGACATAAATGTTCCATTGGAAGAAAACCCATGCGCGCAGTATGCGGCAATACGTAATGCTTTATATGCACAAGGCAAGAAGATTGAGATTTTGGTTAATTATCAGCCAAAACTGCATTTCATGTCAGAGTGGTGGAAGCAATTGTATGGTGAGAGTGAAGGAAAGGACAAGAAAGGTATTTTCCCAGCATCAGTAGATTTCAGTACAGACCTTCATTCTATGGGTCAATGGATTCAGGATGGTGAACGTACAATCTTCGAAACTGTGATTTCTGTAGATGCACCAAATAGCAGTCTTACAGTTCCTGCAGATGAAGAAAATCTCGATGGATTGAATTTCCTTGCAGGAAAGCATATCGACGAGGTAAATCACATGGCAGAACTTGGAACTCAATTGGCACATATCGATGGAGGTGTTCCAAATATCCGTATCAGCATTCCAAAGCTCGATGAATATAACCTTGGTCAGTTGATCTATTTCTTTGAGAAAGGTTGTGGTATCAGTGGTTTGCTTATAAAGGTAAATCCATTCAACCAACCAGGTGTTGAAGCTTATAAGAAGAATATGTTTGCATTGCTTGACAAACCAGGTTACGAAGCAGAAAGCAAGGCAATCAAAGCACGTTTATAAGATTATAAGATACTGATTCCAGTATAATTATTTGCTAAAATTTTATATGCTCCAGATGTAAGACAACATACTTCTGGAGCATATTTGTTTTCATGCCAAGTCGGCGTAAAATAAAATAGGATGTGCATCCTATTTTTTTGATATTACTAATATCTTATTTGATAAATACTTTCTTACCATTAATGATATAGATACCTTGATGCTTAGGCATTCTGTCGTCGCGTAATCTGCGTCCTTGCATGTCGAATATACCATTGCTTTGTGGAGCAATTGCAGTTGCTTCATTAATGCTGTTAGGATCGTAAACAAAGAATGAGTATTCAACTGTAGGACTCCATGAAGCGCTCCAGTTGTTGCCTTCTTTACGTATGGCCTTTACAACTATTGTATCACCCGCCTGAGCATTAGACAAGATATTTGTATTGTCATTGTTAAGTCTGATTGCAGAAGAAGTGACATCGCCATTCTGGTTTGTTGCCCAGTCAACAGGTTCTTTTCCGTTAATAGTGTAATAGACATTGTTGTTGTAGTCAATCTTTACTACATCGCTTTTAAGAATTACGTTAAAATCATCTTTAACGATATCGTTGTTGAGTCTAATTGTAGGAGGAGTAACGTTGGAATAGAGTCCTGCATTTTTAAGTTGGTTGATAACAATATTTGTTCTTTGTGGGAAGTATTCATTGAGCATTCTGTTGCGTTCTTGTGCGAATGTTCCTTCTACAGTGTATAACACACCTTGAGATGAATAAGGATGTACATCGCGGCGATAGTCTCCCCAGCGTGCAGATTCAGCATAAAGGGCATATTGAATCTTGTTATATAAGCTGTCCCATACTTCAACGGCTTTGTCTGGAGTGAGCAGACCGTTTCCGTTAAGGTGTTTGTAGGCACGGCTCATGAAACGATGTTTGAAGTTGTTGTTGTTTGTAAGATATTTCAAGATTCTTGTAGGCATCTTTTGAGTATCCTTTGTTACAACATTCTCGTTGACATTTCCGAAGATAAGTTCAGAGTCCCAGCAGATGAATCTAAAACCAGTATCGTTTCTGAATTGGTTGCGGAAGGCAAACCAGTTGTGATGATCCCAGTCTGTATTACCAGCATAGAAGTTGATGAGCATATAATCGATGAAGTTATCGACTTCAAGAAGTGGTTCTATCTCGTCGTCTGGCTCGCCACTTGCGTTGAGACCTTGCAACTGAAGATATTTGGTGTTGTCACCAACTTCGTGTACGAGGTCATACATTGCATTCCATTTTACGAGGTCGCCACAATCAGGGGTAATGACATTACCTTCAGTCTCTTCAACCTTTATAACATCATAGTGTTTTTTCTTTCCGCCGAAGTGAGCTTCACAGTAGCTATCGTTTATACGTTCTGATATGATGTAAATACCCCAGTATAAACCATCGATGAACATATGGCAATATTGTCCGTTAGAATAAGGGTGTCCCATACGTCCTTGAGTACTTCTTGCCCACATGTCGCGTGTATATTGAGCCGCTGTACGATTACCTTCGAGCCAGTGTTGCCATGCGTTACCGAATGGTGAGCGGAATACGAGTACGTCATATTCGTCATTATAGTCTTCTCCGAATACAGGGTAGTGTATTTCTTTTGGACCATATTCTTTTTTAAACTTTATTCGCATAGAGTGTTTTGGATTCTTCTCAGGCAATCTTCCGTGACCACCATGAATCTGCACACCGCCATCTACTGTGAGGTCATGATTAAATTCGCCTCCAAAGAGTTCAAAACTTGTTGGACGTACCCATCCACGTCCATCTCCTGTACCTACTGGTGCTCCTGTGTAAATGTAAATACCTCCTTTAACAGAATCGTTCTCGTGACTGAAAAAGTTGTTTTTGTCAGTGACAAGAGAGACAATTGGCAATTGTGAAAGTCCTGCCTCGATGATAGGTGCAAGATAACTGTTGTTGGTCATTTCCGGGTCCATTTCATAGTCTGCAGGTGCGTTACCGCGTAGTCCTCCGCCCCAAGGGTTTTGACTTTGTTCTGCATATGGTCCCCATTCGTTTGGAAAACCTTCAGGATTGTTCGGTTGTTTCAGAACCTCTTTAGGAAAAATATAAGAAGCTGTAGTAACAGATGGGGTATCCTCGTCATTAGGTATAATCGCCACCGCTCTGATTACAGTTGTGGTATTGATAGTGATAGGACCATTATATCTATTACTTTGTGTCGTAGGTACCGACCCATTGGTTGTGTAATAGATTGTAGCATTTGGTTCATCGCTTGACATTGTTAGTTGAAAAGCAGTTGAATAGAGTCCATGTTTATGACTCAATGTTATTTGACTGAATCCAATCAACGGATACAGTGCAAATAGAATTAATGAAATTGTAAATAGATTACGTCGCATTAGTCTAGTTTTTAGTTATTTATAATGTTGTTATTTTTACGCAAAATGTAAGTAATGTATATTGTGTCCAGAAGTCAGAGGGTATATCGTCATAACCTCTGACTTCGTTGGACTTTATTGTTTATTTCTTAGATGTAGCATACATTCCGATAGTAGCTCCAGTGAATCCTCCTGCTATCTCTGTAGATAGGATTCTTCCATCTTGTATTCCGCCGAGTTGCTTGAACTCGCTTTCTGGCTTATCGTTCTCTTTATAGAAGAAAGTGTAGTCAGGTCCATTGGCAACAACCTTGAATGTGATTGTACCTTCACCTACAACGGCAGATGCAATTTCTGTCTTTTCCATCTTTCTGAAACCAGTACCTTGTGCTTTTGTTAGCACTACAGTAGGTTTTCCGTCTTTTATAGTCTTACCGATTACATAGTTGTTGGTTTCTTTCTGATAAACAACCAATCCGGCAAGTTCATCATCATTCTGTGGTGTGAAGTTTACTGTAACAGAACTTGTGAAATTCATGTTCTTTATCCATCGGCACAGATATGAAGGATTCTTTTCTTCATAAATACTTATTGGACGAGCTTCCAGTTCCATGCTATTTGAGAGGAATCCGTGTCCCTGTGCTATTCTATACCAAGGCTTTCTTGGTGTACGTAATTGTATCCACATAGGGTCGACACTCTCAAAAGTATCATGTATCTTAGTGTTAGCATTTTTTTGTTGTCC
Source organism: Bacteroidaceae bacterium (assembly GCA_017614465.1). Lineage (GTDB taxonomy): Bacteria > Bacteroidota > Bacteroidia > Bacteroidales > Bacteroidaceae > Colivivens. The sequence continues at coordinate 6,907 of JAGABW010000079.1, read as the reverse complement.
AATAGGTGTAACTCCAGTTTTTGGAAGGTCTACAACATATGGTATTTCCTGTTTTTCAGGCCAGATGAAAGGTTGTCCTTTTTTCCATTTAGCAGGTAATAACATAGTAGAACGTCCAGTGTTACAGATTGTTTTATCTCCGTATTCATATGGAAGTATTGCTAAGAACACAGCCCACCAGTCGCCGTTTTGAGTTTGGAACAAATCAGCATGTCCTGCAGCTGTAATAGGATTTTTACGATCTTTAGGGAGTGTTCTTTGTGTAAGTATCGGGTTGGTTTTACATGGTTTGTATGGACCACGTATTTTATCGCTTACAAACACAACTTCAGAATGGTTGTCACCTGTTCCGCCTTCGGCAGCCATCAAGTAATATTTACCATTGATTTTATACAAGTGAGGACCTTCAACCCATATTGGTTTATCTTCAGGATGTACACCTTTATTAATAATTTGAGTGCATTCCCCAACAATTTTGTCTGTTGTCAAGTCATATTCACGTAAACCAATGGCTCTGTGTCCGTCGTATTCAGCAGGAGTCTCAGGATCCTGATTATTCACGATATATGCCTTGCCATCTTCTGTAAAGTAGAATGATGGGTCAATACCAGGAACATCAACCTTGATTGGGTCGCTCCAACCTTTTGAAGGGTCTTTTGTCTTTACAACAATGTTGCCACCTCCTTGAGCTCTTGAACCTATTGCAGTTACAATAAGATAGAAAGTGTCATTATATGGATTATACTTGATATCTGGTGCGTAAACTCCAGCAGAAAGACCTACTCCGTCAGGCAGATTGAGTTGTGATGGTCTGTCGAGAGCATATCCTACGAAATCCCAGTTTACCAAATCGCGGCTGTGCCAGATTGGCACTCCTGGATAATAAGAGAAAGAACTATTAGCTAAGTAATAATCATCTCCTTTGCGAGTGATAGCAGGATCGGGAGCGCATCCAGGTAGGATTGGATTCAAGAACTGTGTTTGAGGATTATATGTAGGAAGAATATCTTGTCCTTCATAAATGAAATCAGCAAATCGTGCCTTGTTGACAGTTTTTCTTTCCAGTTTCTTAATTACTGGATTTTTAACACCAAGTAATGGTAGCATAGCTGCTGCATAACGCTGACCGAATTCACGATAACCTTGAGCATCGAAGTGCAAATTATCTGGACCGTTAGTAAGTCCGTCGGCTTTGATTACATGTGCAGTAGGAATAGTCTCAGGTAGTTTGTTTATAATAGGGTTGTGTCCGATGCACAATCCTTTGCCGTCAGCAATAACCACCTCTCCAGCGAGGAAAGGAACCTCTTTTGCATTAAGACCGAGGTCTTTTAAAAGGCGTTTATATACTGTGTTTACTTTATCAGGCCAATCTTTCTGTCCTGTGTTTGATTCTCCCTGGTGCATAAGTATTCCTTTTATAACACCATCTTTTTGAGCACGTTTAGCTAAACGCAGGAGATAGTCGTATGGATCGTCGTTGTATGCTTTAAACATCCCAACCTGCCAGTTTGGAGCTTTTGCAACTTCTTCAGCAACTTTATCTTGCATGAAAGCTTCTATTTTGCATCCGCCGATTGCGACGTTTATTACTCCGACACGTACATTCTCAGGTAGGTTGTCTATAAGTGTTCTTCCAAAATAGTCAACAGGAGTCATTCCGTTGTTCTGTCGACACAATGGAGGATATGCTGTGTGCCATTCAGCTAATTCTGGTGATGTGGTACATGGTGTAAGACTGACAAAACGATTGTTGAGCCCTGTCATATCTTGTGCTTCAGGACGAGCTGCACCTTCCATATTTGATTGCCCGAAGCAAAGGAAGATGTAAAAATTTTTGTCTGGCTTCGCATTCATAACAAAAGAAAAAAGCATAGCCATTGCGCATAGAATAATTCTTTTCATCTCAGATTGTAATAACTCAATTTTTTAGTTTGATATGATAATTTTATTGGTTCTAAATTTTTATGACATATAAAACGTCAAAATCCCCATTGATTATTTGACTGATTTATTTGCATAAAGTTTATTTTTTACCTTAAAAATGTAATTACATTCAGGCCTTTGATGGATTTGATTATTAAATATTCCCCTTTGAATTAGTATTATAATGCAAAGTTACGTAATTTTTTTATATTAATGTGTGTAAAACACCTTTTTTTTCAGCCGATTTAAATAAAAGAGATTTAGAATTAAAGATAAAAAACATAATTTAACACAAAAATCAGCTTTTCCCCATATTTCTGCTTTTAACTGTTTTCCCCACAATGATGTTTTATGGTAACGGTTATCAGTTTCCTGTCAATGTTATAATGTTAATCTACAAAAGGACTCATATGTGTGAAAAAATCCGATGAAATCGGCAAATAATCATATAAAATAAAGAAATAAAGGATATGTTATAAAGATAAAAACAGATTATTATTTGCAAAATCCAAGTAAAAGTAGTAATTTTGTAATTGGTAAAAACAAATTAACATGGATTTGAAACTTGTTGTTAGGAATGTTTTATGACGGTTTAATCGTAATTGTTTATAGAATTTTCTATTTTATAAGCACAGCAAATGAATACTTTGAGTCTGAAAATAATATACCGAATAAATAAATCTATGATGATCATAAAATCTTTTATACAATCTATATCGTTGATATTAGCGAATCGGCAAATCAAACCAGTTTCGTCATATTTTGTCGTGAGTCTTATATTATCCTTTTGGATCTTATGTACAAAAAGTATGGCGCAAGTTCCGCGTTTATACACAACTTTGCAAGGTTTGACAACAAGCGACATCCGTAATGTAGATGTCGATCATAATAATATTATATGGATTTCAGGAGCAACAAGTCTTGAATGTTTCGATGGCTTCGGGTTTCATCCGGTTCCTTTGGTCGATAAGAAGACTGGAACAGAAATCAGTAGTTTCGTAAATGGTGTCGTTGACTTGAAAGACGGCCGTTATCTTGTCCTGACAAATAGTGGCTTATATGTATATACCATCAAAGATGGCGCATTGAATCAGGTCATGTTGTCTAACGGACATGACAAGAATACATGGTATCCGGTCAAGAGTGTAACAAAATATAACAAACCAGGTTATTTCTTGCTTTTGACTGACGGATGGGGTATTCTGGTGTTGAATGAAAAGACATTAAAGGTTGATAAAAAAGAAACTCTTAAATTTCAAAAAGCAATAGATGAGTTTTATTATCATAGGATCTTTGTTGATAGTCGAAACAATATCTGGATGAATTCACATGATAATTTACTATATCGCTTGGATCTGAAAAACGTAAAGAAAATACCATTTGATGCTTCTCCAGAGGCACTTTCCGCATTGGCGTTAAGTTCCATACATTGTATAATTGAATTAAAGGATAAGATTTATTTCGGTACCAGTCGTGATATATTGGTTTATGAATATAAAACAAATAAGTTGCGTGTGGTAGTGTCAGGACTTCCTGCACCGATTGGGGATATGGCAATGCTCGATGATAACTCATTGCTTGTCGGAACCGACGGAAGGGGATTGTGGCAGTTGAACTCAGATGATGTCTTTGAGGAATATTCATTACCAAGTACCAGAGTTAATTTGGATTATGCCAAGGTCAAGTGTATTCAGCGACTTGATGATGGAACATTCTTTTTGGGACTACTTCAGAAAGGTCTTATGATTGTTCCTCCTAAGAATAAGTTCTTTACTTATTCGGCAATTTCTCCATTACAGGATGGAATCAATGCTTCATGCATCACCTCGATAGCTCCAGGCTGGGTGGCAACAGACGGATGTGGAATGTTTCATGTGGACGGACAGCAATTGCATATGGCAGTTCCTTATAATAAGGGAATTAATGCTATGCTTGTTCAAGATGTGAAGGTTGACAAACGTAATGTGGCATGGATCGGAATATATGGCGGAGGTGTTCAATGCTCGTCGGGCGATGGTTTTGTAACTCCATCATGGATGTCAGAGTTGCGCAACTCGCTTATTATGTCATTGGCATATGATATTAAGTCGGATTGCCTATTTATCGGAATAAATGGATATGGTGTATATGTGGCTGATCTTACGAATAAAACACTGAAGAAACTGCCAATTGATTCAATCTTAAATAATGAATGGATCTCAGTAGTTAGTCTTGATGACGATGGTGTCTTATGGATAGGTACAGCCAGCGGATTATACTATTATAATATAGTCACAAAGAAAGGTGGTGAATTTGTATTCCAGTCAAGCCGTACTTCTACAATTCATTGTATAAAGACAGATAAGAAACGTGTTTATGTAGGTACTATTTTTGGCTTGGTTGTTGCAGATAAGTCAACGATTAATTCAAAGGACGATAAAGATCGTATTTACCTGCTCAATGGTGAGCGTGTTATGGCGATTGAGCAGACAAGCACAGATTTATGGTTGACCACATCTAATTCATTGGTTAGAATTGAGAAGGGTAATCTGAGTAAGGACCTGGATGAGTCGAAAATCATGCGCTTACGTACTTTTAGTGGCGTCTATTTAGGTGAGTTCCATAGAAACAGTAGTTCTGTTCAGGATAGTGTCTTTTTGTTTGGTGCCGATAATGGAATCATCAGCTTTAATCCGTCATGCCTGAAGTATAGAAATGCTTTCTTAGGTGATATCGTATTTTCAAGTCTTGTTATAGGCGATGCCGCTCCGACGATATCTATCCCAGATGAAATACAGTTGGAACACAATCAGAATTCATTTAGTATTACATTCTGTGTTCCATATTATTCTGCTCCTCGCCGTATTCGTTATGAATATAAACTGGTGGGTTATGATGACACATGGCGAAATTGTCTGGAAATACCGCAAGCATACTATTCAAGTTTGCATTCGGGACATTATACATTCATCGTACGTGCATATGATGAATCTAATCAGAATACCTTTGTTGAGAAAAGCATAGAGGTTAGGGTTTTACCTCCATGGTATGCCAGTGGTTGGGCATATCTTCTGTATTTCCTATGTTTCTTAGCTTTGGTTGCTTTTATTGTTAATATATATTATCAGCGAAGCCGTGAGAAGAAACTTCTGCATATAGTGCGTCAGAACGAGAAGTTGAAAGAGGCACGTCTTGATCTGTTCACTGCTATCACACATGAACTCCGTTCTCCACTCACTATGATAGTCTCACCTTTACGTCAGTTGATAGAGTCGGAAAAACAAACGGTAAACAATGAATCGGTTGTCCCTTCAGACGAAAGCGACCAGAACGTAGGTAATGTGAAGGAAACTGAAGCGAAAGACAGCAAAGGTGAATCACGAATGTATCTTTATAATATCATGATGCGCAATTGTAACCGATTGCTGAATATTGTAAAGCAAGTAACTGATATCCGTCAGATTGATAGTGGAAAACTTGTTTTGCAGTTTAAGGAAGTTGATTTTGTAGATTATTCTAATAATATATATGATTCTTTTGCCGCATATGCTACACTAAAGCAGATTTCATTTATTGTTGAACATGAAACCGAGCGTGTGTCATTGTGGTTGGATCCAATCAATTTTGAGAAGATACTGACTAATCTGCTGTCAAATGCCTTTAAGTTTACTCCTAACGGAGGAAAGATTATTGTAAGAAGTCGTACAGTAGATAATATGATTGAGCTGCGTTTTTATAATAGTGGAGTTACCATGTCGGAAGATGAAGTCAATCATATATTTGACCGTTTCTATCAAGGGGCTAATGCTGCAGGAATGCAAGGTTCTGGCATAGGATTAAGTCTGGTGGCTGAACTGACAGCATTACATCATGGAGATGTGTCGGCTCATAGTGTTGAACCGGATGGTATTGAGTTTGTTCTTCATTTCCCATTGGGTAAGGCACATCTGAACAAAGAAGAGATTGCTCCTAACGAGGAAGAAGACAAAGGTGTTATAGAACCAGATAAGGGTGTTGCTGTAAATGAATTTTTCGATGAATCCATCGATGAATATAATGAAACTCAGGAAACGAAGAAGAAACATACATTATTGATGGTGGATGATGATAAGGAGTTGTGCCAATATGTTGCAGATCAACTGAAGGATGAATATAATATCCTTTTATCATACGGTGGACATGCAGCATGGAATCAGGTTCTTTCAGGTCGCCCAGATGTGGTTGTTACTGATATTAGAATGCCAGACGGCGACGGAATGGAGTTGTGTCAACGAATAAAGAGCAATCCAGAGACTGATAATATTCCTGTGATTATGTTGACCAGTGAGAGCGGTGATACTGTTCGTATTCGCAGTTTCAAACTTAAGGTAGATCATTTCTTAAGTAAACCATTCAATCTGTTAATGCTACGTGGAGCAATAAGTCAGGCAATACATGTAAGAGAGAATCTCCTGAAGCGCATGACTCGCAAGGATGTGGGAATGGGCGACTATACGTCTATAACTATTACATCAGCTGACAGTAAGTTGTTTGCACGTATCAATGAATCAATCAGTAAGCATCTTGATGATAGTGAATTTGGTGTGGAACAAATGGCTGAAGAAATCGGTATAAGCCGTGTTCACTTAAATCGTAAGATGAAGGAACATTATGGTGTAAGTCCTAACAGCTTCATCAAAGCATATCGATTAAAGCAAGCTGCATACTTACTGGTTAATAATAATGTCAACATCAGTGAAGTTGCATATAGTGTAGGTTTCTCTACAGCAGCATATTTTAGTAGTTCGTTCCGTAGTTATTTCGGAATGACACCTAAAGACTTTGTTGCTCAATATTCGGATAATCTTGACGATGAAACCTTAAAGAAGTTGTTGGAGTAGAAAACAGATATCCTTTTGGGATATCAAACATTATAATAGAAATATAGGAGAAAGTTTCTTCCACTGAAGAACTTCTCCTATTTCTAATTAAACTTAACTATTAACTTGAACAATTTTATTAA
>JAGABW010000078.1 GCA_017614465.1 Bacteroidaceae bacterium | reverse complement strand
CCGAAAATTGGACATCTTTTGACACACCCCCTATATAATCGAACCTTGCAATAGTATTTTTAATGCTTTCAATTATCTTAATTAACTGATAGAGATGACACAGTTACGTTATTTCATATAAATCTTTTTTGTAAGTTTTTCTCCATTAGCAAACCACGCTGTCACCATATAAACTCCATGCATATCCGTTGGTACAGAAATATAATTGGCATTTGTAGTATTCAGAAAAATGGTTCGTCCTTGCATGTCAGCAACTTCAATTCTTTGAGCAGGTTTTTCTGATACAATGTTTATTGTACGATCTCGGATTGTTATATCAGCATTTACCTTAGACATATTACTGATGCTGGCAGCTTTTGGCAATGGAATATATCCACTTTCGTCAACTATACTCTGTCCCTCATCTGTTGTCAAAAACTCATATATCTTGTATGCAACCGATGACTTATCAATATCGGAACGTACTGATGCATAAACGTTTGTGACATACGGATAAGTACCATTTATGATATTCTCTCTTGTCGCCGCAACATTGTTAACACCAATAACTTTTGAAGGTCTAGGGGCTATAGGGGAAAAAAGAAAATCACAATAATAGAAAGATGTATATGTTAAACCTGTATTATTCCGCATTATAAAATAATATTCAGGAATCATACTTGAGCCTATAGGACTCATCCCCAAGTTTGTAGTATTTTCAAGTAAAGAAGAGGGGGGATGTCCATCCATAACCATGGAATTAAATAGTTCTCTTGTGTCAATATATGATGGTTGTAAAGCAGCTGTTATCGTTGCATCCTCACCTCCTACTTCGTTCCAATTAATAATATCTCCTGTATATATACCTTGTATTTGATTAATGCTTAGGTTATTGACTGGATTTGATTGGTTCACTATAAAGGCAAGGGCATCTACAGCTATCGGTTTTTCCAACAAGGTCACACCCTGTTCATCTGCATACTCTTTTTCTTCATCAGAAATCCTCCTTTGGTTGATAATTAAATCCGACTTATTTTCAATTAGATTGAGAAATGAATCATGAGTTTTATTTAATGGCAAACGACTACTAATAAAACTTCGTTCCTCTGAAGTATAATCATAATATGTAGTCATCGCAAGTTCTAGGTAGCCTTCTCCAGAGCCCAAAGGTGGCTGTAGATTCCAGAAATAATCCACTCCTAACAATTTTGCAATAATAAGACGACGAAGAGAAAATGTAGAATAATAACCATCAATTATTGGTAAATTATCAATCTCAACTTCTTCACCATCAAGCAAAAGCTTTGGAGGTTTCTCAGCTCGAGATATATTTGCGCTTAATAGTGCTAAAAGAATAAATAATACTTTTTTCATGATATAAAAAGGTATTTAATTAGTTTTGCAATGCAAAGATAATAAAGAAGAAAATATAATCCAATTTTTTTCGTAAGTATATTCAAAAAGGCTGAGAATGAATTAAATTCATGCGTCATTCTCACACATTAGATTAGGATATCCTCATATATTTTCATGTGCTTTGAGGGGAAAAAATATCATTCAAAACAAAAAGAGCGGATCAGCGACATTCCAATAACTTGTCAGCAATAATAAGATATCACTCACCATACATTCAAAACAATTAAGTTCGTTTAAACGAGAATAAACATTGAATTCATCACTAACTATGAATTTGTTTATGATTTTTTTGTTATCTTTGTACTCAAATGTCACAATTATATTCACATATCCGTAAGCAACTTACAGTATCATTAGATGAGCACGAAGCATCTTCTATGGCATTTATCCTATTAGAAGATGTGTACGGATTATCTCGGACCGATGTATTAATGGGACGTGACGATCTCTTGAAGAAAGAGGAAAAGGATAATATAAACGAAATGGTTCAATGTATATTAAATCATGAACCTATACAATATGTGACAGGCAAGGCATTATTCGACGGGATGACAATCAAAGTGGCTCCTGGTGTTCTTATTCCGCGCCCAGAGACTGAGGAATTAGTAGAACTGGTTTGCTCACGACTTCAGGAGAATCCCAACCCAAAAGTTATGGATATCGGTACGGGAAGCGGATGTATAGCACTGGCTATAAAAAAACGTATTCACAATTCCGAAGTTCACGCTTGCGATATAAGCGACAAAGCACTTCAGATTGCCGCCGACAATGCGAAAAGACTGGCTCTGGACATCAGATTTCATCATATCGACATTCTGGGAAATAATATTCCTGATAATGTCACCATAAATCAATTCGATGCCATCATAAGTAATCCTCCATATATCTGCAACGAGGAAAGCAAAGAGATGGAAAGAAGAGTTCTCGACAACGAGCCGCACATCGCACTTTTCGTCCCCGACAACGATCCGCTACTCTTCTACAGAGCAATTACGATGAAAGCATCAAAGATGCTAAAAGAGAAAGGGATTCTTGCATTCGAGATCAACCGGCGATTCGGACAGGAAGTAAAAGGGCTGATGGAACAAAACGGATTCTCGGATACTGAAATAATAAAGGATCAATTCAGCAACGACAGAATAGTAATAGGCAATTATGAAAAAAGAAATAACTGTTGACGCTGCATATTTGCGATTGAGTTCCAAATGTGCTCAAGCAGAACACTGTGCATACGACCTGCAAAAAATCATGAAACGATGGTCTATGCCAGAAAAACAACAGGATGAAATAATAAAAAGACTGATAAAAGAGAATTTTCTTAATGAAGAACGCTATGCACATGCGTTTGTAAAAGATAAGTTCAGATACAATAAATGGGGAGCATCACGCATACGTCAGGAACTGAGAATGCGTAATATCAATGAAAACATCATTGAAGATGCACTAACCGAAATCAGTGACGACGAGGTTATAGAATCGTTAAAGAAACTTGTAAGACAGAAGAGACAGACGATCAAGGCTAAATCCGATTATGAACTACGTGGGAAACTCATACGTTTCGCCATGTCACGCGGATTCAGTTACTCTACAATCAGTAAGGTTATCGACACAAACGACATTGAGGACAATGAAGATTATTAATGATATAACAAGTTTTCTGTTACCACGATTTTGTGTCATGTGTAATTCCAGATTAGTCGGCAACGAGAAACATATATGTATCGACTGCCTCAGACAACTGCAACGTACTCATTCGCATCTTGTCGATGGAAATCCGATTGAGAAGATATTCTGGTATCACACTCCTATAGAGAAAGCTGTTTCATGGTTCTTTTACGAAGGAGAGAATACACGACACATCCTCTATGAATTGAAATATCACAATAAGCCCAATATCGGGAAATACCTTGCCAGTATAATGGCAGAGGAAATAAAAAGCACTGATTATTTCGATGGAATCGACATTATCGTACCAGTTCCGCTTCATTGGAAACGTAAGTTGAAACGAGGATATAATCAGAGTTATTACATTGCAAAAGGGATAAGTGAGGTCACAGGCATACCTGTTAACACGAATATAATAAAAAGAACGGTAAACAACCCCACACAGACCCATCTGACGCATTCGGAACGACAGAATAATGTAAACGGAATATTCAAACTGAGAAAACCAGAATTAATAGAGGGGAAACATATATTACTTGTCGATGACGTTATTACAACAGGAGCTACAACCATAGAATGTGCTAAATCCATGATGAAAGCACAGGGTGTGAGGTTCTCTGTCATCAGTTTGGCTTATGCAGGACAACATTTCTATATCAACCCCGATAATCCATCAGAATACAACCAATTAGCATGAAAATATCAAATATAGATTTAGGAAAACGACCGGTACTTCTGGCACCAATGGAAGATGTCACAGATCAGGCATTCAGACTATTATGCAAGGAATTCGGTGCATCCATGGTGTATAGCGAATTCGTAAGTAGTGATGCTCTGATTCGCAATGTAAACCGTTCCATCCAGAAAATCACTGTGTGCGATGAAGAACGCCCTGTTGCAGTACAGATTTACGGACGAGACGTGGAATCAATGGTTGAAGCCGCACGCATTATCGAGTCAGAAGCACATCCCGATATTCTTGACATCAATTTCGGCTGTCCTGTAAAGAAAGTGGCTGGTAAAGGCGCTGGAGCCGGAATGTTAAAGAATATACCATTAATGCTCGAGATTACCCAAGCTGTTGTAAAAGCCGTGAAATTACCTGTTACAGTAAAGACACGACTCGGTTGGGATCATGAAAACAAAATTATAACAACTCTGGCTGAGCAACTGCAAGATTGTGGAATACAAGCACTTACCATTCACGGACGAACACGCAGTCAGATGTACACAGGTGATGCCGACTGGACACTTATCCGCGATGTGAAAAATAATCCACGAATCACCATACCGATAATCGGAAACGGAGATGTAACAACTCCAGAAAGAGCCAAAGAATGTTTCGACCTTTATGGAGTGGATGCAGTAATGGTAGGACGTGCCACATTCGGACGTCCATGGATATTCAAAGAAATCCGTTCATACCTTGACACAGGCAAACATGCAGAAGGACTTACTAACAAATGGAAACTTGATGTGTTGAGAGAACAGATAAAAAGAAGTGTTGAGTGTAGCCAGAAAGGAGAACTGGGTGGAATCTTACATGTAAGACGCCATTTAGCCGCCTCGCCATTATTCAAGGGAATACCCGATTTCAGACAGACAAGAATAAAAATGCTTCGTGCAGAAACAATGGAAGAATTGTTTGCCATATTAAATGAAATCGAACAAAGGATATGTTAATAGATCATTAATATATTGTTTTCTTTATTAATAATAAAGATGTGTCAAAAAAAAGATGTAACTTTGTAGCCAAATACAAAAAACAACAGACATATGAATAAATTACAAACACAGTTTGCAGCAAAGCTGCTTGAAGTAAAAGCAATTAAGTTACAACCACAAGACCCATTTACTTGGGCTTCAGGCTGGAAATCACCTTTCTATTGCGATAACCGCAAGACATTATCGTTCCCATCACTGAGAACATATGTCAAGACAGAACTCACTCGTTTGATCATGGAAGAGTTTCCAGAGGCTGAAGCTGTGGCTGGAGTTGCTACAGGTGCAATTGCACAAGGAGCACTCGTTGCTGATGTGCTTGGACTTCCATTTGCATATGTTCGTTCAAAACCAAAGGATCATGGTCTTGAGAATCTTATCGAGGGAGAACTCAAACCAGGAAGTAAAGTAATAGTAGTTGAAGACCTCATCTCTACAGGAGGAAGCAGTTTGAAGGCAGTTGAAGCCTTACGCAAGGCTGGTATGGAAGTAATCGGTATGGTTGCATCATATACATACGGTTTCCCAATTGCAGAACAGGCATTTGCTGATGCAAAAGTGAAGTTAGTCACATTGACAAACTATGAAGCAGTATTAGAGGTTGCAAAACAAATCGGTTATATTACTGAAGCACAGATTCCTACACTCAACGAGTGGCGTAATGATCCTGCAAACTGGATGAAATAAACGAAATCAGATGAGTAAGTTTGAAAGTCAAATAAAACAAATTGCATATACAGCCGACAAGGTATATGCAAAACTAAGCGATCTGAACAACTTGGCTGCAATCAAGAACAAGTTAAACGATCCGGATGCTCAGGAGAAGCTAAAAGAAAAAATACCTGCAGATAAATTCGAGCAGGTAAAGAACTATATAGAATCAATGCAGTTCGACACCGATACTGTAAGCATGAATATTGCTCCTGTGGGTTCAATAGCAATACAAATTATTGAACGTGAACCTACAAAATGTATCAAGTTCGCTTCAACCAACTCTCCAATAGGATTCAACTTGTGGATTCAGATACTTCCAACCACTGAAACCACAAGCAAAATGCGTCTCACCATTGATGCAAGTCTGAATCCATTCATAAAAGCAATGGTTGAAAAGCCATTAAGAGAAGGTATTGACAAATTAGCTGATATGTTGGCTATGATGCCATACGATAATTAAGACAATAATAGTTATGGATAAACTGTGGACAAAGAATGCTCAAATGACCGATGAAATCGAACGTTTCACCGTTGGACGTGATCGCGAGATGGATCTCTATCTGGCAAAATACGATGTCATGGGCTCAATGGCTCATGTGACAATGCTGGAATCAATCGGACTGATTGAGAAAGAAGAACTAGGCACAATTCTGACTGAACTGAAGAAAATATACAAGAAAGCTGAAAACGGAGAATTCGTCATTGAAGAAGGTGTTGAGGATGTTCACTCACAAGTGGAACTGATGCTCACACGCCAACTCGGTGATATGGGAAAGAAAATCCATTCTGGACGTTCCCGCAATGATCAGGTTCTTGTAGATTTAAAACTATTCATCCGCGATCAGTTACACGAACTGGCATTGCTCACCAAGGCTCTTTTCGACGAATTGATCGAAAAAAGTAATGAGTACAAGAATGTATTAATGCCTGGATATACCCACTTGCAGGTGGCTATGCCTTCAAGTTTCGGACTTTGGTTTGGCGCATATGCAGAAGGATTAGTTGATGACATGCAATATCTGCTCGCTGCATGGAGAATTACCAACCGTAACCCTCTTGGCTCTGCTGCAGGATATGGTTCGTCTTTCCCTCTTAACCGCCAGATGACCACAGACTTACTTGGTTTTGACTCCATGGACTATAATGTGGTATATGCACAGATGGGACGAGGCAAGACAGAACGTAATGTCGCATTCTCAATGGCAAGTATTGCAGGAACATTGGCTAAATTGGCATTTGACGCATGTATGTTCAATAGTCAGAACTTCAGTTTTGTGAAACTGCCAGATGACTGCACCACTGGTTCAAGCATCATGCCACACAAGAAGAATCCTGATGTATTTGAGCTTACACGTGCTAAATGCAATAAGATACAGGCTCTGCCACAAACAGTTATGATGATAATGAATAATCTGCCAAGCGGATATTTCCGTGACTTACAGATTATCAAGGAAGTATTCCTTCCTGCATTCGATGATATGAAGGACTGCTTGAAGATGTGTGCATACATAATCAATAAGATTCGTGTTAATGAACATATACTGGACAATCCTATTTATGATCTTATGTTCTCTGTAGAGGAAGTAAACCGACTTGCTGCAAGCGGCACACCATTCAGAGATGCCTACAAGCAAGTTGGATTGAATATTGAAGCAGGTAAGTTTACTCCTAACAAGAATATTCATCATACACATGAAGGAAGCATCGGTAACCTATGTAATGATAAAATAGAGGCATTGATGGATAAGGTTATGGATGAATTCAATTTCAGTAATGTGGACAAGGCATTAAAGAAACTAATCGGATAAAAACATGCAATTCAGACAATGTGGACATAGCGGGATAAAATTACCTGTATTGTCACTGGGGTTATGGCATAACTTCGGCGACAATGATTCCTTTGACATCGCTAAAGACTTGATTCTTACAGCGTTCGAGAAAGGAATCTGTCACTTTGATCTGGCAAACAACTACGGACCACCTCCAGGCAGTGCAGAGATAAATTTCGGGAAAATCCTAAAACAACACTTGTCAAGTCATCGTGACGAGATGTTTATTTCAAGCAAGGCCGGACATGATATGTGGCCAGGAGTTTATGGAACAGGTTCGTCACGCAAGAACATCATCGCATCATGTGATCAGAGTTTGAAACGTACCGGACTTGAATATTTTGACGTATTCTATTCACATGTGTACGATAAGTTCACTCCTGTTGAGGAAACCATGCAGGCTCTTATAGACCTTGTACGACAAGGAAAAGCATTGTATGTAGGAATATCGAAATACCCGCCAGAGCAACAACAAATTGCATACGACATCCTGAAAGAAGCCCACGTGCCATGTCTGCTTAGCCAATACCGTTGTTCGATGTTCGATCCGAAAGCAAAGAACAATAATTTCCAGATGGCATACGACAACGGAAGTGGAATAATATGTTTTTCCCCATTAGCACAAGGATTACTTACTGACAAATATTTCAAAGGGATACCTGAAGACAGCAGAGCAGCCAGTTCGAGTGCTTTTCTGCAATCATCTCATATCACTCCTGAACGCATCAAGGCATCTAAAAGCCTTAATGAGATAGCCCTACGACGTAATCAGTCATTAGCTCAGATGGCACTTGCATGGATTCTCAATGACGATAGAGTAACCTCATGCATCATCGGAGCTTCATCTGTAAAACAACTCAATGCCAATTTGGAAACACTCAACAATCTTGATTTCTCAGACGAAGAACTATCTGATATAAAAAGTATTATTAGTGACCCAATTTTATATTTCGGATGAAGAAAATTTTATGCCTTTTATCATTGCTGCTTTGTTTAATATCATGTGGCGATGAACTTGTAACATCAAGATATTCAAATAAATATAGAGTTAGATTTTATTTTGAAGTCAATGGTTCTACCGAATTAATAAACATAATAGGTAATCCTGGACAGTTTGTAACAATCAGACCATGGGGAGGAGGAAAAGTGATGATTGCTTTACCAAATAGTAAAGGTTCTGAAAACGGTACAGAATATTCTTTGTCAAAAGTCGGTTCACAAGATTTCGAATACGGATTGGGAGGCTTTATTGTAGGAACAAAGAACACTCTTAACATGGATGGCAACTACGAACTGGCAGCATACGATTTGTCATGTCCTAATTGTGATAGAATGGCATATCGTTTGGTTATATCTGATAATGGTATTGCTACATGCGAGAAATGCAAGATGCAATATGATTTGAATAATTTCGGATGGATTTATTCAAAAGGCACAGATTCAGACGATACTGATACAGAAAAAAGAGGGCTATACGAATACAGAATCACGTTTAACGGTACCGCAATCAACATACAAAATCACTAATCAAACAGATGTCACATACAGAAGATAATAATTCGACCAACAATTCATTAAAAAAACGTACCGCCAAAGGTCTCTTATGGGGCGGACTGAATAATGGATTGATGCAAATAATGAATGTTGCATTCGGATTGATACTTGCAAGGATTCTGTCGCGTGAGGACTTCGGTATGGTAGGTGTGTTGGCAATATACTCAGCCATTGCACAAAACATTCAGGAAAGTGGTTTTATAAACGCACTGATTAACAGAAGAGGAGCTACAGAGAAAGATTTCAACTCAGTCTTCTGGTTTAATATATCAATAGGTCTTATAATTTACATAATCCTCTGGATATGTGCTCCTTATATAGCAGAATACAATAACGATACACGTTTGGTTTCATTAGCCCGATATAGTTTCTTAGGCTTCTTATGCGCCAGTTTCTCTATTGTTCCACGCGCCAGACTAATGAAAGAACTACGTGTGAAAGAACTGGCAATAGCAACAACAATAGCACTGCTGACCTCCGACATAATTGGTATCATAATGGCTTTCAGCGGTATGGGATATTGGGGACTTGCTTCACAGAGCATCATATATGTCACTATCGTGTCAATATTGAGTTGGGGATTCTCAAAATGGAGACCACGATTCCAATTCAGTTTCGCACCAATAAAAGAGATGTATGGATTTAGTTTCAAGATTCTCATAACCAACGTATTCAACAACTTGAATCGCTTGTCTGTAGAGACTATTATGGGTGACCATATAAACAAGTCGGTGATGGGAGATTACTCAAATGCCAACAAATGGACTCAGATGGGAAGCAACACGGTATCTGGAATGATTCAGAACGTTGCACAACCCACATTCGTACAACTTACCAATGAGATAAAAGACAAAAAATATAACAACGAACAAGAGGAGGAAGAAGCACTTCATTCAGCATTACGTAAGGCTTTCCGTAAGATGTTGCGATTCACCGCTTTTGTAAGTTTCCCGATTATAGCAGGTATTTTCATGGTGTTTCCAGAGTTCATCCGCTGTACGATTGGTGAGAAATGGAACGGAGCAATACCAATACTCAGATTACTCTGCATCGGAGGAGCCTTCATCCCAATTGCTACACTGTACTATAACTTTATCATAAGCAAGGGAAAGTCCAACATATATATGTGGAACGTAATCACGCAGTCGGTAATTATACTGTTGAACATCTTCCTCATTACCACATTTAATCTCGAATTCATCGGACTTAAAGGCATACATCTTATCGCTCTATGCTATTCAGTGATGAATGTATTATGGATTGGCATATGGCATTTCTTTGTATGGAGAATCATACGTATTAAAGCCATACATGCCTTTATCGACATCATGCCATTCTTAATAATAACAGCGATAACAATGCTTATTACATATTTCTCAACCACACAGATTACAAACGACATATTACTTCTTGTCACACGTATTTTATTGGCAGCAGTAATTTATATAGGTATTCTTTGGGTATTGAGAGCCAGAATTCTACGCGAAAGCATCGATTACTTCAGAAGAAAAAACAGAAAGACAACATAGGTGTATAATGGCAAAACAACGTAACCATACATTCGACTTCTTATGTGGAATATGTATCATAAGAATGATGTGTAATCATGCTATCAGCATGTGCGGACTGAGAAATGACAAGATTTTAGGGATAACATGGTATGAACTGATGTCTTGGACTTTCTTCTTTATGTGTTTCTTTTTCTTCAAGGCAGGTTATTTCAACAAAACAAAGAAAGCATCATCAAATACAGATATAAAGGAAGAAGCAAACAATAATGCTACAACCACCACCAAAGTATATATCATTGACAAAATAAAACGTCTGCTTGTACCATATATCTCATGGACTATTATTGGCAGTAGCATATATTTTGGCTTTATCCTACTCTTTCCATACATACACAATAGTCAGATGCCATCCTTCTCATGGGATCACTTATGGAAAACAAGTCATGCATATGGTAACGGACCTGTATGGTTCCTCATGTCGTTCTTTACGGCATATATTGTCATACACTTCATCCAGAAAGTAAGATGGATAAAATGGACCATATTCCTATATCCGTTCATCTCCTATTGGCTATACACCATTGACAGTCCACTACCATTATCTTTGGATAATGTGTTTATGGGAATATTCTTTTTCTTCCTTGGACGAGTATGGAAGGTGTTCATGCAATGGTTAGGACGCACCCGTACTATAATTATCTCATCAGTACTGATAATCCTCTTCATAATCGGAAATATCTATTTCCACGGAGAATATACAATGAGCACTAACACATGGGATGGAAACATATGGGGTATCATCATCAACACAACAAGTATTCTCTGCGGGCTTGCAGGACTTCTCATGTCATTGCCTTTGCCACGAATTCCATGGATAAACTATATAGGCGAACATTCAATGGTTTATTTTGTCAGCCATTACCCTATGATTTATTTTATGATGCTCACATACAAAGCAGGATATGTGGATTGGAAACACAATTGGGCAATTTGTATCATAATGATGATTGTGCTTTTCATTGCCTGCTCATGGCTTGTACCATATGTAGAGAGAGTACCATGGCTTAGTGGCAGATGGAAAAAATCAGTATAACATTTGAAAAATCCTAATTAATTCGTATATTTGCGAAGTATATGCGTATTTTTTATCATTAACTAAATTCATCATTAATTATTATTTTACATGAAAAAATTATTTTTAATAACTATTCTCATCTCTTCACTGACTGTGGTAGTCAATGCAAAAGATCATAAGGGAATAACATCAGAAAATATCAATACTGGATATTTTACTCTAATTAACAATGGAGTTCCAGCAACGGTTCTCTGTGACAATAACGACGACATCGGTGTAAATATTGCCGCCGAAAACCTAAGAAAAGACTTTATAAAAGTATGCGGAAACAATGATAAGAAAGTAAAATCAAAGAACAGAATTCTTGTTGGAACACTATCAAGTTCGATAATCAAAAAGAATTTGCCTGAAAACCTTAAGAAAGAGTTGGAAGGTAAAACTGAGAAATATATCATTTATGTGCCACAGAATAATGACAACAAAGGCAATAATGATATTATCATAGCCGGTAGCGACAAAAGAGGTACTATCTATGGTATTTACGAGATGTCAGAACAAATCGGTGTCTCACCATGGTATGACTGGGCTGATGTGCCTGTTAAACAACATAAAAACCTATCAATAAAGGCAGGTAGTTATACTGCAGGTGAACCAGCTGTAAGATACAGAGGTATATTCATCAACGATGAAGCTCCATGTTTGACTTCATGGGTAAAAAATACTTACGGAACAGATTATGGTAATCATCAGTTCTATGCACGAGTATTCGAACTCATACTCAGACTACGTGGAAACTACTTATGGCCTGCCATGTGGGGATGGGCTTTCTATGCAGATGATGCACAGAACAGCAAGACAGCCAATGACATGGGAGTGATCATGGGTACATCTCACCACGAGCCAATGGCAAGAAACCATCAGGAATATGCACGTAACAGACAGAAATGGGGTGCATGGAACTATGAGACAAACAAAGAGAATCTTGACAAATTCTTCCGTGAAGGTATTGAAAGAGCAAAAGAAACTGAAGACCTTATCACTATCGGTATGCGTGGTGATGGTGATACTGCAATGGGAGCCAGAGAAGGACATGACGACGAAGCCGACGGAAGTCAGGATCAACACGTGATGAACGTATTGAAGGACGTTATCGACAGCCAACGTAAGATTATCAGCGATGTTACAGGCAAACCAGCCAACGAACGTCCACAAATTTGGGCTCTTTACAAAGAAGTTCAGAAATACTATGATATGGGACTCCGTGTGCCAGACGATGTGACAATCCTCTTATCTGATGACAACTGGGGAAACATACGCAGCCTTCCAAACGAGATAGAACGTACACGCAAAGGCGGATGGGGTATCTACTATCATGTTGACTATGTGGGAGCACCACGCAACACAAAATGGCTTAATGTCACACCTATCGCAAATATGTGGGAACAACTTCAGTTAACATATGATTACGGAGTAGATAAGGTATGGATTCTTAATGTAGGCGATATCAAGCCAATGGAATATCCAATCAGCTTATTCCTCGACATGGCATGGAATCCTAAAGCATACACAATAGAAAACCTACTTGATCATACATACGACTTCTTTGTAGAACAATTCGGCGAGTCACAGGCAAAAGAAGCTACACGCATCATGAATCTGTATAGCTGGTACAACGGACGTGTTACTCCGGAAATGCTCGATGCACGCACATACAACTATGAATCAGGTGAATGGAAACAAGTAAAGGATGAATATGCTCAACTGGCAAAAGACGCACAGAAACAATATAACTCGCTTAAGCCTGAATATAAGGATGCATACAAACAAATTATCCTTTACCCAGTAGTTGCTATGTCAAACCTCTACAATATGTATTACGCAGCAGCTGACGGTGATGCAAAAGAGGTGGAGAGATGCTTTAAATACGACCAGGAACTAATGGATGACTACAACTTAGTTATGGCTGGAGGTAAATGGAATGGTATGATGACACAAAACCATATCGGTTACAGATCATGGCAGGAACCACGTCATCAGACAATGCCACAGGTAATGCCTCGCAATAATAAGGCACAAACAGCAAACAAAGACAAGAAAGATAAAGGCTATGTAGCATTCGATGCAGAAGATTTTGTAAGCAAAAACACTATTAACGGCGGAGAATGGAAAGTAATTCCATTCATGGGAAGAACAAAATCAGGTGTTGCTCTCATGCCTTATACTATTGACCCTAAGGGAGCTTCATTAAGTTATAAGGTTGACATCCCAGCCGACAAACAGGAAGTAACTGTATATGTCATCACAAAATCATCACTCGCATTCAAAAACAAAGAAGGACACTGCTTCACTATCGGTTTCGACGGTGCACAGAAAGAAACAGTTAATATCAACCGTGATTTGAACGAAGACCACGCATACGATAAGTTATATCCAACTGTTGCACGCCGTGTAATCGAAAATAAGGTTACACTTAAAACAAACGGACAGTCAACACTTACTATCTCACCTCTCGACCCAGGAATCGTATTTGAGAAGATAATTGTTGACTTCGGAGGTTGGCAACGTAATTATCTATATAACTGATAATACAATATATCGAAAGAATCCCTGAGGTTACCCAAATAACTCTCAGGGATTTTTTATTATCTATTTTGAAAGGAGATTCAGATTATATAAATCT
>JAGABW010000077.1 GCA_017614465.1 Bacteroidaceae bacterium | reverse complement strand
GTCAAATGTATTTTCAACAAAATTATGTTTTAGTTCAAAACATTGACACAAGAATATATTTATGAACCGTTTTTCAGATCTGAATTTGAATATCTTTCCCCCTATTACATAATATATATATATGATGTAAAAGGTGCGCCGTTCAAGAATATGACGTATATGGTTTCAATCACCAAGGACATATACTAATCCCAGATTATTACTACTGATAAGAAAAAATAGACTTCAAAACAACAATTACATGAAGATATTATATACTACTTACCACATACTTCGTTTGCAGCAATTACTACTCCTGATGGACGCATTAAATGACACATAAATGCGCCTATAACGCAGATATAGCATATATGTTCCTAAAATTACATGTTACATAAAATAAAAAAAATGTTACATAAAATAAAAAAATAAGTGTGAAAACATTCGTCTATTAATAAAGTAATGTATAAATTTGCATTCGGTTTAAATATTATATAAAAACGTTTTTATTTTTTACATCAAATCCAGTGTATTATGAGTAATAAAATTGGGTTCAAACATTACTGCCTAAAAAGTTCACCAATCAAATATGGTACAACTGCGGCGCATTTATGGAATAATGTTTCATACAAAAACAACATTATAAAAGAGAGACTAACATAAGTTTTAACTCTAAAAAATTAATTTAAGTTATTTGATAATCGTGGCAGATAAATCAATAACAGAACTAATCAAACTAATAAAATTATTAAAAACAACTCTTATTAACAATTACAATTTTAAGCTATTATTCAGAAATAGCCTAATGGGTTAGGTTATTTTCTAAACTTGTTATGGAAATTCAAATAAAAAACAACAACATATTAAACAAACAAACAACTTTATGAAACAAAATCAAAGATTCATTAAAGAGTTTGACTGTAATCTATTCAGCAGCAAAACAAGGCGTAATGGTTTAATGAAAACCATAGGACTTGCTCTTGTTGCGTCTATGTTTACAATGAACTCATGTAGTCCGGACTATGATTTAGGTGAAAAAGACCCTGATTGGCTCGGCAACAGTATCTATGAGTATTTATCTGAGGACGGTAATTTCAAAAACACCGTTAGACTCATAGACGACTTGAACTACAAAAACGTATTAGCTAAAACAGGTAGTAAGACATTATTCGTTGCTGACGATGACGCTTTCGAACGCTTCTTCCAAAAGAACGATTGGGGTGTAACATGCTATGAAGATCTTACAACAGCACAAAAGAAATTATTGCTTTACGGCAGCATGATAAACAATGCTTGTCAGGTTGCATATCTTTCAAGTAGTTCTGGTCCGATAGAAGGTGACTGTATGCGTCGTGTTACTTCTGCGTCTATTTTTGACTCAGTTCCACTTATAAAACCAGACGATATGCCTTTGACTCCTTACTGGCAATATTATCGTGACAACAATAAAACAATTCCATGCTTCTGCGATGGATCAGGAACACCTATGATACACTTCATTGAAGCATTCCTAACTAACAAACTCATTTCAAACGAGGATCACGACTTCTTATTCAACTACAAAGAACAGCGTCAACCAGGAGATGCCAATGTCAATGGAGTGAAGATGATTAAACAGAACATCAAATGTTCAAATGGTTTTCTTCATCAAATGGAAGAAGTGACAGTACCACTTGACAATATGGCTACAATAATTGATAAAAAGCCTAAGACTTCTAAGTATGCAAAATTGCTTAATAGATTCTGCGCGCCATACTATGGAGGTGAAAGTGCTACTATAGAATACAATCGTCTCTTTAAGACTGATTACGACTCTGTATTCACAAAACGTTATTTCTCTCTACGAAGCATGGACGGTACAACCTTAGAAGAAACACCAGCTAAGGGTCCTGTTAATGGAACACTTAAATTTGATCCAGGATGGAGTGCATACTATTCTGAAGGAAATGCTGGAACATCAATGAATGTTGCACTTCAAGAGAATATGGGTGTAATGTTGGTTCCATCAAATGAAGCACTTGACCGTTATTGGAATGAAGGAGCAGGAAAAGTTCTCAAGGATTACTATGGTTCATGGGAAAATGTGCCAGACAAGGTTATATCTAAGATGATTAACGTAAACATGCTTAATTCATTCGTTAACTCAGTTCCAAGCAAATTCAACACCGTTCTTAACGATGCAAACGACGAGCTTGGTTTAAGTACAGAATGTATTGACAGTGTATGGTTGGGATGTAACGGAGCTATTTATCTTACAAACAAAGTATTCAACCCTACTGCTTACGTATCTGTAAGTTTCCCTGCACTTATCAACGACAATATGAGTATCTTCTATTGGGCTATTGAGCAATGCGGATATGATGTATATCTCAACTCACAACAATCATATTACAGTCTCTTTATTCCAAAGAATGACGCATGCCTTCAGTACATAGATCCATGCTCATACGGAAAACCTGAAACTCAAATATTCAAATTCAAATATAACCCAAATGCACTTGAGGCAAGAGACAAAGTAAAAGGTAGCATTTGGAGATACAATGCTGAAACTGGCGAAGTAGGAGATTCTATTTCTGAAGCTAATTACGACCAGATTCGCAACCGTCTTGAAGACATTCTTAACACACATATCGTAATCGGTAATGTAGAAGACGGAAATGAATTCTATAAAACTAAAGGTGGATCTACAATTCGTGTAATCAATGCACAAGCAGGTAAAAACGGCATGAAGGTTCAAGGTACAAGCCAGATTGACCGCAATAAAGAAATAGCAATTGTTGACATTTACGATGAAAGTTATGAAGGTAATGGTAAAACATACATCATCGACGAGGAACCTATAATGTCTGCATCTAAAACTGTATGTGACGTTCTTGAAAATACACCTGAATTCAGTGCATTTTGGGATCTACTCGAAGGAAGTGAATATATAGAAACAAAGCATGTTATCGGTACACAAGAACACGGAACTGCTGGACGCAATATCAGTCTGTTCAACACATTCCAATATACAGTATATGTTCCGACAAATGCTTCAATCAATAGACTTCATGATGAAAACAAGTTGCCTACATGGGACGATGTAGCTGCTGCCGAAGAAGAAATGGATGATGAAAAGGCTGATAGTCTTACTAATGAAATCCATATGTTCCTAAAGTATCACATTCAGGACAACTCTTTCTTCATTGGTGCTGGTAATGTATCAGGTAAATACGAAACCTTTGCTTATGAAACTGATAACGGAAACGTTGCATATCATAAACTCAATACAGTTTCTGATAATTCTCAGATTTCAGTAACCGACGAACTTGGAAATACTCGTACTGTTACAAAAACTCCAGGACTTTACAATATCATGGTTCGTGAGTTCCAATACGATAATAGCGATGCAACAAAAGCTACAGCAATTTATACAAGTTCTACAGCAGTAATACATCAAATTGACGATGTTCTTTACTACAAGAAAGGAGGTAATAAATGAAAACATATAAATCTTTATTAATAGGTGGACTTCTTGGAATAATGTCACAGACAGCCCTCGCTCAAAAAGCTGGTGATATGGTAACCGGTAATGTAAGCGATGATATAGAAGGACTGATGATGGCAAACGTAACCGAAGTTGATGCAAGCAATCGTATTGTTTCTCACACCTCAACAGATATCAATGGTAACTTCTCATTCCGTATCAAGAATCCTAAAAACAAAATTAGGGTATCATATTCAGGATATCAAACTGTAACAGTCCCTATTAACGGATTCAAATACAAGATTAGATTGAAAAGTATAGTAACCATCATGGAAGTTGTTGTAAAAGCCAAAAAAGTAACTCCAGCGATGAGTGGTCTTCCTATCCCTGAGCGTGAACTTTCTATGGCAAGTCACAGACTTGACATGAAGGATTTCGAAGGACTTGCTATGACAAGTGTTGACGAAGCACTCCAAGGTCAGATTGCAGGTCTCGATATTATCGCTAATTCTGGTGACCTCGGTGCCGGATCTAC
>JAGABW010000076.1 GCA_017614465.1 Bacteroidaceae bacterium | reverse complement strand
TGTCGTGATGATGATGTTCAGTAATAGTAAGTTCGCTATGTAACACCATCCAATGAATCAGGTTTGACAATTGGCATAAACCGCCTCCAACACCTTGTGACGTTTGCCCTTTTGTGATGGTTAGTCCCTCCTTATATCCTTTTTTGCGAGTGGTTCGTCCTACAAGTTTCCATACAGAAAAAGTCTCACCAGGTTTAATAAGAAGTCCGTTGATATGTTTTACCGCCAAAGCAAGATTAGTTGCTTTATTTTCCTGCAACTGCATGTTTACATTACCCAATCGGCGACGTATAAGTGAGTTATGCTGGTAAACGAGAACTGGCAATGATGTGTCTGTCTTTTTCTTGGCAAAACGTATATGCTGAAGAAGGTCTTTCAGGTTGCGTTTCTGAATTTCTTTCTCCATTGAAAGTCGATAAGTAAAAGGACATATCTCACAAAATAATTTACGTTTCATAATTTCTTTATTTGAAGTATAAGAATTACCGGTTCAATGTTTCACAAATACAGTTTTAAAGGATTTCCGTTTGAAAATTGATTTTCTTGTTTATCAAGTGCAAAGATACATATTTTATAAATAATAAAATCCATGACTGTCATATTCTGTGCATCAACACTGTTATCACACATAATAACTATAAAGTTACGAATTTATTTTAAGAAAAACTGTTTTTTAATGAAAATTAAGACAAAAAATATGTGTCGGTTTGCTTTTCTTGTATTTTTAATCTGTAAGTGAGTAAAAAACACTAACTTTGCAATAAAGTTTAAAGAAATCAAATGGACTCAAAAAATTTTGAAGAGGTAATAAGTAAGGACTTACACCAGTATCTTTTAAGCATGAAGGAAGTTGACCTTCGCTTGCCAGAATGTCCCGACATAGAAGGAAAGTGGGAAGAAATTGCCCAAGCATATATACCTGACGGCATCAGGGAATATAAAGACTATCCGTCGGCCTCACTTGGTTGGATGATGTATATAGGTATGGCTGTTGCAAAGATGTGGGACACAAAATGGGAGACATACTCTAAAATTGACAACTTGTATATCTATCTGAGAGACAAAAGAGGATACGACTGTATGGACGAATACATACGTGGAGAGGTACTCAAACTGAAAGGTATTGGTTTTACGAAACTGGAAAAACTTGTAGGAGAATGTGCATCACGTATAAACAATGCCCTTCGCCGCCAAGACATAGAGCCAGGCACAAAAGAAGCCTTCGAAGCCTATGTTTCATGCCTGCACCAACTATACCTGATGGGAGCTGCCATACAACTAAGACGTATGAAATACCACATGACAAGAATCAACTGACATAACAGGTCGATAATTGTTATTGATTTATGCTATAATCACACAATTGTTATTTTGCTTTGGAAGAAATCCAAGAACCAATCAGCCAAAGCATATTATTTCTGGCTCTTTTAGAAATAGGTTGGACTGGAAAATCCATCTTCAAACCAACCGAGATGCTACTACGATGATTTCGCTCGTCAATACCAACAATATCACCAGCCTTAACTCCATCTATATACTTTAACTGTGCTTTGTTGCTTCCCCAAAGTCCAAAACGATAATCATATGCCATACATAGCGAAACACTACTGAAAAGGTGAATATCATAACCGATTTGAGGAGCTAAACTCAAAGCAGGACAAACAACATCATGGTATAATGTTGCGTGATGATTGGGATACCCAGCCTCCGTGACAACAACTGTGGTTCCCTGACGACGTCCTAAATTAAGGTAATTGGTATATATAGAAGCACCCACATAAGGCTGAATTACCCATTTTTTAGGAAAGAAATAATATTTCACACCAGCATTGACACCCAACATATTTATTTTCTTCAGTCCGATATCATCAGACAAATCAGTAAACATGCCTTGCTGTTCATAAACCAACCCACCGGTTAAGGCTACACGCTCCGACAACCAATAATCAGCAGAAACACAAAATGTATTACCCTGATCTTCTGATTGAGCAAGTCCTACACCATTATACTTGTTTTCCAACATCTCAATTGTTCCAATACCAGCTTGTATTGACCATTGTTTTTTTTCTTGACCAAATGTAGGAAGAATTCCAAATGCTACAATTGCAATTGCGATAAATCTTTTCACCATAATAATACTTTATATAATCTTTTTCATAATTATGCTATATCTTTTTCACTTATACGTATTGATATAAATACACGTTAATACGCCGTTGATAAGATTTTCAGCGTGCAAAATTAGTAAAAATATTCAAAACATGAAAATAAATTTCATCGCAATAAGCATAAAAAACAAACGGGTTGGGAAGTGAGTACGTCCCAACCCATTTTACTTTCAATTATTGATTTAATAAGAGAATACTTTTTTTCTGTTCTGGATATGTATTCCTTTAGGTGACGATGAAATTACACGTCCTTGAAGGTCATACATCACATTATTATCGTATTGATTATTAGCTTTATTTGACTTGTCAATCTCGTTGATAGCAGTAGGAGTAAAACTATTGGCTGTCAGATTGAGTTGACCGAGGATACAATCACTCCACTCTGAATCAGCGGAATAAAATGCTATTACATAGTCACCCTGTTCTGTAACATCAAATTCGAGTGTTTGTTGTTCAGGATTACCAAAACTGTTTGAAGCAGTGTTACCGATATTTATGTTTGGTGTGTATGTCTGCTTAGCGATACTTGTGTTGTCGGCACGTTTTTCAACATTCACCTCCACACTACCAAAATTAGGCATATTCCAGTTGCATACCTTATATTTCAATGAGTAGTGACCTGGAGTAAGACTTAGTGTAGTACCTCCGTCTTCAAGTCCGAATTTAGCATAACCCTGACGGGCAGAACCATCTACATTACGGAAATAAAGGCCATAATTAAATCCTTTTGTCGAACCTGTGAACTGCAACACGCGACAACCGAGTGAATAACCATTGCTATAACCTGTACGTTTAGTGCTGCTATCATATACAGTCCATCCAGCAGGGATTGAACCACCCTCTGTAAATTCAGAAGAGATAGTATATGTAGCCTTAGTCTGAAGTGTAACCTCCACAGAGACTGTACTTTGTTCTCCATCATTATCAGTAGCAACCGCCTTTAAAGTATGCTTTCCTCCACTTGGATTAGTTAAAGTCACCTGATAAGGTTCGCTTTCACAGGTAGCCAACAAAGTTGTTCCGTCGTAGAACTCAACCTTACTAACTGTTCCATTAGGGTCGTCAGCTGTAGCAGTGATAGTTAAATCAGGAAATACAGCCTCTCCACTTGGTGCAAAACAAACGTGTTTAGTACCTGACTTTGGAGATGTGATACGGACATTAGGAGCAGTCTTTTCAAGAGAATATCTCTTACAGAAATTCCATATTTCCTTACCTGTATATACTTGAGGTTCCTTACATATCCAGTGGCCCTTATCTTTCAACTCCAAGAGCTTGACCTCTACCCCATCGTTACCTGGGCCCCAAGTATGCATCTTTGCTCCACTGAAACCATTGTAATTATCCACAACTTTATCTGTTGTAGGACATCCGTTGTGATTAATCCACGGATTCAAAGCTGGCTGTACACCACCGAAGTTATCGGCAGTACCCTGAATATGAAATAAAGGCACAGGAGGAGTCTGAGCACTTGGTGTTACAACTGAAGGACCGCTACAAGAAATAAATGCAGCAATCTGATTGTGCATCTTGTTTATGGCATTATAGGTAAACATACCTCCCATTGAGAATCCGCCGAGATATACACGGTTACGGTCAATGCTGTATTGTGTCACCATCTTCTCAATAATGGCTTTCACAAAGTTGATATCACGATTTCCAGAAGTATCCCAAGAACGGTCAATACCATTAGGGAATACAACAACAAATTTAGCAGTGTCGCAAACCGATTCCATACTCAGGGTTTCATTTTTAAACTCACTGTTCTGCATCCAGTTGGCATCTTGATTGTATCCATGGCAGAAGATAAGTAATGGACGATTTGTACCAAGGTTACTTGGAGCATATACATTGTACGAACGCTCCGTACCATCAACAGTAATGTTGTCTGCTTTTAATGGTGAAAATTCTGCTATAAGTAGCAGTAGGGCCGATAATAAAAAGGTTTTTTTCATAAAAAATAAAGGTTAATTTACTATGACAGACATAATACACTTTGTCCGTCGTTGACATGTTATTAAAAATACGATTGCGAAAATAGTAATAATTTCTGAATCAACAAAATA
>JAGABW010000075.1 GCA_017614465.1 Bacteroidaceae bacterium | reverse complement strand
CAAAGTGGATGCACGTGACCTTGAAGGTATTGATAAACTGTTGAAACAACTTAAATAATAGAAGGGAGTAAGGATTCTCAAATATATACGCTTAAAATTTAACCTCGGCAAAGATTGAAAGAACACTTTCGTCCTTGCCGAGGTTTGTTATGCCAACTAACATAGTTATAATAAATCCTTTACATCCAGATGTCGAATTGTTAAAACGTGTTAAAACTTGGCATTTGTTTGCAAAATAATTAGGTTTATAAAATAAACTAATTTATATTTGCATTGTGATTCGAACACAATTAGGCTTTAGCCAAACAATCTGCAGTTTTTCTGGCAGCCTTAATATTATTAAAATGAATAAGTCAAATCTAAACCAAAAGTAATTATGGAAGAAAAAAACAGCATGACAGCAGAACGCAGTCTGGAAATTATCACAGAACAGATAGAGCGAAATCGTAAGATAGTAGCTAAGAATACAGGTCAGTCGCTCTATATTATAGGTCTTTGTATAATATGTACGGCTTTATTAGTTGGTTGCAGTGTTGCTTTAACAGGTAATGCAGCTTTCTATTTTCTATTCATTCTCTTACCATTCATCATTTATGGGATAAAGAAGTATGTAAATAGGAATAAACCAAAAACACCAGAAAGTTTTATTGGGAATATGGTGAATAAAACATGGTTAACATTTGCTATTTTCTCAATTCTTTTCTATGTGTTTTCAATTCTTTTCAACAGACTTATGTTGTATGATGCAACTGTTGCTGGAGATATGATGGTATATTTACGAAACCTTATTCGTCCTTTTCGTATCATACTATTGATTATGGGTATGGCTATTACGATCAATGGTTATATATTAAAAAGCCGTTGGTTAGTGTGGTGTGGTATCATTGGTGGTATCATTGGATTCTTTTGGGAATCATTCTGTGGCACAGAAACTATATTGTCTAGATTATACAAAATGGAATATTTGTTCCATTTTTTACATGTATTTATACCATGTTTTATAGTTGCTTTGTATGCTTTTGTTGGTCTGTTGCTCCCAGGTATTCAGCTAAAACGTCAGAAATAGCCTATGTTTCAACCATTAGACCCATTGTTGCACTCTGAGTTGCGATTGGCAGTCATGTCGCTACTCATTAGCACTGAAGAGGCCGAGTTTCCCTATATCAAGGAGCAGACGGGGGCTACGGCAGGTAATCTTAGTGTACAATTAGATAAACTCTCAGCAGCAGGTTATGTTAATGTGGAGAAAACCTTCAAAGGCAAGCGTCCATGTACCATATGTCGCATCACAGACCAAGGACGACAAGCTTTTGAGTCGTATGTCAATGCACTGAAGAGTTATCTTAATGTATAACAACAATTTCTAAGATAAATGTAACTTCAAACAGACATAAGAATTAAACGCAAATTGTTAATAATAGATTATAAAAACACCAGCGAGGCACACAAATCATTGTTGCGTGCCTCGCTGATATTTTGTGGTTTGATAACATTTTATTCTTTAATACTCATCCTCGTCCCATAGGAAATCTTCTTTTGAAGGATAATCAGGCCAGATCTCTTCAATACTTTCGTATACATCACCTTCGTCTTCTATTTCCTGTAGATTTTCTATTACTTCTAAAGGTGCTCCTGAACGATTTGCATAATCTATAAGTTCTTCTTTAGTTGCAGGCCATGGTGCGTCTTCCAATTTTACTGCTAATTCGAGTGTCCAATACATATTGTCTTGTCTCCTTTCTTTTATAAAATATTAAGTAAAAGTACTTGATTTGAGCCGCAAAAATAATACAAAAATTTTTAAATGCAAGCATTATCCCAAAAATTTTCGCCTTTTCCCTCTATATTATTCAATTTTCTTGCTAAAACAAAGAAATAATCCGATAATCTGTTGATAAGTTTTAATAAATAAGTACAATTCATCAGATCATCTTTTCTCTCTTTTTTAAGTGAAATTATCCTTCTTTCTGCACGTCTGCAAACAGTTCTGCATATATTGCTTTGTGATGCAGTCATAGTTCCTCCAGGAAGAATGAATTTGTTGATAGGAGGGAGGTCCGATTCTATTTCATCGATATTTTTCTCTATTCTCTCTACCATCTTATCTGTAATGGTACAATTTGTTCCTAATTGGGTCTTACTTTGATCTGTGGCAAGGAAAGAACCTACAGTGAACAATGTGTTTTGTATCCATTGTAGTTGTGGTATATATTTGAGTGAGTTTTCATGATTAGCGTCATTTATCATGGCTATCAAGAGACCAATATGACTATTCAGTTCGTCTATTGTTCCATAGGCTTCAAGGCGTAGGTCGTCTTTGTTGACTCTAACACCTCCAATAAGGCTTGTTGTTCCGGCATCTCCGGTCTTTGTGTAAATCATATTATTTATAATTTATAGTTTTGTTTGAATCTTTTGGTATCAAAAAAGGCTATTCCACGTTTACTCATGTCAAAAGTTGCGGTGGCTTCGGGGATTATTAGTAGTTTTTCCCATAAAGGTTTGTTTTTCTTCTTTATGTCTTCAATAACCATACACGATTTGTTGTCGATATGGCCGTTTATAATCCATTCGGCAAGTGAAGGGGATTGGTTCGAGGTTATTATATTAATCATCGAGAAAACCCGATGAGATGGATATTTTTCATATATTGTATTAAGTGGTGTGTCTTCGTTGATTTCAATCATCTCAATGCTGATAGCCTTACTTGCTCTTTCTGCATATTGTTTTGTGGCTTCAGCTTTCTCATAGGTGTTTTTATCATGTATTATGATAATGTCGGAAGGTTGCAGCGCATTTATAAGACGAAATAACTGTTCGTTGTTTTTCGTATCTTTTGGATATAGTTTCTTTAATTCTGAGAATGCATAATACTGATGTTTGTCGAACAGCACATTTGTCACCAAGGAGTAAGCCCATGGTGAATGAATACCAAAACCGTGACGACAAAAGAATCTCATATTTTATTACTATTTCTTCAATATATAATTACGTGCAAATTCCTCATCTTTCTTCAGTTGCTGAGTCAGTTCCTCAACAGACTGAAACTTCTTCTCATCTCGGATTTTTGCGATGAAATCGATAGTTATTTGTTTGTCATAGATGCAATCCTTGAAATCAAGGATGTGTACTTCAATACTTCGCTCTCCATTATCAAATGTAGGTCTGTGTCCGATATTCAGCATTCCTGTGAATATGTTATTATTTACATGTACACGCACCACATAGGCTCCATCTTTGGGTAGCATCTTGTTGGCTACTGTATTGATGTTTGCTGTTGGAAAACCTATAGTCCTTCCAATCTTGAACCCGTTGATAACGGTTCCTTCTATGGAGTAGTCATATCCGAGATTGTCGTTTGCCATTTTGATATCTCCTCTTGACAAAGCATCGCGTATTATTGACGAACTGATCGGAGTATTGTTTTCTTTGTATGCTTCGGCCTTGACAATCTCTATACCTATTTCTTTTCCGTAACGTACATAATCATCAAATCCTTCTGAACGGTTATGCCCGAATCTGTGGTCGTATCCGATAACGAGAATGTCGATGTTGAGTTCTTGTTTCAGTATCTGTTCCATAAACTGATAAGCTGTGAGGTTCATCAGTTTGGGAGTGAAGGTCTTGATAATAATATTGTCAATTCCCAGCCCATATAATAAACGTTCCTTCTCTTTACTTGTGGTGAGATATTTGGGCGTGTATGATGTGTCAACAACAGATCGTGGTGAGTTACTGAATGTAATCACCGTTGATGTTGCTCCTCGTTTTTCGGACAGATCAATGATTTGGTTAATCAGGAATCTATGTCCGCGATGTACTCCATCAAAAAAACCTATTGTTGCTATTTTAAGCATATCATTTCTTATTTTTCAGAATAAAAGTCTTTATACCATTCAGCAAACTTTCTTAGGCCTTCGCGTAAAGTTGTAGATGGTTTAAATCCAAAGTCTCTTTCCAAGGCGGTAGTATCAGCATATGTAATCGCCACATCTCCTGGTTGCATTGGAACAAGTTCTTTATGCTTCTCAAAATCGTAGTCAGAAGGCAGTACCTGAGCTCTAATCAGTTCTTCTTGTAGTATGTTTACAAAGTCGAGAAGGTTCTCTGGGTGTGAGTTCCCGATATTATATAATGCATATGGCGGAATAGGTAATCCGTCTTCTCCTGTCTTCTTCTGCGGTGCCTTATGAATTATTCTTTGTATTCCTTCAACAATATCGTCTATATATGTGAAATCGCGTTTGCAATTACCATAATTAAAGATTTTTATTGTCTCGTTGTTACATAGTTTATTAGTGAATCCAAAGTAAGCCATGTCTGGTCGTCCTGCAGGACCATAGACGGTAAAGAAACGTAGTCCAGTTGTAGGAATGTCGTATAGTTTACTATATGAATGAGCTAATAACTCATTGCTTTTCTTTGTTGCGGCATACAATGAAACTGGATTATCTACCTTGTCGTCAGTGGAATATGGTATTTTCTTGTTTGAACCATACACACTACTACTACTTGCATATACAAGATGTTCTACTGGATTGTGTCTGCATGCCTCCAGTATATTATAGAATCCTATAATATTACTTTCTATATACGTATCGGGATTGGTTATACTATATCTTACACCTGCTTGGGCTGCAAGATTTACTACAATGTCGAACTTTACAGATGAGAAAACCTTGTTTATCAGTTCTTTATCTGCAATATTCCCCTTTATGAAATTCCAACTGTTCTCAGGGTGCTCATTACTTGTTTTTTCAATCTCCCTAAGACGGAATTCTTTCAACTTTACATCATAATAATCATTTATGTTGTCAAGTCCCCAGATATGTATATCAGACTCGGTTTTCAGTAATCTGACAACTAAGTTTGCTCCAATAAATCCAGCCGCACCAGTGATTAATATATGCATTATGTATTATATCAGTGTTATTGTTTTGATAAAGAAAGTTTGTCAACTTGTGTCACTACTTTTGCTGCAAGTGACATATATGCGATTCCTTCTGGAGTAGATGGCTTTAATGAAGGTGGTAGGCCTGAATCAGAATCCTCGCATATACCTTGTACCAATGGAATCTGCGCTAATAATGGGACATTAAGTTCTTGAGCAAGTGCTTTGCATCCTTCTTTGCCAAATATATAGTATTTGTTGTCTGGCAATTCACGAGGTGTAAACCATGCCATGTTTTCCACTAATCCCAATATTGGTACGTTAACCTTGTCGTTAAGATACATGTTTATACCCTTTCTTGCATCTGCCAAGGCTACTTGCTGAGGTGTACTTACAATTACTGCTCCTGTAATCTTTAACAGAGATAATAATGACAGATGTATGTCGCTTGTACCAGGAGGAGTGTCTAAGATGAAATAATCAAGTTCTCCCCAGTTGGCTTCTGTGATAAGTTGTTTGAGGGCATTGCATGCCATTGCACCTCTCCACAATGTTGGTTGATCGGCATTGATGAAGAAACCGATAGAAAGTAGTTTTACTCCATATTGCTCAATAGGTTCTATCACAGTCTTTGTCTCATTGTTCTCGTCTTGAACTTCACTGGCAAATGGGGTTTGACCTTCAACTTGAAACATTTTTGGTATTGATGGACCGAAAATATCAGTGTCAAGAAGTCCTACACGATGTCCCATGCGTGCGAGTGATATTGCCAGATTGGCTGCTACCGTAGATTTTCCTACTCCTCCTTTTCCTGAAGAGACAGCAATTATGTGTTTTGCATTGATTGCAGGAACATCTTCTGCATCAGTCTTTCCTGCATTTTCCTTATATCTGACATCGATTGTAACTTCAGCTTCTGTAGAAGCAAATGAACGTACTGCTGCTTCTGCTGCTTTTACAACTGATTTACTGAATGGATCGGGATTCTTTGGGAATGTAATCGCAAAATGTACTTTCAGACCATCAATCTGGATATCATCAGTCACCATCTCGTTCTCAACAATACTCTTTCCGTTGCCTGGATAGCGTACAGTGCTAAGTGCATCGAGTACAAGGCGCGGATAAATCGTCATAGCTATTGACATACTTTCTTATATTTATGTTATATGAGTTATATTATTAGTTTTCTTTTTTCTTTCTTCCGAATAGATATGCTACCACAGCAATGATCAGCATAGAATAGAAACTGATATTTGCTATTGTCTCGGTAGTTTTTACAGTCTGTGGATGGAATTCCATCTTTATTGTATGTTTTCCTGCAGGAACTTCCATGGCACGAAGCACATAATTGGCACGAATGATGTTTGCTTCATTGCCATCTATAGTTGCAGTCCATCCTGGATAATATATTTCAGAGAAAACAACAAGTCCGCCTTTTTTGCTGTTGACATCGTATTGAACTTCATCGCAAGTAAGAGACACTTGTTTGATACTTGCTGTTGAGTCGGCTGTTGCTTTGATGTTTGTAGCTTGTTGTCTGTCGATTACAGCGGTATGACGCGGATTTACTTTATGAAGTGCTGCAAGTTCTTCATTTGCATTATCAACATATTTCACGTCATCTACAAACCATGCGTTTCCGTATGCGTCAGGGTTTTCGATAGGTATTTTTATGTTGTCCTGACCGCCCATCACAAACCACTTGGTGTTAAGCATGTTTAAAACAGGATATATTGAATCTGTGTTTATACCCTCGAAATTATACAGAGGATATGATATACCTGCCTGCATCATTGCTGTTGTATCAAGTTTGGCTTCGCCTAAAACACCATAGACGCCTTGCATCTCCTTGCTGATATGTTCTTCTACAAGTTCTTGATAACGGCGTAATTTTGCAGCGTGATAACCACCAACACTACTGAAACAGAATGATGTGGTATTATCATTAAATGTGCTTACAGCAAAATTAAGAACTCTATAGTTGCGCTTATCGCCTGATTTTCCAATAATATAGTTCTCCCAGTCGGCTGGTTGGTGATTTTGAACTGATTGACGAGTGTCTGGACCAAACATGCCATCGTTGAGGTAACGTTTATTTACATCCCACATATCAATTAAGCAGATTCCTATCATAACTATAGCCAATGTGAATGTGTCTTTTCTCTTCTTATAGATAAAGAACATTACAACTGCTCCAATTATTATTATACGGACAGAACGCCATGCGTCACTTACCAACATGTTTTCACGCATTGCGCTGATAGATGAGAGTATGCGTGCTCCCATTCCTTCGTCAAAATAACCTGCTTGTATATATTGACTTATGGCTGTACGGTCGTTGCTGCTTACGCATTCGTTGAATACAGATGATGGAGAGAAGATGAAAATGAAGCAGCATGCTAATGTGATTACAGTGCTGAGTATTAATGCTCTTAGGAGTTTTCCTCTATTCTCGTTCTGCTTACAACGTTCTACAAATTCCTTTAATCCAAGTAATGCAAGAAGTGGAATAGTAAATTCTGCCACAACCAGTATTGAGGCTACTGTTCTGAACTTGCTATACATCGGAATATAATCAATGCAGAAATCTGTTAGTGGCATGAAGTTCTTTCCCCAAGCCAACATAATAGATATGATTGTAGAGAGCAAAAGTGCCCATTTTATCGGTGATTTCCATGATAAAATAAATAGTGAGAGTACGAAGAGCATACAAACAAGTGCACCAACATATACTGGTCCGCTTGTTCCTGGTTGTTCTCCCCAATATTGTGTGAAAGCATCGTATATTTTTGCATTGGCTAATTCTGCATCCGACTTACTCATCGCCTTTTCGTTCATGCTGAGCGGTACAGATGCTCCTCCGTTGATATTAGGGATTAATAAAGACCATGTCTCTGCTATTCCGTAACTCCATGCAGTGATATAACTGCGTTCAAGTCCGCTGTCGGTTTGATCATCTGTCTTGCCTTGTTTTACTAACTCGCTCTTTCCGCGCATTGTGTCTTTTGCGTATTCATATGTGTGGAAGAGGTTAGAGGCATTGATTCCAACGGCAATTATTGCTGCAATTATTATTGCGATAGTTCCTTTGATAAAGGATTTTGTTTCTTTGTTTTTTATTGCATTTATAAGGAAAGCAATAACAATGAGAATCTCTGGTATTAAGAAATAATATGTCATCTGTACGTGGTTTGACATAATCTGCAATGCTGCAAAAAATGCAAGTGTACAACAACCCACCAGATAACGTTTCTTGTAACATAACACTATTCCTGCTATTGTCGGCGGAATATATGCAAGAGTCAGTACTTTCCAGATGTGTCCTGCTGCTATAATGATAAAGAAATAACTTGAAAAAGCCCAAACGATTGCGCCTAATGCCGCCATCCATTGCTTGAAATCAAATGCTCTAAGCAAGATATAAAAACCAAGCATGGAAATGAAGATGTAGAACACATAATCGGGAAGCCATAAATGATATGCTTTCTCAATGAATGACATTCCCTTTGTGGATTCATAACTTGGTGCAATCTGGTATGTTGGCATACCTCCAAATACGCTATTGGTCCATCGTGGTGTTTCTCCATCGTGTTGGTCACGATATTGATTGATTTCTACACCTAATCCGTCGGCAGCACCATTATCGTGCTGACTTAGACGTCTTCCTTGAAAATCTGCTGGATAGAAATATACCAGCGAAATGATTGCAAATAATGCCACGCAGATGATATCGGGCATCAATCGTTTAAGTTTCTTCATATTTGTAGTTTTATTATATAATCATGACTTTTATGCCATCACACCAGTAAATGCCTTATAAGCATTCTCCTGGTGTGAAAGACAAGTCTTATCTGTGCGGATTATTTTAATAATCGCAGATAGAATAATCCAGGACAGAGAGTGTTGCTTTCTGCCTTGATCTGGAATGTGAGTTCTGACTTAACGTTTCCTTTTTTATCTTTTAGCAACTTGTCAGGAATTGGAATCTCGATATTAAAGAATCCGTTTTCTGATGGAGAATACTTCGCTGGAATAGATATAGTCTGGAGTTTTTCTCCTTCTACATATATTGAACCTACACGTCCTTTGTCTGCTGTTGTGAAGCGGCACATGACTGCGAGGTTAGTTGCTATTTTGTCTTTGTTGGTCAATGTATATTGTATGTAGCCTCCGTTTGGCGCGTCACGATAGAATTCTCCGTTGTAACTGCCTTTTGATGAACCTTGTGATGCAGATAACTTATGACCAGCCTCACTTTGCTGCTCTCCTGTTCCAACAAAGTCGATTGTACGTGATTCCATCGCAAGAATAGCTGCTTCAGCTTTTCCTATGTCACTCTTTATGAAATCTTCTTCTGTTGCCTGATACCAGTATATCACATAACGTGTGTGGTGAGTTGAGAAGAATGGTTCGAGTTTGAGTGTCTTCTTTGATGCAAACATAGAACCTGATGGGATATACTTTGGTGCATTGATTGTGAAAGACAAACCTTTGCCGTTTTTCTTGATCAGGTTTGTTACAGTGTCGCGTCCGCAGATAAGCAATGGAGAACTGTTAAGAGATTTTTGTGTTCCTCTGCAGCCTGGTGAGTGATCCATACGTCCTTCACCTCCATATTCATTTTGAAGGTCTGTGTCTTCTGTGTTTCCAGCTAAAAGGATAGGACCGTATTTGAATGCCACATATTCGTTCAGACCCGGACATTGTTCATATCGGAGTGCCATAGGCAAACTTACGTTGATTTTGTCTCCCTTATTCCATTTTCTGGAAACCATTATATATCCATTCTCTGGCTGACCGTTGACAGAAACTCCGTTTACCTTAACGTCAAATCCCTCTGTAACCCAGTTTGGCTTACGAATCGCAATAGTATAGTTGCCTTTCTTGTTTACTGTAATATTTGATTGCTCCTCATATGGGAAGTTGGTCTCCTGAAGTACTGCAAAATCTTTACTATTAAGCTCACTGGCAGTAAAGAGATTGATATAAAGGGTGTTCTTTCCATTATGAGTGTAGATGAAGTGACCGTATTTGCTGTGGTTTTCCATTCCTGTACCTACGCAGCACCACATTCCCTGATTTACTTTTGAATAGATCTTATATCCCTGAGGACGTAATGTTGTGAAGTAAACATATCCTCCTGTGTTAGGATCTTGAGTTGAGAGAATATGGTTATACATTGTATTCT
This sequence comes from Bacteroidaceae bacterium, assembly GCA_017614465.1. Classification (GTDB taxonomy): domain Bacteria; phylum Bacteroidota; class Bacteroidia; order Bacteroidales; family Bacteroidaceae; genus Colivivens. The sequence goes on along the minus strand of JAGABW010000075.1, from coordinate 7,525 downwards.
CATAGAAATCTGCATATTTGGAATCGTGAGTGTCATCAAACAAATCCTCGGATAGTTTTAACATGTTGTTACTGTTACATGTTTCAGGTCCGTCTGGTTGTGAGATGTATCTGTCGTAGTTTTCCTGATTCAGGAAATGCTCGTTTACACTGTTTCCTCCGATACAAACTGTGCGGTTGGTTGTCACATCGTTCCAGAAGTTCACAGCCGATGTGTGATAATTGGCAGAACTGTTTTGGAGTTGATAAATACGTTCAAAACCGATGAATTTTGGAACTTGTGTGTTAGCGTGTTTATTGTTGAGGAATGAAATATTGTATGATTCCATTCCGTTAAGGAAGTATGCGTGACTATATTTCTTTGCAGCATCCAGATACTTGGTCTCACCAAATATCTTGTAAGCATCGGCAAGTGTCTCGTTCATACCTCCGTGTTCACTGCCAAGTACTCTCTGCATTGTTTCCTGTGACAGGTTTGCAACAAGGTTGATGCTCCAATCGCATAAGTTCTTGTATAGTGTTTTGGCTGTCTTGTCTCCAGCATATATGTAAGCATCGCGTAATCCTGCAAGGACTTTATGCTCGCAATAGAAAGGCACCCAGCCGCCCACTTTGTAGAATGGTTCTGCGTTGCCCTGATACATTGCCTTCCATGCATTACGAATAGGCTGACCGCCAAGGAATCCTTTTAAACCCTCATTGTTATTTGAATAAACATCCTGACAATCTTTCAGGATAGCTATGCAATAATCAAGTCGTGCCTTTATTTCATTACGTAGTGCGGTCTCGCCATTGTTTGCCAATGCTGCATATGCAAGTGCAAGAGCACTAAGATAATGTCCGCCAACATGTCCTTCAAGTGTCCAGTCAGGTTGTCCCCAGTTAGGAAATGAAGGATGATCGTTGGTCCATCCGTAATATTTGCTATCTGATTTTTTGTCGAGTTCAGCCTCACGGATGAATGGAGTCATTAATCTGTCTGCATCATAATCTAATAACAATTTGGCATTTGTAATCAAGGAGGTCTTCATAGGACCATCCAGTAATGTAACTTGATTTAAATCGAAGTGTTGTGGATATAACTCAGATTGTGCAGATATATCCTGTGTCATCAACATTGCAGTTACGAACGCTGTCGTAAAAAGTTTCTTTGTCTGGATTTTTGCTTTCATTGTTTTTTTGTTCATTGTTCTGTTATTAGTTAGATTTTTTGTTGTGAAAATTAATCTGATTTTAATATGTTAGTATTATATGATTGTTCCTTTTCTAATCTGTTTATTATTACTTCGCAAAATTAAAAAAAAAATCCTATATAGAAGTGATTTTCAGCATTAAAAATGATAAAAACGAGCTCTATGGTATTAAACTTTTGCATTATCATCTCTGTGTTGAGTTATGAAACACAAAAAGAGGCTTAATCCAATTGGATTATGTTTTTTAGCGTGAGCGAGGTTTTTCTTCTTGAAAGTTTTGTTATCCGATAGTATGTGTTATGATACCGGCTGGTAAATGGTGGAAGTTTACTAAAACCATTTTCGTGACAATAGCAGAACAGTACCACAAAGTGCGAACTATCAAGAAGGGTTTTCTCGCTTTTCTTTAAGAAATAAATACAGGCTTATGCAAGTGGACCGGAATTTGTTGGCGATTCAATAAAAAACGGGTACCCAAGCACCCGTATAACATATGATTATGTGAATATTTATTTCTTAATGACGTAATTCTCAATCCATCCCTTATACAATCTTTCACAAGAATCTCCCCATGTGTATTTTATTGCTTTGTTAGGGTCGTCATCCTCGAAATAGTTGTGTGGCAATATAGGGTTGAGCCCTTTCTCTGTATCGCGCTTGTATTCCGATGCAAGTCGTTCCGGAGCATATTCAAAATGTGCGAATGAGAATACTATTTTGCCACCCTTACACAACACGAGTCCCGGACCGATTTTAGGTTCCTCTGCAATGATCTCGAGGTCGGGCTCGGCTGCAATCTCATCATGTGGAAGTCCCCAAGGACGACTTACTGGCACTTGTATCTCATCTAATGAATTGTCTATAAGAGGTGTGGTCTTGTTTAGGATCTTATGAGTATAAACTCCGCTCCATTGGAAGTCGTATCTAATCACGTCGATTCCGTAGCTGTAATACAAGCGTGCAAATCCTCCCCAACAGATATAAATAGATGAACGCACATGTTCGTCTGCCCATCTGAAAAATACCTTGAGTTGTGTCCAATAGATTATTTCTTCAAATCTGAATTTCTGTAATGGGGCACCATTTACAATCAAACCATCATAATACTGATTCTGTTCCATAATCTCAGCCACATCCTGATAGTAAGTGTCCATATATTCCTGAGGCGTGTTCTTATAGAACAAATTGCTCATTTTTATGAGAGTTATGTTAATCGGACGATTACAAACCTCCAATGCACGGTAAATTTCAGCCTCACTTGCTTCTTTTTCCGGCATTACGTTAAGAAATAATATGTTTAGAGGTTTTACTCCTTCTGGAATAGTGTCTGTGATGTTAATACCTTCTGCTTTTAATTTTTCAATCAGAGGCAGGTTTTTAGGAACTATAATCATTATCTATCGTTTTTTTACTCTATTTTAAAGGGAAACTTAATTGTCCCGGTTATTAATAAATCTTATTCTGTTATGCTTTTAGGATTATCATGTACCCCTCATAAAGTTTGCATTATCAGATATGTATAATATGCTATTACACAAAGAATAAATAATACACCCCATGATTTGCTTATCTTCTTGTTCGCATTTAGCAGACATACCACTAAAAGAAGGATTACCGAGCCTAAAAGTGCGATGAAATCGACGGTTTGTATATTTCCCGGACTCATCGGACGGATTAATGATGATACTCCGAGTATCAATAGAATGTTGAAGATATTACTTCCTACTGCATTTCCGATAGCCATGTCGGTGTCACCTTTGCGAGCAGCCATAATACTGGTTACCAGTTCTGGGAGCGATGTTCCTGCCGCAACGATGGTTAGTGCAATGACAGACTGGCTTACTCCTAATATACTTGCAATTCCTGATGCTCCATCCACAAACCAGTCACCACCTCCAATAAGCATTGCCAAACCGAGGATGATAAGTATAGTGGATTTGAGAATTGACATCTCTTTCTTGTTTGCCTCACCTGATTTTTCTTGATTTATATTGATTTCATCGTGCTTTTTCCGTCTCGATTTGAGCACGTTTGCTATCGTGATATATATATATGTAATAAAGATTACAAGTAATATACCTCCTTCGATTCGTGTAAGAGTCATATTCTCTTTAGAGAAAATAAAACTGCCGTTTTGATCGAAGAAATACATCATTAATATAATCAGGAAAGTAACCGCAGTATTCAATGGAAGGTCTCTGCGAAGCAAGTCGCGTTTGCAGATAACAGGCGTAACTAATATTGTTGTACCTAATATGGCAAGTGTATTGAAGATATTGCTACCGATAACATTTCCCAATGCAATCTCGTTATTGCCTTTTATGGCAGATACGGTACTGACTACCAGCTCTGGCAATGAAGTGCCAAAAGCCACGATAGTAAGTCCGATTATTAAAGTTGAGACATTAAATCTACGTGCCACTGATGAGGCTCCGTCGGTAAGGAAGTCGGCTCCCTTTACCACTAAGATCAGTCCGAGAATGAATTGGATTATAAATGTGATGGTTTCCATCGCTTTTTATTATGTTCTTGTGCTTGGTAGTATAATAATCCTATGTGCTGTCAATAAAAACAATTTAAAGCCTCCTCATCTCCTGAATCATGTAGGGGACGAAGAGGCTTGTTGTTAATCCGAGGTCTGTATTATAGATTAGGATTGATTTCTTTCCATTTACTGATTTCAGGAACGATGTTGAGTGAAACGAGTTCGTCGCGCATCTTGCATAAGTGCTCATAAGAAGCATCAAGTTTAGCGAGTTCCTCTGGAGTTCCTGTAGGCATCTTATATGAACATCCGTTCTTGTCAAGAGTAGTGTCCATTGCCATCATTATGTGGTTGTACTTCTCGTTGCAAACGTATGTTCCAGCAGGCCAACGGAATGCTTCACCTCCCATGACGGCGCGAATCATTTCAACTGAACAGTATGCTGGGCTTTGCCATGAAGAACGTCCGCGGAGTTCTATAATCTTTGCACCACCTTTTGTTACGTCAACCTTGAGCTGTTCCCATTCTTCATTAGAACAAGCATCTGTTCCGATAAGTTCGTTCAATGGTTTGCCGTTTACTTTTACAGCACTTCCGAAAACAGCCATTTGCTCTCCGTGACCGCCGTATGTAGCGCAACCAGTAACTTCATATTGCTTGCAACCGAACTTCTTAGCGATTGCAGACTGAAGGCGAGTTGAGTCAAGAGCTGCAAGTGTTGTAACTTGACCTGGTTTCAAACCTGAGTAAAGGAGTGTTACAAGTCCTGTAAGGTCTGCAGGGTTGAATATAACCACTACGTGCTTTACATCTGGGCAGTAAGTCTTGATGTTTTTTCCAAGGTCTTCTGCGATTTTGCAGTTTCCTGCAAGAAGATCCTCACGTGTCATACCAGCCTTACGAGGTGCACCACCTGATGAGATGATATATTTTGCATCTTTGAATGCTTCAGCAACGTCAGTTGTAGCGGTGAGATTTACTCCATCATAGCCACAATGGAACATTTCTTCCATAACACCTTCCATTCCTGGAGCATAAACATCATAAAGACATACATTTGGAGTGAGCTTCATTGTTAAAGCAATTTGAACCATTGTTGATCCGATTGCTCCACCAGCTCCAACAATAACGAGTTTGTCGTTTGTTAAAAATCCCATAGTTATTTTATTTTTTTAATGTTGATAGTCGTTACAAATTTCTTGCAAAGATAATAAATATTTGACAATAATCATTGTCATATCTCAATTATTTATGTCTTTCGTCATATTGTCAATACGAATATGTTAAAAATGCTATGCCCACTTTCCGATATCAACGTAAAATTATTGAAAGTTGGGAGTTGAAAGTTCTCTGGACCAATGCTAATTATCAATCATTAATTGTGTTTTCGTCGCAATACCAATCCTTATACATAATATAATGTTTGGCTATATTTTGGTTTAGTTCTTTAGCCTGTTCAGGGTCAACCTTTTTGATGAACTTAGCAGGTACACCGCCCCACAGTTCTCCGTCGCCAATCTGGGTGTTCTTCAGTACAAGTGCGCCAGCGGCTACAATCGCACCTTCACCAATTACGGCATCGTCGAGTATGGTGGCTCCCATTCCAATCAATGCACAATTCTTGATTTTACATCCATGAAGTGTTACATTATGCCCGATCGTTACGTCGTCGCCGATTTCTATCGCAGCCTTTTGATAAAGGGTGTGAAGACATGAACCATCCTGTATATTCACACGGTTGCCAATTCTTATGTAATTCACATCACCGCGAATAACTGCATTGAACCACACTGTGCATTGATCGCCCATTGTGACATCGCCTATAATTGTCGCATTCTCTGAAAAATAACAATCTTCTCCCCATTGAGGCTTGAATCCTCTTACCGATTTTATTAGTGCCATATTCGTTTGTATAAACCAGAAAAAAATTCTAAAATAACTAAAAGTCTCAGAAATCATTAGACGATTATTCTAATGAATGCAAAGATAGTAATTTAATTTCGCAATTCTCATATCTCATTGTATAATTTTTCGTAACTTTGCACCCGCTAATATTATATATTGATAAGGGATATGTACGATGTAAATAAGATACGTGAGGATTTTCCTATACTTGGACGTGAAATCTATGGTAAACCATTGGTTTATCTCGACAATGCTGCAACAACTCAGAAACCTCGTTGTGTGGTAGAGGCTATAAGCGAAGAATATTATAATGTAAATGCTAATGTTCATCGTGGCGTACATTTCTTGTCCCAACGTGCAACAGATCTTCATGAACAATCTCGTGAGACAGTCCGTCGTTTTATCGGAGCAAACTCCGTGAGCGAGATTATATTTACACGAGGCACAACCGAAAGCATCAATCTTTTGGCTTCATGTCTTGCTAAACATATCAAGAAAACCCAACCTGAAGTCATCGTATCATCTCTCGAACACCATTCTAATATTGTTCCTTGGCAACTTAACGGTTTCAAGGTGCGTCCTATTCCAATGGCTGATGATGGAACCATGGATGTTGAAGGAATGGAACAACTGATTAACGATAATACAGTTATCGTATCAGTCACTCAGGTTTCTAATGTTCTTGGCACGATTAATCCTGTTAAGGATGTAATCAGAATAGCACATCAGCATAATCTGCCTGTATTGATCGACGGTGCTCAGTCCACTCCTCATATGGGTGTTGATGTCTCTGAATTGGATTGCGATTTCTTTGCGTTCAGCGGACACAAAATTTATGGTCCTACAGGTGTTGGAGTGTTATATGGAAAAGAATCATGGTTGGATAAACTTCCTCCTTATCAAGGTGGAGGCGAAATGATTAAGAATGTAAGTTTTGAACATACCACATTCAATGAACTCCCATATAAATTTGAGGCAGGTACTCCTGATTATGTGGGAACTCATTCATTGGCCGTTGCTTTGGATTATGTGTCTGAATTAGGAATCGAGAATATCCATCATCATGAACAAGACCTTTATCGATATGCCATCGAACAGATGACACAGATTGACGGAATGCATATTTATGGATTTAATGGTAACGTAGGTGAAATGTCAGGTCCGATCAGTTTCCGTGTGGGTGACATACATCATCTCGATTTAGGTACCTTGTTAGACCGTTTGGGCATTGCCATACGTACTGGTCATCATTGTGCCGAACCTCTTATGCGTCGTTTGGGAATCGAAGGTACAGCTCGTGCCTCTTTCGCATTGTATAATACAAAAGAGGAGATAGATACGTTTGTAAGTGGAATTAAACGTGTAGCGCAGATGTTCTGATTTAATGTCAACAATTTTTTCTTAGCGTTGACATTTGATAATAAATCATAACATCATTTATTAGTATATTTAACAAAAACATTAAATACCCTTTTATTGCTTTCACCTTTGTAGTTTAGTCCATTTAGCTAATGAGTTGATTGGACGTTCCTCGAATGAAGGCATATAATTGATACTTTGTTTCTCTGAGATCTCTTTTGTCTCTTTTGTTCCTTTTGTGAGGGTGTATGTCGTGTATGTGTTTTCTTCGTCGTCATCGTAGCAGTCCACGGAATGACAAAGAATTGTATGGATTTTGCTTTTCTTTATATGAAAATACGTCCTTTTGAATAAGTCTGCACTTCGTCCACTTTCTTGAAGTAAACACACGAATCCATCTTCTGTGATAGATAAACTCTCGAATTCACCGAAACTTTTGGCAATTAGCGACAACTCCCCGTTTAAGTTGGTAAATATGGCGTTAAAGCCTCCTCCGCGAACAATTACTTCCGCAATGCCGTCATGGTCGATGTCTTTAAATATATATTCCTCAGGAGAAGTGTTCATTCCTTCGAATTCAACGT
>JAGABW010000074.1 GCA_017614465.1 Bacteroidaceae bacterium | reverse complement strand
GTATCCAATGTCACCGACTTACAATCCTTAAAATCTGATGAGATTGTATAAACACTCTGCTTCTGACTGCAAGAAACCATAATGAGTGAGATTCCCAACAATAAGCTAACGGTTTTTCTCATAATCTGTAATTATATATCTTCAAGGAATTGAATTCCTTTTAATTATTAATTGCGAAGAGCGCCATAACTATCAACTTTTATCTTCTGCTTTCTGCTCAATAATTATTAGTTATCAGTTATGTTTTCCTCCGCCTTCCCTTTTCTTTTTATGATTTTCTTCATAATCTTAGGCATTCTGATACCACGCTTACCTTTTACTGCTGGAACAAAATTAAGATGCAGTTTCATAAATATAGGCATTACGAATACCAACGAGATGATTGAGAACAGCAATCCGCCAAGTGATCCCACAGCAAAAGAGAACCAGAACTGCTGATGTTCGGCATACATCAAGAATGGCAGCAATCCCATCATTGTAGATATGGTTGTGAGGAATACAGGTACAATCTTATGATTATATGCCTTTACGTATAATCTAAGTTTATCAATTTCCAACCCTTTCTTCTCCGCGGCATTACACATGTTACGGTATTCGTTCAGGATATAAATACCTGAGTTCACCACCAAACCACACAACAACACCAGAGAAGCAAATCCACCGCTGCCAAAGTCAACACCTGTGAAATAGAACACAAGGAAAGTACCAATAAGGGATATTGGAATATTGACAATGATTACGAGTGGCAATCTCAATGATTCAAACAATATAGCACATAAAAAGAATATAATCGTTACAACAAGTAGAATCAGCCAATACTGAGTACTCTCGTCATTGCGTCCCCAATAATGATCCTCTAAACATCGGAAACCAACTGGGAACTTGGCATTGAGTTCCTGAGTTATTTCCTGCATGTAATTATTAATATACGTATATGAACCTAATATATTAAATTCGACAGACAATATATATTCCTGATTCTTCTTTGGTATCTTATTGTTTGCAACACGTCGGGATATATCCATGAAATTAGACAGACGCATATCTGTGTCGCCAACTTTTATGTATGAGTTTTGAAGTTGCCACAAATCAAACTTATTGTTCATCACAGATGACAATTTCACCTTAGCCGACATATTCTCGTCTTCGTAACGTCCAATTTCATGACTTGACAGAAGTCCCTGAAGTGAATAATACACATACGGAAGACTTACATCATATAAAGCCAGTTTTTCACGGTCATATTGCATGAAAAACTCATCATTCTCATCATCACTACCATAATAACTGTTTTCATCTGGAACTTTTATTACGATATCCTGAACTCGGTTGTTCTTCTTCAGTTTCTTTACTATATCTTCTGCATAACGATACAGACGGTCATAATCATATCCTGCGATCTTTACACGATTCTGACGATGGGAAAGATTCAGAGAGTTACTGAATCCACGTTCACTGATTCCATATGTAGCCCAGTCCGCGCCACCAATAGTGATTACCTTTCCGATTACCTTACGTTCAAGAATATAAGGGAAGCCTGTTTGCTTAGCCTCATCGGTAAATTCCACCTGAATATATGCACCCCACTGAGCCACTTGAGTCTCAAAATGCTTAATTTCCTTGAATTTAGACAAGAACTGTTCCAATATCTCAACCTTCTCGTTAAGTTCGGCCGCAGTACCTCCCAATGGCATTTGCGCTCTGATATACAGAATCTTGTCGTCTGAACGTTTATAACGATTCTCTCCGTTGAGCGAATTTGCAAACAGACGCATTGAACCACCGAAGATATTCGACAATGGTCCTTTCAGGTTCATTTGGAAGAATCTGCTTCCCAAGGTGTTATTATATAAATCCTCATACCATGTGGTTTCAACATTACGAACATAAGGATTCGCTTCAGCACCGACCTTATCTGGTAATGCGTAAAAAGGAATACCGAACGCCATGATAAGAAGAACAATATATATCCACTTAAAACACTGTGTAAACCTTACATAACCTGAATAGAAGCGTTTCCACCCCATCGTCATACGTTTGCGTGGAATGCGTGATATATTCTTACTATTATAATTCAGAGAATCAACCAATGCTGGCACAAAGAATATCGCAACAAGAAGAGCTAATGTAAGATTTATTATTACAACCCACGTGAAATCTTTCAAGTCGTGCTTCACTTGTTCTGGCATAAAGAATATAACAATCAAAGCGCCGACTGTGGTCAACAACGCTGCAGTAATTGCCAATGCCGACTTTCTGTTACGGTAATAACTGTAATGGTCGGTCATGACGATTGAGGCATCGATAATCAATCCTAATGAGACGGTAATACCTGCAAGAGAATATGGATGTAATCGGATATCGAAGAACCAATATGCAATCACTGCCAACAGAATGTTTGCCATAAGTGTTACCGATATGATAACCAGATATTTCCATTCTCGTTTTGTAAGCCATACAAATACAAGTAATATCGCCAACGAGATAAGACTCTGCCATACCAACTCTGTAAGGTCTTTCATCTTAACCTCCACTTCATCATATACGACCGACATGAATAGTCCGTTCTTCTTATCAGCATTAAATTTCTCAACAGTTTCCTTAACCCTTGAAGAAGTCTTCATCATGTTGGCATCGGGTTCACGATTGACTGTGAGATAAATGGTGTTCATACCATTCACACGATAATAATTATCAGGCAACTCATGTTTATATTCAAATGTCGCAAGATTGTTCAGACTTATCACACTATTATCAACCGTTTTAATAGGCATGTCTTCAAGTCGTTTGCCCTCTTTTGATGTAGCAAGATACAGCGAACGTCTTATCTTGTCGCCCCTCTTATTGTGTGTAATTACATCACCTACAAATCGTTCTGTACCTAAATATGATTGTATTGCGTTAGCAACATCATTTGGTGTGATACCACAACTGATTACCTTATTAGGATCATAGCTTATCTCAATGTATTTGCTTGTGCCACCACGTAAATAGACATCATGAACACCATCTAATTTCTCAATTACCGGTTTTACATGAGTTCTTACATATTCTAATATCTGTTCATTGTCTTTGTTGGCATTTATCTGATATTCAAGCACTCTATCAGCCTTATCCTTGAAAGTCTCAGACCTCACCACTTCACCACCAGACAAGAATGGATATGTAACCTTTTTAGGCAGTTTCTTGTATGTGTTTTTAATAAGTGAAGCAATCTCAAACTTAACAGACGAGACATCGGCCTCTTTCTTCAACTGAACAGTGACTTCACCTCCACCAAAACGCGAAATGGAAGACACATTATCCACACCTGCCACCGATGCTACAAGACCTTCTATTCTTGAAGTTGCATTTTGTTCTACAACCTTTGCATTGGCACCAGGCCAATCGAATCTGATATTCAAAGTCTTTCCCTGTTCTGGTCGTGGTTCGTTCGATACATCAATCTTCGGGATTAATGCAGCACCGATAATCATCAGCACACAGAGAGTCAATATGGCTGTAAAATTCGACTTCATTTCTTGCTACTCTTTCTATAGATGATATAATAAACCATTGGAACAAAGAACAGACTCACTAATGTTCCGATTAACATACCTGCAATCAATGTCAATGACAACGGGAATTGTAAGGCGGCTCCCATATCGCCCTTATGCAAGAATGGCAACAAGGCGAGTATTGTTGTAAGGGATGTCATGATTATTGGTTTCAGACGACTGTGACCTGCTACCATTATTGCCTTGATAAGTGGCATTCCACCTCGTTTCAGACGGTTAATTGTATCAACCTTAAGGATTGAGTCATTGATAATGATACCACACATGACCACTATACCAATCATTGACATGAGGTTTATTGATATGCCCAATATCCAAAGAACAAGTAGGACGAACAACACGTCAACCACGATTTCGGATAGGATTATTAGCGGTTGTACCATACTCTCAAACTGAGCTGCCAAAATGAAATATAAAAGCAATACTGCCACAACAAATACGATTGCCAATTCCTTGATCATACTTCTACTGTCGAAATAATCACCAAAGAACGAAACTGACAGATTCTTGTCTTTCTCTGCTATCTTCTCAGCCACTTCCATACATTGGTTTACGACATCATCATCTCCATTTATCATAACAGGACAGTAATCACCATCAATACCCGAATACAGACGCTTATATGTATATATCTTTTTGGGGGCGACCAAATATGATATAGGAATCTCGACACCCTCTCTATTTGTCAAACTATTAGATAAGAGAATCTGTTCCTCCTTACTATTTACGCCCACATATACTGGTATAGACTGTGCGCCGCTGTTTATTTCATAAATCTGGTTCTTGCTTAACAACTCCTTCAAACGTCCATAAAGCATACTGAAATCTACTTTATACTGTGCCATCTGCTGAACATCAGCCACATACTGAATCTGTGTCTCACGTGTGATTGGCTGCACATTTAGTCCTGGGATATGTTTCTTCAACGAATCCACAAACGCAACAGAATTAGCAATCGGAGGACGTCCTCCGCCGTTGGTCTGCAAGTGAATTTCAAGGTCTGCCTTGTCGCTTGAGAAGATAAAGTCGTATATGTTACCCGAAGCACTGAAATCGACCTTACATTTAGGATAATTCTTATCCAGATATTTCTGTATTATGTCTTCAGCCTTCAACAAATCATCGTTTGAATGACATTTCATATAAACGACACTTTCCGAAGCTGTCATATCTTTTGTGTGAGACAATATAAATTCCTGATTTCCAACCATTGCGGTTGTTGTCTCAATATGCTCTTTCACCAAATTCATCAGTGAGATTATACGCATATCGTTCTCCTCGGCAGAAATTCCCTCGTTCCAGTCAATTGATACCAAGGCATCTTGGTATTCGATCTCTGGCATTCGTTCTTTTTTCAGAAATGGGAATATGATGATTATCAACACGATCATTACGGAGAAAGCAATAACAATCTTTTTGATATTACGCATCACGAGTTTCATAACCTTCTCATACCAATTATATAGACGAGTATCTATAAATCCGTCGAGAGTGCAATTCTCACGATTTCTTTTTCTCTTGAAGAAAGCATAGAAATATACTGGTATAACCAAAGAGGCGACGAATAAGGATGAGAACAAACTGGTTGTAATACCCATCGCCTGATCATAGAACAAGGCTCCTGCAATTCCACTGAGGAATATCAGCGGAATGAAGACAGAGCAAGTGGTCAGAACTGAGCTCAACATAGGTGCAAACACTTCGGTTGTACCTTTAACTACCGAGTCGGTCAGTTTCGCACCTGCAGTCCATTTCTGAACTATGTTATCTATCACAATGATACTGTTATCCACAATCATACCCACTCCAAGAATCAAACCTGAAAGAGAGATTACATTGACAGATATGTTCAATAAATAGAAACTCATCAATGTAAGAATGAGTGACAAAGGCACTGTGAATATGATAAGTATTGGCAAACGCCAGTTTCGCATAAACAAGAACAAAATCACACATGCAAGTATGGCACCGACAATCAGGTTGCCTTCAAGATTATTGATAGAATAGCTCAATAACTGTGTTTGGTCTCGAGTCAACTGAAACTCAATATCAGGATATTCGTCAGACAATTGTTTCACAAGAGTGCTCATACTCTCTTGCAGGTCTGACATCTGTGCGTCGTTCTGTTTGATTATAGCCAACGTAACTGCATTATCGTTAGTGTTACGAACCAATCCGTTACGTGTTGAAACCACTTCCTCAACCTTACATAATTCTTTTAGTTGAAGCAGACGATCATGATAATTGATATATATGTTCTCGATATCTTCTTTGTTGAGAATCTGAGAATCGAAATGAATACTATAACGGAATATTCCGTCAACAATACTCAAAGCCTCCAAGGTTATATTATTGTCGGAAATGGCACGTTCAATATCCGAAGTACTGATACCCAATGCATTCATTTTCTCTTTGTTTGGAATACATATGATTTCAGTACCGATGGTTCCGCTCACATCCACCATTGCGGTTTGCGGAATCTGTTCAATTCTATGACTTACTACGTTGCGTGCAAATTTTCCGAGTTGAGCAAACTTAACATCGGCATCTCGCGCCGTTTCTTTGTTTTTTTGGTTCTTTAACTTTATATCAAGATACATGGCGGGAATATCCATCGCACTGGCTTTCATCACCTTAGGACGTTCAACTGCATCACTCATATAATTCATGGCGCGGTCCACTTTCTCATTCACCTCAATGAAAAGCAGACTCATATTTGAACCTGGTTCAAAAGTCATGGTAATAGTACCACCGTCCATCTTTGACTCACTTCGTATATCTTTGAGTCCTCCCACCTGCATCAACTGGCGTCCCATAGGTCCGATCAGTGTTTCATCGACTTCTTGAGCCGACATACCAGGACCATTCATCTGTACCGTTATTCGAGGTATATCAATATTAGGCATCAATGACACTGGGATATATCTGGTTGATATAATACCCAACACAAGCAGTGCTATCACACACATCGTCACTGCAATAGGACGTCGTATTAAAGAACGTAACATATATTATTCAGATGTTCACAGATTATTACAAAGACATTATTCATCAGCGAAGTCAGGACTTTTCAGTTTGACTGTCGTATCATCGGCAAGGTTCAAATTGCCTGATGTTATTACGATATCTCCGTCGTTCAGGTGAGTTTCTTTTTTCTCACATCCTGTTATGGCAAAACTTGTCAGGTTACTATATAAAATATCCACATAGGTCCATACAGCCTTGCCGTCTTGATAAAGGAATACCACATGATAGCCGTCGCGTTCAACAACTGCGTCTTTTGGAACTACATACATGCCATCCACTGAATTCTCCACAATCACCCTCACATTCATTCCGTCAACCAACAAATCTGAAGTATTCTTCACACGTGCATTGATTTTTATAAGTCCATGCTCGTCAACTGTAGGGTTTATCTCTGTTACTGTTCCGAACACTTCCACTGTTTCATCGACAAACGGACTGACTTTCACCTCAGTACCGATTTTCACTGTTGACAGTTCTGCTTCCAATATCTTAAATTCAACATCGAAATAGCTGTCATCAATCAATGTACAGAGTTTGTCGGCATTCTGATGAGGTTTACCCTCCACATTGGCGACCTTACCAGTGAAAGGAGCAACCAGTCTGCAATCAGCAAGGTTTTTGGTTGCACTTTCCAAACTATATTTTGCACTATAATAGCCTGAAGTCACTTCTGCGCGGTGAAGCAAATCTGCCGGGATATTATCGTTTATTCCACTATATCCCAAACCAATAAGTTTATCTTGGAGTTCCACTCTGGCACGTTCCATTTCTCTTTTTGCGCGTTCCAAATCCAATGCTTTGTCGCGATCATCAATGGTAGCCAACACTGTTCCCTTTGAGACAATTTGTCCTTCTTTGACATTTACTGTTCTCAAAATACCAGAAAGAGGCATTCTTAAATCAGATTTCTGTATGGCAGCTAATTTACCGTTACAAACTAATTGTTTGTTAAATACCGACTTATGTAGTGATAAGGTATCTACATATATAAAAGACTCTTCCTCTTCTGGGATGTCCATTTCAACTTCAGCCTTTTTGCTATTACATGCAATCAGGCATAAAGACAATGATGTAATCAACATCAGGCTTTTAT
Source organism: Bacteroidaceae bacterium (assembly GCA_017614465.1). Lineage (GTDB taxonomy): Bacteria > Bacteroidota > Bacteroidia > Bacteroidales > Bacteroidaceae > Colivivens. The sequence continues at coordinate 8,941 of JAGABW010000074.1, read as the reverse complement.
ATCCGTTATGATTCATATCTGATTATATTATTTTCTGCGTTATTTATTTAATTTTATCAAAATCTACATTTATGTCTTTTTTAAGAATCCAATCATATAAGGTAATCTTCTCCAAATCATAATAATCTGTCCAAAACGTACGTAAATGATTCAGATACTGCGATTTGGCATTTTCCATTTCACTTTGAGCCGTATTCAAATCGGTAACACTTATTGCTCCCGAACTAAAACGCTTCTTTGAAATCTCATATCGTTCTGCTGAAATGTCTTGTGCTCTCAATGCGTTTTTACATTGTACAGAATGACTGTTAAATTGCATCACCTTTCGGTTTATTGTCTGATTAAATTCTAACTGTTCCTGTTCAATTCGGGTTTTTGTCATCTCCACCTGTGCTTCTGCCATCTTCACACGTCCTTTACTTACACCCCAGTCGAATATAGGCATGGAAACTGACACACCGATAATCTCATTGTCTTTCAAACGGGAATAAGCTGCTTTAAAATCATTTCCTGTTTGAGTAAAACCGATCTCACTATTCAAACGCACCTGCAGACCTTTTGTGGCTTTTACACGTGCCAGATTTTTTTCTGACTCAAGAACTGACAGCTGTTGTGAGTGTAAATACGATGTATTATCCAATGCTTTCTGCATAACATCCTGAGTATTCATAAATATCTCAGGAATAGTATAAGGAGGGATTAATTCAACTCCCTCATAATCAGAGATTCTCAGATAAGAGAACAAACTGTATAATCTGTCGTTCAAATCAATCTTATTGTCGTTTACAGCAACCTGTTCGTTCAGCAAAGACAATTCCATCTGAAGGATGTCACTCTTTGTAATAGTACCCAACTCAAAACGTTTCTTTGCTATTTCATAGAGTTCCTGTCGGTCTTCATAGTTTTTTATACTCTGCTGATAATTTGATTGCGCTGACAGAACGGAGAAAAACAAACTTGTGGCAGTAATAGTGATATCTTCCATAGATTCAAGATATTTCTTTTGTGCTATGGTATATTCTATCGGAGCTGTTTTCTTTTCCCATTTCAACTCGTTATATGCTCTGAGCGGTTGTGTATAACTGATTCTTACAGGTTGTGAGTTATAAGTCCTTATGTTATAATTAAACTGATCCAACCTATATAAATATGATTGTAATGAGATTGTACCACCTGTTGCAAGGATATTCTGATCAACCGAAAGAGATAAAGCATTTGATAAGGAATTATTCTCTACATATGCAATCTTTCCGTCCTCATAATTTCGGGCTTCAACAAACGAACGGTTATAATTCATCAAACTACCTGATAAATTCATCGAAGGCAATAATTGAGCCTTAAACGAACGGTATGTCCAATAACTCGCCATATAACTATATCTTGCCAATTGGGCACTAAAGGAATTTTCGCGTGCAATGTGTATCACATCGGAAAGATTCAATTGTTTCTGTGCATTGACATCAACTGCTCCTCCCATCAATAAGCAAGCAAGAAAGGCACTTGTCAATCTTTTTATTCTAAACATATTATATATATTCATGTATTTGTTTCCTGTTTATCAATTTTGCGATGTTACTATATCGACTTTTATTTTATGTTTATCACGAATCTCATGTTTGTAATCAATTGTCCTTCAACAAATCATCGTTCTCATTCTCGTCAGACACCACCTTACCCATCACCAGATTACTTGCCTTTTCCTTCATTTCTTCAGTTGCTGGAGATTTTATCTTTGGGGTATAGTTTATAATCCGTTTTGCCATAAGTAATGCTCTTTTATGTTGACCAGATTGCTCATACATGTTCATCATCTGATAAAGCGGATACATTCTGTTAGGCATAATCGCATATGCTTTCTTATATGATTTCTCTGCCAGTTTGTACAATCCCATATCGCTATAGTTATTACCTATAAGCACATAGAACATAGGATCACAACAAACTTTTGTACCTAATTTAAGAAATGCATTACTGTCATTGAAACGATTTTGTGTTCTCAGACTTTTTGCAAAATCAAACAAGAAAGTCGGATTATCATATTCTTGAGGTAAAAGATCGTAATAGTCATCAATAAATGCCGCATGTTTGATTCCCGAGAACATACTGTAATCCTTATCGGCTGTCTTACGGGGAGTTATCTCCTTATACAGAAAATAACATGCAACACATATCATACACGATGCAAATATAATGAAAAATTTATTTACACGCAAACTACTTCTGTCTTTTTGCACCGATAATGTCCATGCTGCAATTGATATTGCTATTATTCTGTATGGAAGCAACTCAAACGGATATGAAAACATTGAGAATATAATCAGTGACAACAATCCATAAAACAACGGACGACTACACTTATATATGCGAATCATTACTAACACAACAATAGCCAGAGTTAACACAGCGCCAGCTACTCCTTGTTCTGCTAATATTCTCAGAAAATCATTATAAGCATAATCTGCCACACCCGCTGAATCAAACAGGTTGGAGTTTTGATTTGCTAAATACATCTCGGCAATTCCTTCTGAACACATGTTATTAAAACTGCCGATTCCTCCGCCCAACCAAGGGGAATGCAACCACGATGTCAATGTTGCCTGCCAAATAAGCATTCTACCGTCGGCTGAACCTTGTTTTATGAAATAGAATCCTACTGCCAATAACAATAGCAGAAACCATACCAAGTATTTATATTTCTTATATTTATCGCGGTAAATCCATAATGCAATCAAACCTAATGTCACAAACGCCGCCCTACTCCATGTTGCCGGTAGAACTACCAGACAACACATAGTCATGCCTGCTACTACATACTTCTCCCATTTCACATATTTCCATGTTCTTATGCGCAAAATCCATACGGCACCGATAACGGCTGTAATAGTAAGATATGCAGAATATGGTCCTGGATTCTGAAAATTACCTGTAAGAAGATACAGATAATGTCGGCTGCTACCATTGATAATCTGCACCAAGCCCCATAAAGCTTCATAGCAACCAAAAAGCATTATAAGGAACATCATTATCTTTGCCGGTGTCTTATAGCATCCAAAGAATATACGTGCCACGAAATACAAGACAAACATCATTGTGTTTTTCAAGAACTGGGTAGCACAAGCATATTCTCCGCCCATCCACGTACGGCAGACGAAATATATCATCCACAACACTACAAGCCAATCTATTACAGATACATGTATTTTTCCTTTGCGGAGAAAAAGCATTGGTAACGCAACAAGCACAAACACAGGCATCGCCCATATCAGCAACTCATCAGCACCATCTAATCGCAACTCAACCGGACGTAAGGTCAACCACAGAAGGAAGATAAATCCTAAAGCACCAATAATCGACTTTACATTAAGATTCTTTTTTATTATCTGTAATGATTCTGTTATATCTTTATTCATAAATAAATTACTTAATATGTTTGTTTAGGAGTCACATTGAGTTATCTCTCCGATTTTTCCTTTTCTATAATCCAATCCACTACACCTACGATATATTCCTCTGGCACAAGTCCCCAATATCGTGAATCGCTGGAATCCATCACGTTGTCACCTGCCATGAAATAGTAACTATGTTGGAACGTATGCCATTTTATTGGTTCACCATCTGCAAATACAGTTTCTGTGTCCCAATCCCATGTGATTTCCTTACCGATTTCCCACTCTAATAATGTGCGATAAGGTGACGCATTTGAAGGAACCAATCGAATGGTCTCTCCTTTGCGTGGCATGTATAACGGACCGAAATTGCGGATTGTCCATTTCAAGTGCCATGCGTATGGCATACTGACCAGCATTGGACCCACCAGTGAGTCTGGAGTATCCGACAATATTCTCTGTTGATTTTCAAGTCCGAGCACACCCTCATAGTTGTTGTTCTTATAGTAACCGTCAACAATACTTAATGTATCTCCAGGCAAGGCCATAACACGTTTACAGAACACATAATTGATGGTAAAACCGATTTTTCCTTCACGTTGCGGAAAATTAAATACAACTATGTCGTTATGCTTTATCGGGCGCATACCTTTTGTTCTCCACGACTTCAGCTCATGATTGTTGGTAAAATCAAAATCCTCGTAAATTCTGGCTCCCATCAATAACTTATTCACCACCACCTTATATCCTGGTTTCAAGGTTGGGTACATTGAATTCGTAGGAATCGTAAAATAATCGAACACAAACGCACGCAACAACAACCACACTCCATACAATAGAGGAATTGAAATAAAAGGCAATACAATATATTTGAATATATTCTTCAGCATACTTTCTTCACATTTCTTCTAAACAACAAATATACACTTATTGCGATTAATAAACATAATACTGAATACAGACATACATATGTTACATGTTCCATCTCGTTTACATAGAAATATGAGGACATTATCAATAATACGCCCGCTATGACAGAAAAATAAAAATAAATATCCTTAAACATCCATGAAAGTCGGAGATGTTCTGTTTTCTTAATCAAATGAATCAATACCATGACAATTGCCACCAGTGCGATTATCCACATCACAAGACTCTTGATAAAGGATGCCAAAGGAGAAAAATGAATCAACTCGCCAAAACATCCGCAAGATTCCACACTGCCAAACACTGTTGGGAAAAAGACATTCTGAGCTGTTAAACACACAAAGAATGTCAACATGGCAAAGATGCCCAATCCTGCCACTGCCATATATTCACGTCGCAAACCGATAAGTCCCAACGTGAATTCGGCAATACACACGCCTATAGCGCATGACATCTGCATGCCATGCAACCAACTGGGCATATAAAGATCGATGTATTCCCCTACCTCCATCGCAAAGGAATGGATGTTGACCATCTTTGTGATGGAGGAAATAAGGAACACTACGGCTAAAATGCAAATGAGAGTATATGATAATTTGTTGCTGTTCTTCATTTTACTTGTATATTTCTTAAATGACAATATCAATTAATGAGTCTGTGATAAATATCTTTCCTCCAAGCTTATTACCACCACACTTGTTCACCGTCTTCGTATGTGAAGATTCTCTCTTCCCAACCTTTGGTCTTGTCGTGCAACAGATAAAGACCGCCACTTGGCATATTCTTCAGTGTCAACACATTATGCTTTGCTTTTTGAGTATTGAGAATCTTCCAGTCCTTACCTGTCCAATATACAAGTTCGTATTCGTCTCCAACCTCAATACAGTTGCCGTCTGTACGTGGAATGAAACGCAGATGTGACACACGTGTTGCTGTCTTTGGTTGTATTCCCACCCAGTTGCCGTCAGGACTGGTTGCTGTGAATCCAGTAAGGATATCACCGTCGAACACTTTGTCTTTATCTGCCCACGATTCGCCTTCAGTACCGATTATCGCACCTTCTATCTGTTTGTTGTTCTCGTCATAGAAATACAATTCGTTGATATTACAATATGAGCCCTTAGGACCGATATAACGTAGATATCTGAATGTATCTTCTGACTTCACAGGGATATCATACCAGTTTCCGTTGGTAATTCCTTCATGAACATAGAAATCGGTTGCATCTGAGAAATCGGCAGTGTTGGCACCTTGGAACTTACCTCCCGACATGCGGGCATTAAAGTAATCCTGCTTACCCATAAACGGATACTTACGTAGCAGTTTCATGGTCTGCTTCTTCTTTGTATTGACCGACACACTTCTTACTGTTCCGTCGGCTTCCACGATAAACGGATCGCCAATAGGAACAACCTTTCCTCGTTCACAGACAGCTGCTGTGTATAATATATTGCGTCCCATAGACTTGAAAGTAACCTTTCCGCCTTTTATGTTACCATAATATACAGGAGCCCAACTGCGTCCGTCAGACACACATATATATGCGATATGTCTGTCTTTGTATTTCTCAGGAACATCCCTAACCACATCTGTAGTGGTGTAGTATTCGTCAGTCACGTCAATGAAATCCGGCAATCTGAACAAACCATATATTTCCTTCTCATATTGGAAGTCGTTTACAATCTCTCTATTTAGTTGGAATCGGTGTCTCAGCACCTTTGGTTTCAGATAGCTGTGATAATACTGTGCTGTATCGCCTGGAGCACAACCGATATAGAACGGAGTTGATGTTCCGTCGGGTTTGATAAGTACGCTCCATGCGTGCGATTGAGTGCGGTTACCCCAGTGTGGAGTAAAGTCAATGGCAGAAGGAATTCCCAAATGACGACACAGATATACCACGAAATTGGTTTCGTCGCGACATTTACCAGTCTTAGCTGCACATACAGACACCGCCGATGGAGTATAATCGCCACGATATGCTATGAATTCATACTGTATGGTGACATCGAAAATCGGCAAAGCTCGTGAAAGCAGACTTCCTGGAGCAAAAAGAGTCTTCATATGAGGATTCTTTCCTTTCTTCTCAACATGCCATTTCTGGGCATCACTTCCGTTATATGGATTCTGTATGAGTCGTTCTTTTCCTGTCTCTTCATCAATGGCAGATTCAAGGAACAAACCATTGTATTTACACATTATCTTATAACAATCATCACCTACTGGAATAAAAATCCATTTCTGTGATGTTGACTGACGGAATGCTGTCTGATTGATTGCTGTACCAAACTGCAGACTTGCATACTGCACATCCAGACATAAATCAATGGAGTCTTCCTTGAATGTACTGATTTTCCAGCATGGATCACCCATATATTCCATGCTGAGCAACTGACAACTGTCGTTCTTAGCCAATGGTTTGAGTTCTACCACGTTAGAAAGTGATGCCTGCAATGTGTCAAAGGTGATATAATTGCCAGTCTGTTTATTACTTATCATGCAGAACGAATCAGAGAAATCACTCAACCAACATCTTCTGTATGGTTCTATCGCTACAGTTTGGATATGGTCAACTCCAATAGTGTCGCCTGCAAAACTGAGCGAAAGTTCATTGTCGCCTTTATCAAGAGGTATTTCAAATCCAACCCTACTGTCACGGAATGTCTTAAGATTCTTTAGTGGGTCAAGACGTAATGTGTCAAGAGTTTTTCCGTTCAGCTCAACCAACACACGTGCTTTCTTTGCGGTTGCAGTATATCTAAGGAAAAGGTTCTTGCGTGCTTTTTCTAAAGAATTGATTACAAACGACACCTTTGCGCCCTCATGGTCTAAAGTCACAATCTTTCCTTGCGATGCTCCAATGGATTCCTCTGTCTTTGCCTGAGAAACCTCACCGTCTTCAGCTTCAATCTGAGGACCACGACGACTGCACACCACCGAGTCCTTCAACAAAGGGAATTCCTTATCGAGAAACGCACGCCAATCACTGTATGGTTCGTCAAGCAATCGGTAAGGGAGCACATAGTCAAAGAACAAAGACTTGTCGTATTCATCATTCTGATTCACATTATGCCATAAATCACAAGCCTCGTCAATCACATTAATCAAGAAATCAGCCTTCATGGATTTTATATCAGACACTACTTGGTCATGGGTAAAATCTACCACACTGTCAATCTGATTATTGTAGAAGTCATGACGGAAATCAATTGCCTGTTCTGACATCGCCATATAGAGAGAATCGTGTTGAGCCACTCCCGGACCGAATTTGGTAGAATGATACGGCATATTCTCTATAAGGAATTTTGCCGCCTCATACTTCAATGGATCAGGGTCGTTCTTAAAATGTTCAAGCACTTTCTCCATTTCCGAACGGTTATCACCAGCCAGTTCAAGGGCGAGTTTAAGGTCACGGTCGCATGACGAGTTCATCAATACGCCACAAGATGCAGCAACAACTACTGCACAACAAGTAAGAGTTTTCTTTAATCTTTGATATAGGCAGAGAGACTTTCTTCTGTCGTAATTCAAAGTATTCAGGTTATTATTCATAAGACAAGGTTTCCGCGGTAACAACGGATTTAAATATTAGTAATACGTTAACTTACAATGTTTTGAGGAACAATAGGAACGACAATAATAAACAGGTATTAATCACCGAAAGTTATTCCTCTGTTACTGGTGACAATTCATCTTCTTTCAAATCATTTGTGAAAATATGACCAACGTAGAAAAAAACTACATATTGGGCATTCGTGACCTTTTCAGGTTACTTTTTCAAACAATTTTTGCAGTCATTGTCTAATTGACAGCACGCAGATATTTTTTCAGTAAATCGAACGCAAAGATAACAAAAATTTTGTAACTATAACAATCTTTCAGTGATTATTTTTACACAACCACTGAAAGATTCGGATTATAGTACATATAAATCTAATATACTAATACTAATAAATTACACACATGCACCAGTCCATCCTAGAGTACATTGATCGGACCCTTCACCTTGCTGCTCTATACAGCAGTCTTGGGTGCCATGAATAGGGTGGCCTTGCGCATCATACCCACGACAGCATGATCGGATTGAAATTATATAATGCTTTGGCTCTGGTTCTGAATTTTCGTCTATTGGATCTACAATATCCTTAATACAATCCCAGATACCATTAATAAATTTACAAGCATCCCCCAATGTACCACCATCACCATATGCAGAAATATTCTCTGCATTAAGCAAAGATGCATTTGACATATAATTTGGTCCAATATTATAACCACTTGCATTATAAGCCTTCATGGCACCAAGACCAGCTGCGACAAATGCCATCGCACAAACTGGTATCTTAAAATATTTTTTCATACGTTCTATCTTTAATTATTGTTATTAAACTTTTGACCATAGAGGTCAGTTCCCATTCTCACCTAGGTTTGAGAATGGCATATTTCTAGAAATATGTTTTATATGTATTTAATATACTTTACTTTAGTTTTTCTTCAAGGATATTATGAAGTTCATCCTCAATTCCTGTATTGAAAAGCGGACTACCCACAAGTTGTATATTATTATTTTCATCAAGTAGGTATATACTATACATCTCTCCTTCTGGAAGATGAGGATTAAGTTTCCT
>JAGABW010000073.1 GCA_017614465.1 Bacteroidaceae bacterium | reverse complement strand
GCAATATATTAAAGGTCCTGACTTCCCAACTGGAGGTATAATCTGTGGTACTGATGGTATCAAGGATGCATACGAAACAGGTAGGGGACGTATTGTGATAAAGTCAAAAACTGATTTTGAGACAGATGGCCAACATGAGAAGATCGTTGTTCATGAAATCCCATACAACGTAAACAAATCTGAACTGATTAAGCGTATAGCTGAATTAGTAAATGATAAGAAGATTGAAGGAATCAGTAACGTTAATGATGAGTCTGACCGTGAAGGTATGCGTATCGTTATTGACCTTAAACGTGATGCAAACTCAAATGTCGTTCTGAATAAGTTGTTCAAAATGACAGAGTTGCAGTCAAGTTTCTCTGTTAACTGTATTGCTATCGTTAAGAAACGTCCAAAGACTCTTTCATTACGTGATTGTATAGCATGCTTCGTTGAACACCGTCACGACGTAACTATCAGACGTACTAAGTTTGATAAGAAAAAGGCAGAAGAACGTGCTCATATTCTTGAAGCACTTATCGTAGCCAGTGATAATATCGACGAGGTTGTTCGTATCATCAAGGCTGCAAAGAACCCAAGTGAGGCTCAGGAAAAATTACGTGAACGTTTTGGTTTCGATGAGATTCAGGCTAAGGCTATCGTTGATATGCGACTTGCACAACTTACTGGTCTTATGCAAGATAAACTTCATGCAGAATATGATGAGTTGATGAAACTCATTGCTTACTTACAACAGATTCTCGATGATCCTGAACTCTGTAAGAAAGTGATGAAGGACGAACTCCTTGAAGTAAAGGAAAAATACGGAGATAAGCGTAAGACTGAAATCGACCCTCGTGGAAGTGAAAACTTCAATCCAGAGGATTTCTATGCCGATGATGCTTGTGTCGTAACAATTTCTCACCTCGGCTATATCAAACGTACTCCATTGAGTGAGTTCCGTACTCAGGCTCGTGGAGGAGTAGGTAGCAAGGGCGGAAGCGCTCGTGAAGCCGACTTCATAGAATTTATATATCCTGCAACAGGACACAATACAATGATGTTCTTCACACAGAAAGGACGTTGTTTCTGGATGAAAGTATATGACATTCCAGAAGGAGGAAAGACATTCAAGGGACGTGCTGTTCAAAATCTGTTGAACATTGATTCCGACGATAAGGCAACAGCGTTTATCTGTATAAAGAATATCAACGATGAAGAATTCGTAAACAGCCATAACCTTGTATTCTGTACTCGTCGTGGTTTGATTAAGAAGACTGCATTTGTGAACTATTCTCGTCCACGTAGCAACGGACTTATCGCTATCAACCTCAACGAAGGTGATACAGTTAAGGAAGTATTGCTTACATCTGGAACCGACGAGATAATCATCGCTAACCGCAACGGACGTGCAATCAGATTCGTAGAAAGTACAGTACGTGTCATGGGACGTGGTGCAGCAGGTGTACGTGCTCTTAAGCTCGACGATGACGGTGAAGACGAAATCATCGGTATGATTGCAATGCACAGACCTGAAGGTATGACTGATGAAGAGTTCGAGAACGACCCTAACCAACCAACAATACTTGTAGTAAGTGAAAAGGGATACGGAAAACGTAGTTCTCTCAATGATTACCGTATAACAAACCGTAATGGTAAGGGTGTGAAGACTCTGAATATCACAGAAAAGACAGGTAAGCTTATTGCAATAAAGAGTGTGACCGACGATGACGACTTGATGATTATCAACAAGAGTGGTGTCGCTATCCGCTTGGCACTTATGAGTGTTCGTGTTCAAGGACGTAATACTCAAGGTGTGAGTCTGATAAATCTCAAGAAGCGTAACGATGTTATTTCAAGTGTATGTAAAGTTGAACATGAAGAAATAGAAGAGGATGAAGCACTTGAGAATGTGCCAGATGCCGACGGACAACGCAATCTGACATTCCCAGACAATAATAATATGGAGGAAAACGAAGCCGTTGAACCTGAAGACAAAGAACCTGAACAGGACAACGAATGATAAAAAATGACATTAACCTATCAAAACTTAATTATTTAATATGAAAAGAATTTTATTAGTCTCAGCATTGATGGCTGTTGGTACAGCATCATTTGCACAGAAATCTACCCTTAACAAAGTTAAGATGATGCTTGATGAGGCAATGGCTGATAAAAAAGCCATAAAGTACGACAAGATAGATGATGCATGGCAACAAATCCAATCATGCATGCAAGATCCTGTAACAAGTGTGATGGGGGAAACTTATTACACAGCAGGTCGTATTCAAGCTGCTTATATGACTAAGATGCTTAATGACCGTTCTACTACTGGTCAGATGGATATGAGCAAGTTCTTCGACAACCAATACACATTGGTTGACCTTTTCTCAAAAGCAAACAAGTGTGACAACACTCCTGATGCTAAAGGAAAGTTGAAGAAAGCTGAAGAAATTGAGAAAAACCGTCTGATGTATCAGCAGATTGCTTCAGGACCTCGTTCAAACTTGGTTATCGCTGCATCAAACTTGGCTACTACTGATCCTGAACGTTGTATCAAGTTTGTGACAAGATTCGATGAAACATTTGACGAACCATTATTTGCAGGAGTAAATAATCCTTCACTCGATACTCTTCGTATTGATGCATATTATTTCCTCGCTACTGCTAAGAAATCTCTTGCAAAGACTTCAGCAGATACAACAGCGCTCATTCCTATTCTTGAAAAAGCACTCGGCTCTAAGACTTATGGAGTAATGGCTTGTTCTGACTTGATGACTATCTACAAGCAACGCGACCAGATGGACAAATGGCTTGAAATAGCTGAAAAAGGTATGGCTATAGATCCAGGTCAGAAGTTCTTCCCTAAAGTATTACTTGAATACTATATGAATAAACATCAGTGGGATAAGATGTTAGGAATGTGTGATATACTTAAAGAACGTTTCCCTGATGATGATTTCGCACAGTATTCTAAAGGTGTGATGTATTTCCAACAGAATAAGTTTACAGATGCTGTAAAAGCATTTAAAGAAGCTGCTGAAATTACAGGTACAAATGCCGAAGCATGGTCCAGTGCCGGTACTTCAACATGGAAACTCGCAATGGATAACCGTAATAAGGTAGATGTATGTACTAATTATATCAATGAAGCTATCGGCTATTTCAAGAAAGCTGAGGAATTCGCTCCTGATACTCCAAGATTGTGGGGATATTTCTTGTATCAAGCTTATACAACATTGAAGAAGCCTGCTGAAGCTGCAAAATACAAGTCATACAAAGATATGTAAACAATCATATTAAGTATATTTTTTGTCCCGATAATTGGTCTTATCCGATTCTCGGGACTTTCTTTTGCACTAAAGCGAGTTGAATGTAGAACGTTTGGCGTTGAGGCGCAGTTGATAATTTAGTAATGCTGTGCTGAAAATTTAGTAGAAATAACGCGAGTTTGTCACAATTTGTGTGTGAAAATCGATTTTATATGCAAAAAGATGCTATTGTTTTGGTGGTTAAGAAAAAAAATGTAACTTTGCAGCAGAAATAAGGTATGAGATTGTTTTATCATTTATAATAACTTCTTTTAGTTGTTGTAAAGAGTTAATTAAGATAAGAGATGAATAGAACACGACAACCAAAATATATATTTGAGTCTTCGTGGGAAGTTTGTAACAAAGTGGGGGGGATTTATACTGTCCTGTCAACTCATGCAAAGACTCTTACTGATGCCTATAAAAACAAGTTGATTTTTGTTGGTCCTGATTTATGGATTGATAAAGATAATCCTTTATTCAAGGAAAATAAAAGACTCCTTTCTACATGGAAATTGGCTGCTAAGTCTGAAGGTCTGAACATCAGAATTGGCCGTTGGAATATTCCAGGCAATCCAATTGCTGTATTAGTTGACTATGTGCCATTTTATGAGCACAAGAACGACATATACCGTTGGGCTTGGGACAACTATCAAGTTGATTCATATCACGCCTATGGTGATTATGATGAAGCTAATATGTTCTCGTATGCAGCAGCGAAAGTAGTGGAGAGTTATTATTCTTTCCATAATCTGACTGTTAATGATAATGTCATTTATCATGCTCATGAATGGATGACATGTCTTGGTGCGTTATATCTGAAAAAATCATTACCAGATATAGCAACTGTCTTCACAACTCATGCAACAAGTATAGGTCGCTCGATAGCAGGAAATGAAAAACCTTTATATGACTATCTGTGGGCATATAATGGCGATCAGATGGCGCTTGAGTTGAATATGCAATCAAAACACTCGTTGGAGAAACAGACAGCACATGCTGTGGATGCTTTTACAACTGTAAGCGATATTACAGCTGAAGAATGTATGTCGCTTCTGGAGAAACGTCCTGATGCTGTTCTGACTAACGGATTTGAAAATAACTTCGTTCCAGCTGAAGGCAAACAATTCAATGATGCCCGAAAGAAAGCACGTGCAAGACTTTTACAAGTGGCAAATGCTTTGTTGGGCTCAAATCTGGACGACCAGACAATTATTGTAAGCACAGGTGGACGATACGAATATAAAAATAAAGGTATAGACCTTTTTGTTGATGCTATAAACCGACTTCGTCAGGACGAAAGACTTGAACGCGATGTACTTGTGCTGATAAATGTCCCTGCATGGACAAAGGGTCCACGTCCAGACTTACAGGAACGCCTACAGAAGAATAAGCAATATGACTCTTCTTGTGGTGATTCACGCATCACTCATCTGATATATAATTATGATCAGGATAAGATATTGAATCAGATGAATTGGCTTGATATGCACAATCGTGGTAACGACCATGTGAAAGTGATATATGTGCCATGTTATTTACAAGGAGACGACGGAATATTCAATATGAGTTATTATGATTTGTTAATTGGTAACGACATATGTGTATATCCTTCATATTACGAACCATGGGGTTATACTCCTTTAGAAAGTGTAGCATTCCATATACCTTGTGTGACAACCGATCTTGCCGGATTTGGTCTGTGGGTTAAAGGACTGATGCCAGAGAACAATAAAAAAGATGGTCTGAATGCCGTTTCTGTTCTGCATCGCACAGATAATAACTTCGTGGAAGTGTCAGAGGAGATAAAAGATATACTTCTTGTTTTCTCAAAACTTAACCAGCGTAAGATTAACAAATTACGTAACGAAGCTTCTGAAATTGCAAGTAAGGCTTTGTGGAGTGAGTTTATCGAAAATTATTACGATGCCTACAATAAGGCATTGAACAAACGTGATTCGCGCATACATAAACACGAAAATAAATACATCGTTCCAGGTAGAGTGATTTAGGGCTCTACAAATTTAATGAATTATTAACTGTTAAACATTTTTGACTATGAAACTACAAGCATGTAATGCCACAGCTCCTAATTGGAGAAATGTAACAGTGAACACATCTATCCCAGAAGTACTGAAACCTCTGGATGAAATTGCTCATAATATGTGGTGGTCGTGGAGCCACGATGCCAAACAACTATATAAGGTCTTAGACCCTAAATTATGGCACCAGGTTAGTCAGAACCCAGTTCTGATGTTAACTCGCATAAACTATAAGACTCTTGAAGAATTCGCAGCAAACAAAGAATATCTTGCACAGATGAATAAGGTGTATAAGGAATTCCGTGAATATATGGATGTAAAACCTGACACATCACGTCCTTCTGTAGCTTATCTTTGTATGGAATATGGTTTGAGTCATGTACTTAAGATATATTCTGGCGGATTGGGAATTTTGGCTGGTGACTACATTAAAGAGGCATCTGATTCAAATGTCGATATGTGTGCAGTCGGTTTCTTGTACAGATTCGGCTATTTCACTCAGACTCTTTCTATGGATTGTCAACAAGTCGCTAAATATGAGGCTCAAAACTTTGCACAGTTGCCAATCGTACATGAGACTGATCAGGATGGTAATCCTATCGTAGTTGATGTACCAT
>JAGABW010000072.1 GCA_017614465.1 Bacteroidaceae bacterium | reverse complement strand
CCAGAGGATGTTCCGCCATTTTCCTCACCTCTTCACGGCCGAGGCTCATCTGACGGCTCACTCCAGTACCGTTGGCCGTTGCAGGAGCAGTATGCTGAACTTCCTGTCCGAGCTTCAGACACAGAACCCCTCATTGGACATCCAGCCCGTGACTCGCGAAGAGGATATGGCGTGGATCGCCTATACCTCGCCAGAGGAGAAGGCTCTGGAGAACCGTACCCATGTGCCACTAACGGTCTCGACTGACCGTTTTGTCAAGACACTGTTTATCGATCCGTCGAAGGTTGAGAATCCTGAGCGACTGCTTACGGAACTGCATACGATCGCCTCTGATATGCAGGATGTGGAACTGGACGTCTCGCTCTATGATATCTTCACAAGAGAGGAACTGGAGGCTGTCTATGCGATGAACAACGAGCGGATGACCATCTGTAATGGCGATGAGAGTCTGAACGGTGGGATTGCCGCCCGCAGTGCCGTCTCACTCTGGCGTCGTATCGAGGCCGATGCTGATGCGGCTATAGCCAGGGGTGATGTAGGTGCTGATCTGCGTTTTGGTCATGACACGAACCTCTACCGTCTGCTGACACTGATGGGTGTCGATACCGGGGGCATGGGCATGGATGAGATCCTGCCGATGGCAGCCAATCTGCAGATGGTCTTCTACAAGAATGTCGCAGGCGATATCCTGGTGCAGTTGCTGCACAACGAGCAATCCCTCGGCTTCAGAAACTGGGAGGATCTGAAGCAACAGGTCGACGCCCGCAAAATGTAAGACTTACTTTTGTGACTCCAAGACGGAAACATTTGCGAGTCGCATGATGAGTTATCTTTATTCCAAGTAGCCACCGTTCAACAAGTTTATCGTTGCAAATGTATAAAGAATTCTATTATCTTCCAAATCCATGACGAACTTTCCGCGTTTCAATTTTTGGGGTATGTGTAAAGGTGTATTATTGAAAAGTGTTGACATATGGATGCCTTTAATAAAATTGATCCACCAAAAATTGAAACACAATCTCATTTTAGTAAGAGGTGCATATAGAGAGAGTGCATCACAGACGATGCACTCTCTCAAAGCTAAACCCTAAATGATAGTTGATAATTAGTCTGTATATTCAAAAGTATTATTGTATATGGTGTTGCCATTTGTCTCAACGACTACTCTATAGTCTCCTTCACCCATGCTGAAATATACGATTTCTTTGTATCCATAGCTGGTGGTTCCTATTGTGATATCGTCGACCAACATGCCTTCATGATAAACTTTAATAGTAACATTATTCAATACTCCAGTGAAACTAATCTCTGCGGCTCCCATATAATCATTATAGCTGACGTAAACAGCAGGTCTGTTGCAACTCCTTATTTTATGTGGCAATGTTGGTAATATAATGCCATCATCATCAGGTTCATTGTCAGCACATGCAACATTGTAATTGGGAAGAACGGCGAAAAGAGCCATCACCAAGCAGAATAATTTTTTGTTCATAATGGTTTATAATTTTAGATTGTTATTGAATTACTTTCACTGCAAAGCTATTTCCTTTTCCTGAGAAAAACAAATTAATTGGAGAAAAAAACAAAATAAACGTTGCGTAAATTACGCTAGTAACAGTCAATATAACAGCGTGTTGCATAAAAGGCAGCACGCTGTTACGAAGAATAATGCAGCAATTTAAGGGCTGATAAGATGAGAATTCCAGCGATTTATAGCTTTCTTGACTTGATTCTTGTTCTCGTCGATCTTATCGTACTGTTACTGATACCCATAATCCGCTCAATATCTGTATCGGATTTACCCATATGACTTAATATCTCGAACAACTGATACCTAGGTGAAAGATGATCATAATCCGTATTAAGCTGAACAACGAATGGGAAATCTATGAGTTTATAGTATTCAATAAAATGCAGGTAGTCGTTTTTCGTCCATGTGACAACCGTACCTCCTTCTACCAGACTCTCATACAGAGCCTTTCCCTCATAAAGTATCTTTGACTGTTTGTGGTTCAGGTTATCAATTTTATCTTGCAGTTGTTTAACCTCATTATTCTTATTTGAACTGATTTCATTCAGGTTCTTAATCTTGTCGGAATACAGATTAATCAGCAACTGGTTCTCAAGGACCTTCGCCTTAATCTTGCTTGAACGGAATTTAAAGAATATATATATACCTATGCATATACAGACAAGAATAACAATAATGAAGATAAAATAGGATATTTTTTGGCGAAACAGAAACTGTCGGTGTTCAAACTCATTCTGGGCCATAATACCCCTTATATTGTTCTGCTGTCTCTGTTTATAGAGAGAGTCCTTAAGGTTTATGAGCTGCTTATTATACTTGTTGGCTCCCTCATAATCCTGAACAGATTCACATATCTTGGATATATTACTTGTTATAGTTGCTTTGTCATGTATAGAAGAACTGATATGATAGGCTGAATCCAGACAAGATCTGGACTTGTCGTATTCCTTCTGGAGTTGATGTATCTTGCTTTTAACAAAGAACACATTAGTGTTCTTTCCATATTCCTGTGCTTTATTGATATACTCAATGGCCTTATTGATACTATCTGGCAACATGAAGCTGGCAAGATAAGCGTAGAGATAAGATTTTTGTTCTCCTTTTACATACTCAATATATGGTTCACACTTCTCTAACGCATGTTTAGCCTTTACTTTATTCCCTTGCGTATAATACAACACCATATATAATATATGTGCATACGCAAGCCATTCTTTGTTATTAGCCTTGACGGAAAGATTATAATTCTTTTCGCAATATTGTTTTGCGAGATCGCTGTCTCCGGAATAAAGGTATTGCTCGGCTATCTTTTCTACGATTTTTTGTTTTAACTTGATGTTAGAAGTATTATCTGCTGCTCTTTCTGCTTTAAGTAAATTAGAGAATCCCTCCTTGACCTGCCCTTGTTCACATTGCTG
>JAGABW010000071.1 GCA_017614465.1 Bacteroidaceae bacterium | reverse complement strand
TCTAAGGAAAATGCTTCATAGCCATTAATGTTGGCTTCCAATACGGTTGTGCCCACCCCTCCATAAGGATCAAATACTACATCAGAGATAGAAGTTGAATATTTTGTTATAAAATCACGAACGAAGGAAGGAGAAAATCCTTCTTTGTAAGCATACCAACGATGAATAGGACAATGTAGGGCTTCTTCGAAATTTACAGGGGTGTGATAAGTGCTCACCTCATGGCCATGAGGCGAGAATATTTTTTCTAGGGATTCGTATTTTTCTCTAAGTTTAATCTTTGTTTGATTACTCTTAAGAGGTGCTTGGGTACTACTATGACTCATCACAAAAAATCAATTGTTAATATACCTTTTTGTATCCATCAATTAACTCCTGCATATCCACATTGAGAATTTCCGCGATTCGATTTATCACATCTAATGTCGGTTGCTGCCTGTTACAGCAATATGCATTAACAGTGCTAAAACTTTTGCCGAGTTTAGCGGCCAATTCTTTTTGTGACATGTCTTTTTCCCAAAGAACCACCTTGATTCGATTTAGCTTTTTGTCCATACTGGTTGTATTTATGCTTGCAAAGGTAGTGAAAAATATTTAATAATATCGCATTTTCTGCGATAAAGTTTCAAAAATTACGTTAAATAGAGATTTATTCGCGCTAAAAGGATTGATTGTAAAGTTTGCAGTATTAATGAACATCCTTTTACCATTTTATGAACTCTCAAATAATCACACTAAATTACAGAAGGTCACCTAAAGGTCACTTCCACCCCTCTATGTTCACCTCATGTTCACCAACAAAAGAAAAAGCACCTACAAAATCTTTGTAAGTGCTTGATTTTCAATGTGGACCAGCCAGGGCTTGAACCTGGGACCTCCAGATTATGAGTCTGTTGCTCTAACCAACTGAGCTACAAGTCCAAGGTTGGAAACCTTTTAATGGGTTGGGCCACCAGGAATCGAACCTGGCTCTTCAGAACCAAAATCTGACGTGTTAGCCGATATACTATGGCCCAGTACCTTTAGCAATTCGCATGGTGAAATTTGCGTCACCTTCCGAAATGCGGATGCAAAGGTAAGAATAATTTGGAATTTGACAATATAAAATGAGATTTTTTTTCTGTTTTATGTGAAAAAAGTGTGTAAAAGGGTCTTAAAAGTCGGTTTTAGGTTAAAACGTTGGTTAAAAAAGTGTTTTTTTGTAAAAAAAGAGGTGCGGATTATTGATAAGTAATAAATATTGTTTACCTTTGCACATATGAAAGAAAAAAAGGAGAAACCAATAATACATAACAAACGTCGTAACAAAATACGTCTTCATAGCGAGGGCAAGGAAACACTCTTGCTCACTGGTGCTATTTTGGCTATTGTTGTTGGTGCTAGTCTTTATCTCATTGGTGCTGAGATAGGTCCAAGCTGGTTATATTATACAGTGATGGGCGTCCTTATAATAATCTATTGTATATTACTTAATTTCTTCCGTTGTCCGATACGAATGTTTCAGGGGGCTACGACTAAGTCTGTTGTTGCGCCTGCTGATGGTCATATCGTGGTGATTGAGGAGGTTGAAGAAAACGATTATTTTCATGATCGCCGAATAATGGTGTCTATTTTCATGAGTTTGACAAATGTTCATGCGAATTGGATTCCATGTGAGGGTACAATAGTGAAGGTGTCGCACCAGGAGGGTAATTTCCACAAGGCTTATTTACCAAAGGCGAGTGAGGAGAATGAACGTTCAATGGTGGTTATTCGTACACCACATGGTGTGGATATCATGGCTCGTCAGATAGCCGGTGCAATGGCTCGCAGAATCGTTACATATTCTGAGGAGGGTCAGGAGTGCTATATAGATGATCATATGGGATTCATCAAGTTTGGTTCCCGTGTGGATTTGTATTTGCCTCTTGATGCAGAGATATTAGTAAAAATGGGGCAGGCTACTGTTGGTGATGAAACATTAATAGCAAAATTGAAATGAAAAAACAAATTCCTAACATCGTAACATGTTGCAATCTTATATGTGGATGTATTGCAATATGTGCAGCTTTTCAACATTGGTTTACAGCGGCTTTTATTTTTATATTGGCTGGTGCTGTGTTTGATTTCTTTGATGGTCTGCTTGCGCGCGCACTTGGCGTTTCGGGTCGTCTTGGATTAGAATTGGATTCTTTGGCTGATGTGGTTACTTTCGGTGTGGCTCCATCTGCTATGTTATACATGCTGTTCAGAGAGGTAAGATATCCAGGATTCGTGTACAATGATTTTTGGTTCATGGTTATGCCTTTGCTTGCATTTCTGATTGCAGCATTTTCGGCTTACAGATTGGCTAAGTTTAATATAGACGAACGTCAGCACACTACATTTATCGGTATGCCAACTCCTGCCAATGCTATATTCTGGGCAGCGTTGATTTCCAGTAGTGAAGAGTATCTGACTTCTCCTATGTTTAATTCTCTTTTCCTGTTGGCGTTTGAACTGTTATTCTGCTGGCTTCTTGTATGTAACGTTCCTATGTTCTCTTTGAAGTTTGCAAATACATCATGGGCTGACAATAAGGTTAAATACATATTTATATTGTTGTGTATATTAATCTTAGCTTTATTTGTGGTTCTAGGTTTAACAGATTCCCGTTGGTGGATGTATGTGTCTCGTGGTATTGCATGTTGCGTCGGATTATATGTAGTGATGGGACTTATTACAGGGGCATACAGAAAAGTTGATTAATGGAGATTATTTTAGCTATAGTAGCTTTTTTTCTTTTAGCTATTATTGGATTTGTTGTATATTTCTATTTCTTTATAAAGAGAAAAATCCGTAAGTTTTTTGGTGGTGACATCAAAAAGGAGGAGCCAGAAACTGAAAACCAATGGAATTCACAGCATCGTCAGGAGAAGGTTTTTAAGAAAGACGAAGGTGAATACGTGGATTTCGAGGAAATAAAAGATAAGGAATGACAGATGAGCGTTTCATGAAAGAAGCGTTGGCTGAGGCTCGCAAGGCATTGGCCGAAGGTGAAGTACCGATTGGCGCCGTTATAGTTGCCGATGGTATTATAATTGGTCGTGGCCATAATTTAACTGAGACCTTACATGATGTGACTGCTCATGCGGAAATGCAGGCAATCACTGCTGCTTCTGAATATTTGGACGGAAAATATCTTAACCAGTGTTCTTTGTATGTCACTGTGGAACCTTGTGTTATGTGTGCAGGTGCTATCTCGTGGTCGCAGTTGGGACGATTGGTGTATGGCGCATCGGATCAGAAACGGGGATATACTGTATATGCGCCTGATGCATTGCATCCCAAGACGCAGGTGGTGGCCGGAGTTCTGGCTGATGAGGCTTCGGGCATGATGAAGGATTTCTTTAAAAACAAACGATGATGAATGTAGCAAACAGAATACATTTAAATCAGACGAATTCTACAAATACGTATTTGAAGGAATTGCTGATGTCGGGTGTGGAATTACCCGAACTGACTTTGGTTGATGCTGATTCACAGCCGAAGGGTCGTGGACAGGCTGGCAATTCGTGGGAGAGTCAGGATGGCGAGAATCTGACATTCTCATGGCTTTGTCATCCCTCTTTTGTCAGTGCCGACAATCAGTTTATATTAAGTCAGGTAGTGGCTCTTGCCGTTCAAAGCACACTTTCTGAGTTTGTGGATGATGTGACGATAAAATGGCCGAATGACATCTATTGGAAGGATAAGAAGATATGCGGAATATTGATAGAATGTACTTTGGCTGGCTCAAGTGTGAAGGACTGTATCATGGGTGTGGGAGTTAATGTCAATCAGAAGAAATTCTATAGCGATGCTCCTAATCCTGTTTCTTTGGCGCAGATAGTAGGACTCACTTTCAATAGGGAAGTTGTGTTGGA
The DNA here is from genome assembly GCA_017614465.1 of Bacteroidaceae bacterium. Classification (GTDB taxonomy): domain Bacteria; phylum Bacteroidota; class Bacteroidia; order Bacteroidales; family Bacteroidaceae; genus Colivivens. The sequence goes on along the minus strand of JAGABW010000071.1, from coordinate 6,762 downwards.
GAAACTGACAGATAAGTTTAATTATTATTATGATATGCTAAAGTCCGGAAAATCATCGGATTTAGTAGCTGAATATAAGAATAACCTATATAGAAAGACTGGTTTCTATGATTATTGCGAACCTGATGGCGTTCCTTTCAGCGCAGAGTATGTAGATGTGCTGAAGTCTGGACATCTCGTGTTGAAGGATGACAAAGGTGTGATTCGCGAATATGAATTGAAACAAGTTAGGTTTATAATTTAAGCACGGTTATAACATCTGCTTAGGTTAAAGATGAAATTTATTAGATTTGTATTATGAATACAAAAGAGATAAAGATTGCTGATTATAATTATGATTTGCCTGATGAACGGATTGCAAAATATCCGCTTCCTGAGCGCGACAATAGTAAATTACTCGTATATAAAGGCAACGAACCTATATCACACGATACATTCTATAATATATCAGAATACTTGCCTAAGGGTGAACTGATGGTGTTTAACAACACTAAAGTGATACAGGCGCGCCTTCATTTTCAGAAAGAGACAGGTGCCCAGATTGAGGTATTTCTTCTCGAACCATTCTTCCCTGCTGATTATGAACAGGTTTTCCAAACACGAAACAGTTGTTCGTGGATATGTATGATTGGTAACCTTAAACGATGGAAGGAAGGAGTTATACTGTCGTTGACAATACCCCATGATAAAGGTCAGGTTACACTAACAGAAGAAAAGAAAGGTGTTGCTGGTACTGGATATGTAGTTGAATTCAGCTGGAAATCGTCAGATAAATCAGGTGATGGTGAATATAGTTTTGCCGAGATACTTGACATGATGGGTGAATTGCCAATTCCTCCATATCTGAACAGAAAGACCGAGGAGAGCGACCTTAGAACATATCAGACTGTTTATTCAAAGATAAAAGGTTCTGTGGCTGCCCCAACGGCAGGATTACATTTCACAGAACGTGTGCTTAAGTCATTGGATGATGCAGGTATTGATCGTGAGGAACTTACCTTGCATGTGGGCGCAGGAACGTTTAAGCCAGTGAAGAGTGAACAGATTGCCGATCATGAGATGCATTCAGAGTTTATTGTGGTAAAGAAAGAGACAATAAAGAAACTGATCAGTCATGGCGGACATGCCATTGCGGTAGGAACTACATCTGTGCGTACACTTGAAAGTCTGTATTATATCGGTCGTAAGATAATTAATGCGATGACGGACGGCAAATTACCTGAAGAAGAACTCGATCTTCATGTCAACCAATGGGAACCATACGATAAGAACGTGGGAGAAGTGGATGTGCTCGATGCGTTAAAGGCAATTGAGGCATACCTTGACAAGCATGATTTGTTTGCCCTGCATACAAGTACACAGATTATAATCGCTCCTGGTTATAGTTTCCATATTGTCAAGATCATCGTAACGAATTTCCATCAGCCACAGAGTACACTGCTGTTGCTCGTGTCTGCTTTCGTCAAAGGAGATTGGCATAGGATTTATGATTATGCACTGTCTCATGATTTCCGTTTCCTTAGTTATGGAGATTCTTCAATTCTGATACCATAACCAAAAAGGAAAAACGATCGTAATAATCAAAAACAGAATACAGTTATCCCTTGAAAGTCATTAAGTTGCTTTTAAGGGATATTTTATTTGTCGTTGCCGGTTGGTTGTTTTGAAATGGCATTTATCGGATAAGGACTTGAAGTAAAAAGACGACAATATGCGATTATGATATGATCCTTTCAGAAATAAAAAAGGAGGTAAACATCAACGGATGTTTATCTCCTTTAATAACATAAAATGTTTATTCAGTTTTTTATTGGCTTTTATGCTTTGTTTGTGATATAGTCAACAATCCACTGTCCAACTTCCTTAGTGCCGTATTTAGCACCACCTTCAACTTGGATTTCTGGTGTACGTACATTGTTGTCCAATGATGCGTTTACAGCTTCACGGATAATCTTGCCTTCTTCTTTCAGGTTGAAGTATTCAAACAACATTGCAACAGAAAGAATCTGTGCCAATGGGTTGGCGATGTTGAGTCCTTTTGCCTGTGGCCAGCTTCCGTGGATTGGTTCGAATACAGGAGTGTGTTCACCTGTACTTGCAGATGGAAGAAGTCCCATAGAACCAGTGATACATGAACCTTCGTCTGTGAGGATGTCTCCGAATGTGTTTTCTGTTACCATTACATCGAAGAACTTAGGTTCTTGGATCATACGCATTGCAGCGTTGTCAACATACATGTAGTCTGTTGTGACTTCTGGATATTGCTTTTCAACTTCCTGAGCAACAGCACGCCATAGACGGCTTGATGCAAGAACGTTAGCTTTATCTACGACAGTGAGGTGCTTACGACGTTGCATTGCATATTGGTATGCAACGTGAAGAATGCGCTCAACTTCCTTTCTTGTATAATAGTTGGTGTCATATGCGACATCATTTCCTTCTTTCTTTTCACCGAAATACATACCGCCGGTAAGTTCGCGTATGCAGATGAAATCAGCACCACGTACGAGTTCGTCCTTTAATGGTGATTTGTGAACAAGACAGTCGAATGTCTCGACTGGACGTATGTTTGCAAACAAACCAAGTTTCTTACGCATTGCAAGCAGACCTTGTTCTGGACGTACCTTTGCGTTTGGGTTGTTGTCGAATTTAGGGTCACCAACACTGGCGAAGAGTACAGCATCAGCTTCCATACATGTCTGGAAAGTCTCTTCAGGGAAGGGATCGCCAACTTCGTCTATTGCGTGTGCACCACATAATGCTTCCTTATAAGATACTTCGTGTCCGAATTTTTTACATACGGCATTCATTACGTTGATGCCTTGTTCCATGATTTCTGGTCCGATTCCGTCACCGGCCAAAACTGCGATTTTGAGTTTCATCGTTATTTGTTTTTGTTTATTATCTTATTTTGCTGCAAAGTTAGCAAAAAAATTATTTTCTTTGATGATAAGTAATGCTAAAAAAGATAAAAATATGGTCCTTTAACCGATTACGGATCTTCTGTTGATGATACGCATTATCAAATTTTTCTCCATTTTATTCAAAAATCTTTGAATTCTTGGGATTTTGTTGTAAATTTGCAAAATAATGTATATTATGGGAAAATGTAGTGTTACGCACATTGGCGTTTCCCTTTTGATTAACAGATATTGTAATATATGAGCGAATTCAAGGTAGCTAACTGCACTATGGGACTATGTGTCTGTGGTTGCAGTAAGCAGACAGATAAATTAAATACATATGACTGGCTGGCTGATTTGCCAGACAATAATAAGGCAACAGAACTGGTTGAGGTTCAATTCAAACCTCCTCGTAAAGGCTATTTCATTAATTCAAATGGTCTGTCATTGGAGAAAGGTGATATTGTGGCGGTTGAAGCAAGCCCAGGTCATGATATCGGTACAGTAACGATGACTGGACGCTTGGTGCATCTTCAGATTAAGAAGGCAAACCTTCGTCCCGATGTCGAACTTAAACGCATTTATCGCAAGGCCCGTCCTGTGGATATGGATAAGTTTGCCGAGGCTAAGGCACGTGAACATGAGACAATGATTGAATCACGTCAGATCGCAAATGAATTAGGTCTGAAGATGAAAATCGGTGATGTGGAGTATCAGGGTGACGGCAATAAGGCCATCTTCTATTATATTGCAGATGACCGAGTTGACTTCCGCCAGTTGATAAAGGTGTTGGCAGACAGATTCCATGTGAGAATTGAGATGAAACAGATTGGTGCACGTCAGGAGGCTGGTCGTATTGGCGGTATCGGTCCGTGTGGTCGTGAATTATGCTGTGCCACATGGATGACTCGTTTTGTCAGTGTAAGTACCAGTGCTGCACGTTTCCAGGACTTGTCTCTCAATCCTCAGAAATTGGCAGGTCAGTGTGCAAAACTGAAATGCTGTATGAACTATGAGGTTGACCAGTATGTGGAGTCTCTTAAACGTTTACCTTCGCGTGAACTGACCTTGCATACAATGGACAACGAATACTTCTTCTTTAAGGCTGATATATTGACAAAGCGTATCACTTATTCAACAGACAAGCATATACTTGTGGGTGAGCAGACAATCACCGCAAAACGTGCCTTCGAGATTATAAATATGAATCGTGACGGTAAGAAACCAATGTCGTTGATTGAAGATAATGGTGCAGTGTCTGAAGTCCGTTCTGTGGATTTGCTTGATCAGGAGAATATCAACCGTTTTGATAATGCCAAGAAGAAGAAAAAGAAGAAGAAACATAATGGTGGCATGAACAGCCAAAATGCTGGACCTGCCAAGAATGAGGGCGACGGTGGCAACAATAGTAATGCTAACCACCACAAGCGTAACGGAGGTAACCACCATAACCGTAATAACGAAAGAAACAACGGAAATCGTAATAACAATAATAACAATAACGGTAATCGCAACAATAACAACAATAATGGGTGATATGATATCGTCCTTTTCGCGTTATAAATCACTGACGTGGCTTATATGTGTGTTGATGATGGCAGTATTGTTTACACAGTGTTCATCGGAAACAACATATTTTCACCAGTATAAATCAGTTGACATTGACGGGTGGAATTCAGAGGATACAATAGTTTTCCATATCACGCCTGCATCAACCAACACTGTTATGAATGCAGAGATAGGTGTGCGTACAACAAATGCTTTCATCTACAATAAACTGTTTCTGAAAGGAACATTGCAGTGTGAGGGTGATGATATTGTGACAGATACCTTGTTTGTTACGATATTCGATAAGAAAGGCGTGAATCTTGGCGATGGACTTCCTTATCCGTTGTGTACAAAGGCAATACCTCCTATCAGAATGGATTCTGGTAAGGTATATACTTATACGATAACTCCACTGATGCAGTCGTCGAGTGTTGAGGGTGTTAAAGATGTGGGGTTAAAACTTTACTTTACAGATAAATAAATACCTACTATGATAAAACGATACCTAATATATCTGCTTTTTAGCATGACTGTAGTAAACATGTTTGCTCAGTCGCAGTTGTGTGTTAAAAGGCAGAGAAAAGGGTATGTGGTCTCTCGTAACATAAATAACCGTGAAGTTGTGCTTATGCGCAGCGATAGGGGAACTTTTGACAGTGCATTACAATCCAACACTGTTTTTCGCCATATGGTCGATGCCTGGAAGAATATTCCGGAAAGTACCGTGAATGGCGTTAAGTGTTATGCCTTGATTGATGATGGCACAGGTGTGTCGTTCCCTGATTATGTGGAACCTTTATGTACCAGCATATGGGAACAATATTCTGAACCGTATGTGTGGCAGACGCCTTTGATTAATGGTGAGCATTGTTGTGTGGGCTGTGTACCGCTTGCCTTGGCTCAGGTCCTGCATTATTATAAATATCCGACAACTGGAACAGGCAGCCATGAATATTATGACTCGATAGGATGTAAACAGACCCTTTCAGCCGATTTCTCAGCCCATACATATGAGTATGATTATATGTTGGATTCCTATGACGGTATAAATTATTCAAATCGTCAGGGAAATGCAATAGCCCAACTGGTGAGCGATTGCGGGGTGGCAGTAAATGCAAGATATGGTGTTGGTTCAACAGCAGCCAATACTATTTATCAGGCAATCGCTTTAGTTGATTATTTCGGATACGACAGATCTTCTTTGCAGATGTATTATCGTGATTATTTCAAATATTCGGAATGGCATTCTATGTTGCATAGGGAACTGGCAGAAGGACGTCCGATATTGATCAGTGCATGGAATAGCAATGGGGGACATGCTTTCTTGATTGATGGTTATGATGAAACTGGACTGTATCATATCAATTTCGGTTTGGGTGGCGAATGCGACGGATATTACAATATCGATTACATGTCGCCTGATCAGCCGGAATGGGACAGGTTTAAGGATTCGCCCGAACGAGGAAATAACCTCTATCAACTGGTGATAGTTGGTATAAAACCGAAGGATATATCCCAACCTGAATATGGTTCAGAAAGTCATGTGTTTACATTCTCAAAGATAAAAGGACAGGTAATAAGTGAATCACCGAACCAATTTCAGATAATTACCAGCCATCTTGTAAATATGGGATGGAATATGTTCTCAGATTCAGTGGTTTTGGCTTTGTGTGATACAAGACGCCAGATCGTTAGTAAATTATATGAATATCCTCATCAGTTTAGTTTATTTCAAATAACAGAAGAGTCATTCTCTGATACGCTTACCTGTGATTTGTCCTCTCAGGCAAATTCGTTGGATGATGGTGTGTATCAGATAATCCCAATGTTTAAGGATAATGACGGCTGGCGCGAGGCTGTAACATCGGTTGGTGTCCCAAATTATCTTAATGCAACCTTACAGAATGGGGTATGGTCACTTTCGCAACCTCAGATCGGAGCAAGTGAAATCTCCATATCAGATATGGTCTTTCCAGATGTTGTATATCACCGCTTACCTCCACATTTTTCATTCTCTGTAACCAATAATTCAGATAATGATTATAATGGACGCATTCTGCTCGAACTATATCCTGTGGGTGTGACAGACCGCACTCAATTGGTGTATAAGCAAGTGGCAATTCAGGGATTGTATCTGAAGGCTGGAGAAACCCAGTACTTGGATTATAAATATACACCTCTTCAGATCTCACCAGGAGAATATACTCTGCATGTCTTATGTGATATGGATTTGTTTACCGACTCATTAGTAGAGGTTTATACATCTGATGATATTATTACTGTTGAACCAACACCAACTGCTGTTGGCAAT
>JAGABW010000070.1 GCA_017614465.1 Bacteroidaceae bacterium | reverse complement strand
TCCGTAGAAGTCGCGTTCACGACGGTCGCGGTAGCCTCCCTCATACTCGAAAGTGTTCTTGCTTGACACTGCACCGTTCTCCTCATATCCTCCTGTGGTCTCTACGGATGACATCACCCACTTACGACCCGGATGATCATAACTTGGAGTTGTCTGTGAATAGCCTATATTTATCTTTCCGCCCATAGGAAGGGTTACGCTACGAAGCATATTTGTGCGACCGGTCAGGTTACGGCGGACGTAAAGGTGATTTTCATCATCACTATATACGAGGTCAGGGAGTCCGTCACCATCAATATCCATAAGTGAAGCTATTGTACGGCTTATGCTTTCACTATGTGATGCTTGTATGCTTGGAGTAATATTGATTCGGAATCCGAATGGCAGATGTATAGTTGATGTATGTGCTGTGCTGGCATATATAGCGACAGATGAACCGATATTACCTCCAATATTTGCCTTATTACTTATACCCTCAGCAGAGGTAAACTGATGGCCAGTATTTGTCAACACAGAAAGACTGCCGTCTGCATTTTGTAATATATAATCAGGTAGTCCGTCGCCATTAATATCACATAATCTACCAGTTGTATAGGTCACAGACGCTCCGTCATTCATTCCACTTGAAATTCCAAAAGTACCGAGGACTGTAACGGAGAAACCAAGTCCATCACCATAATTGCTATTGATAGATTTTTCGATATTATTAAGTCCTATAGGTATCTTTTCTGTAAATCCATAACCAAGATTATATCTCACATAACCTTTTGAGACCATGTCTGGAAGTCCGTCGCCATTGAGATCCTCCCAATCACGGATTGTTTCGTTACTACCACTTGAATAATTACCACTAGCACTGCAGGCTCCTTCGGTAGAACCACCGCTGAAACTTGCACTGAAAGCGTCCTTATCCAGCCTTCCAACTGAATGTATTGATGACATAGTCTTTGTGAAACAATTCTTAGCCTGCTTAATTTGTTCACTCAATGATTTCAGATGATAACTGTCAGGATTGGAACTGAAGCCTATATCTGTGCCTACATTACTTGCTTCGCCAACATAATAGCTGTTCTCAACATCATAATCGAGTCGTTCTTTACTCAAGGTTCCCCTTGGGGATGTCAATTGAGCCATGACCGAACCATCGTGGTCGTTTATCCAGTCTGGATAACCGTCGCCATTGATGTCCATTGCAGACACTATTGTATATGAATGCTGACTGGTATTGCTTTCGTTAACTCCGATACTTGCTCCAATAGATACACCGGCATTATAAGTTTTACTATTGCTTTTGGATTCACTTTTCTGTACAGGAGCACAAAGACCATCTTCATAAATATTATAATCAATGGTATCAATTATTATTTCATCTTCTCCTAAACGAGAAGGTCGCATTATTATGGAATTAATATATACACTATCTGTTGAACTGAAATATTTATCTGATTCTGCTTTATAAGCCATGGTGAAGAATTTCTGTTCGTTGATATCAACTGTGTTTTCTTCCATGGCTTTCAAGTTTGCAGTGCCATCTTCATTCAAATAATCACTTTTCTCATTAGCTTTCATTTCATCAACTTTGATTCTCGCTGGATTATTACCATTCCAAGCGAATTGCCCCCATCCTTTATAAAGCTGTCCATAATCGAAACGATTAAAACTTGAATATACGGATGCAGGAAGTGTTGATACAACGACGGCTTTCGAACCGATTAGTTCGGGAACAGTACTATCTGAATAAATAAGAGAATCTCGGAGTATCTGAATTTGTGCCGACGCACAACTGCTAAGTTCGTTGTGCGTTGCAAAAGTCACTTGAACTCTACTGTTTGTGAGTTTCAAAGCCGTTTCTTCATCATCGACTTTTACACTGTCTTCTTCTATAGAATTATTCTCAGATAAAATGAATTTATGCTTGAAAATAAGTGAGCCTGCATCATCCTTAATTGTCATATAGACATCTGTTGCTGATTTGTCTTTTGAAGATGTTCGATTGACTTTAAAAGTCGGAACTATAGTAAATCCCTTTGACCATGTAGAATCAGACACAAATAGATCGACATTTTGAAGAGTATCTGCCTCAAGTGTGATGTTCTTATTAAACATAAAACGTTGAGGAGATATTGTATATTTTATGGTGTCACTATGGAATACAGGATTCCATTTTACTTTCTGCCAATCAATCGGACTATTTGTCTTAATAACAAAATCAATGGTAGCACTATCATTTGCTACTGACATATAACTACCTGCGAAATTACCATTTACAACAGAATCTGCAGCTATAAAGATGCTATCAACTTGAGTTTGAACACCATTTTTGTCTGTTTTCAATAATGCAAGAACGATGTCATCACTAGTCTTCTCTTTTGAGTATTCTCCTTCATATTTAACTATACCATCAATTGACAAAGGAGCAGTAGAAGCATCACCTTCTATATAATCTGAAGAACTACTATAATGAGTTATGTCAACACCTGCAACGGTATTTACTTTTAATGATGTATATGTAATCAATGGATCCCAAAGAACAGCATCCCCTTTTCCTGAATAGTTTGCACCAACTCGGAAAAGGATGTAGTCTCCTGAGTTTACAGTCAGATTTTTTTCAGGAACGGTCATGGTGCCCGATTGTAATATATCGCGCCATAATACATCGCTGTTTTTCTGCATGCTAAGAGTTACGCCATCTCCATCTGAAGATACTTTCTTAACTGTACTTTCTATTTTGATTATTCCATTATATGGAGCGCGCCACAAACGTACTGCATCATGCAGAGGATATTGTCTTTCCAAAGAATCTCGAATCGCTTCATAATCGGGGATAAACGACTTATCGATTTCTTGTGGTTCTGACGACAGAATTACGTTACCTGTATTTGAACTTGATGCCGAAAAGAATACTTTTTCTCCGTCGCTATGATTAAAGAATACAGTACCATTCTGGGCTATATCAATAAGACCATCGCTGTTAAAGTCCTGAAAATATATCTTTGTTTTTGTTTGGTCGGTTGTTTTTCCGATAGCATAACCGAGACTTCCTGGGCCAAATCCTAATGCAAAATTGGCATTGGTTGTATTACTTGATGTTGAACCTAATGAAAAACTCTTAATACCATCTATATCTCTTACATTTCCAAAAGTTGGATGTTTTGAATCTTTATTAAGATTCAGTCTATAATGTAGTTTGCCATCATTACCTTTCCATACATTGTCTGGTAAACCATCTCCATTGATATCTACTAAAGCAATACAACCTTCATTCTCAGATTTTGTATAACTATATGATGCACCTGCATTCGCAGTCGCCGGTCCCCAACCAATACCGACCATCAGACCACCTCCTGCGGTGTTTCCTTTGGAAGAACCACCACCAAGAAGTGATAAACGATCATCAAAATGACCTATACGAGTTGAAACCAATACACCATAATTATTGGGCTCTGATGTATATTTTGTTTCTTCTTTCTCAAACATACCCTTCTCAACATCATTATAGTAATCGAAACTTTGGGTGGCAACGAACTGATCCTTGCTGTCGAGTTGGTCGATGCTCTTAAGCAGGGTCTTGCCGAACGGACCGGCTTCGTAATGAGGTTTGTAGGCACGTA
>JAGABW010000069.1 GCA_017614465.1 Bacteroidaceae bacterium | reverse complement strand
GCTACAAGTTTTGATATTGATACAATTAACAATATTCTATATACATTTGATTGTGAGGAAGAAAGATTCTATTTGTATAAGATTTAGATGGATAAATTTAAATGAAAGTACAGATAAAGAAATACAACTTACATTTTTAGTAGATAGAAATTTTAATGTAATAGGAAAGCCTGTGCAAAATGAATAAATGAAAGAGTTTGTTTTATGAAAAGGACTTTATCATTTTTATTATCCGTATTATGTGTGGTTTGCTTGTTCTCATGTGAAGAAAAAGTGGAATCTTCTAAATATCAGATTGTTTATGATGATAATATAGTGGATGTAAAGGATATAGTATCTGATATTCAGTTTATTGAGTTGGATACAATAGCAGAAGCAATGATGTCGTTTGTTAATTCCGTAACAATAGTAAAAGACCGCATATACTGTTATGATTCATCTAATGGTGGCGGTATTTTTGTCTTTGGCATCAATGGAGATTTCTTGTTTAAGATTAAGAATATAGGTAAGGCAAAGAATGAATGGGTTAATCTGTCGTCGGCATTTATAAATACAGATGAAAACAGAATTGTCCTCACCGACGAGGGAGCACATAAGGTCTTATTGTATGATTTAGACGGCCAATATGTTGAGAGCAAAATCATGGATCCATATTATACGAATGAAGTGGGGTATGCCAACAATTTATATTATTCGGTTATGTATGCATATATGTCTGGAGGATTTATATCATCGGAGACCAATCATAAAGTGCGGGTTTATGATGAATCAATTAATATGCTTGATGAGATAATTCAAACAAAGATGAGCGATTATCCAATGGCAAAAGACTCACCATCAACATTGAAGCCAGGAAGCGAAGGATGGGTCCTGACTCCGATGAATGACGAAACTGTATATTTAATTAAAGGTGAATCATATGCTCCATATGCAACTTATGAATATAAGGGTACGCATCCTTTCTACACAGAAGAAGATATAAATGATGCTGTGACTCATAAAAAATGGCTTTTCGGAGACGATAAATGGACTTATTCCAATATGTATGTAGAGAGTCCAGATTATATCATTCGTAGAGTTGGTATTAACACAGGAGTTGATGTTATTTTTGATAAGAATAGGAATAAGACAGTTGCTACTCAGTTTGATTTTGAATTTATGGGAAAATACCATTTTACAGACCATTTTGTTTATATGTTTCCTAAATGCTATTATAATCAACGTTATTATGGTGTACTATCCACTGAGACATTTATGGCTCCGATTGAATATTTGGAAAATTATGTCCCAAAGGAATTAGAGGATATGATGGATAGAGTTAGACATAATAAATGTAATCAGATACTTGTCTCATATAAAATCAATATGAAATAAAGGCATCTCCCGATTTATTTATAATCAACAATACTCTATATTTGTTTGCTTGTGAAGAATAAAATTCTGTCTGAATAAAGCTTTGATAAAAACTCCTCAGAATCAGATAAATTGATTTTTTTACAAATAATTTGGTATTATTAAAAGTTTATATTATCTTAGCCGCAAGAAAATATCTTAAAAACCTTACGACTATGAAAAAGATAATATTAACGATTGTTGTTTGCATTTGTTGTATGGTGGCAAGTGCACAGAATACCCGTGTGGAACTTAATATTGACGGTGTACGCGACAGTACTAAATTGATGATACGTGTCGGTGCTATGCACAGTGTACAAAAGCCAATAGCTGAAGCGGTTATCCGTGATGGTAAGGCATTATTCAAGTTTAATGCCGATGGACCTCGGTTATATTATATTAATGCCCAAAATGCGTATGGATTGTTAACTTTTATCTGTGACAAAGGTAATTCTGTTAAGATAACTGCAAAGGCAATTCTTGATGTTACCAGAGACAGACCTTTTTATCGGTTTGATAATGTCATAGTTACTGGTGCTCCATTAAATGAGGAGTATGTAAACCGTAATATTGATAAGAAGAGTTTTGATGAGAAATTCAGAAATTATCATAGGGAGTTTCATTCATTCCTTGATAAGCTGCACAGAACACAGCGCGGTTCGTTGGAACAGGATTCTCTGATGAAAACACCTGAAGGCAAAGCTTTCAGACAGTGTGAACGTGATTTCCTTGAATCACTCAATAAGAGTATATCTGAATGTGTTATGAAGGAAAAAGACTCATGGTGGGGACCTTTGCTCCTTCTTGATAATATGCCATATGTGGGCAGTGAACATGCTCCGCTTTATAATCAACTGTCAAAAGAGGCTCAAGAGAGTTTCTATGGAAAAGTGGCTCACGACTTGATTTTCCCGAAAACCATAATAGGGGAGACAGTTCCAGATTTTGTGTTTACGGATTATACCACAAAGAAAAAGACAAGTTTGAAGGAACAATTAGCTTCAAACAAATATGTAATACTTGATTTCTGGGCATCATGGTGTGGACCTTGCATAAAGGAGATTCCAAACTTTAAGAGAATACATGATCTGTATTCGGGTAAAGGATTACAGATAATCAGTATCAGTGCCGATGCAAATGAAAACGACTGGTTAAAAGCTTTAACAGGTGATAACAAGCGTTGGTTAAATGATTTGGATAGAAACGGAAGTATATGTAAATTGTATAAGGTTGAATATTATCCGACAATATATCTGATTGATAGCGAAGGAAAAATTGTTGCAAAAGACTTGAGAGGAAATCCATTGGCGGACCTCCTTGCAAGACTTTTTAAATAAGTGCAAAATGTTTCTTGTATATCAATGGTTTACTATATGATCAATCAGACCATTGCATCCTTTCATGATGTCGTTATATGTGGTCTCAAAGTCATTGGTGTACCATGGATCGGCTACATCACGATACTGTCCGACATATTCCATTAGCAGACTTACTTTGTTTGCAGGATCGTTTTCGGGAATGAAACGTCTGAGCCAACGCAGATTAGATGTGTCCATGCAAATCAGGTAATCATAATAATCATAGTCGTAGTGGGTTACTTGTTGTGATATATGATTAGTGAATGGAATGTGATGTCTGGTCAGAACCTGTTTAGCAGGTGGATATATCCCATTACCAATTTCCTCTGTTGACACAGCAGCAGAGGAAATTTCGAATAGGTTGGTTAACCCTTTTTCTTTTATAAGATGTTTCATTATCATCTCTGCCATCGGACTTCTGCAAATATTGCCGTGGCAGATGAATAATATTCTTGTCATGATATCCTTTTGTATCCTTATTTTATCTAAGGGTTAAGTAACGATTTTTTTACCATTACTAAGCAAATGTGACAAATGAGCGTACCACTGTAGTTGGAGTCTCATCTGCTGTTGAACTCTTTGCAATCTCAATCTGATAACGTAGCGGTTCGATTTCGGTCATAAAGAAATGCAGTGTGTCGCCGAAATATGATTCAGCCACATATGCCAATTCTATTCTTTTTAATCGGTGTTGCTTGTAGAATTCCAGATTAAACAGATTGCATATGTGTTCAAGATACTTCACACTGTTGACATGACCGTTGCAATCGATATCATTGTATCGTATTGCATATTTCACCTCGGATGAATAACTTGACAGAGGGCGAATGCGACTATGACCATCTATCGGACATGGGTTCTCTGGATAGAGCCATTTCTCAAAGGTTTGACCATAGAGACTTGTCAGATCAAGTGGTTGACGTGAGTCATTATCGATCAGTGCCCATACGGAACGCGCATAACCGACAACCTCAGGGTCGCTGTCATCTGTAGAATTTGAGACTTTTATACAGAAATTTCTGTTTGTGAACATTCTGTAGATATTCTCAATCCATGTGTCGATTGAATATGTCTCAAACACATGTGGCATTCTGTTCATCTCGATTGTAAGACGAGAGAGTACCCATGACTGATTGGATTTCCTGATTTGAGTCAGTCCGAAGTCGCGTTTTTCTGCATGTTGTTCAGCAGTGTTGAGTATTTCCCGTCCTAATGTCGAGTAATTCAGATTATGATTGAAATCTGTATTGAATACATCTGCAACCAGATGTGCAGTTTCGGTTTTTGTCATATTAATATGGTTTGAATCCGATTATCTTGCGAACTTCATTAAGTGTCTTTGCTGCACTCTCACGAGCTTTCTCTGCTCCTAATTGTGCAATCTTGTTAAGACGTATTTCGTCTGAAGAGATTTCCAAGATTCTTTCACGTATTGGTGCAATTGTCTTTATGATGTCTTCTGCAAGCTGTTTCTTCATATCCCCATAGCGGATAGAGCAGTCGTTCCATTTGTCATTGAAATAGTCGTATGTGTCTTTTGTTGACGCAATTTCCATCAATGTGAACAGGTTCTGGATAACTTCAGGCTTTTCGCTGTTTGGTTCTGTAGGACCATTGTCTGTTACAGCTCTCATTACCTTCTTACGAATACTCTTCTCGTCTTCGTATAAGTAGATACAGTTACCTTCGCTTTTACCCATCTTTCCTGAGCCGTCAAGTCCTGGAACTTTTATGGCGTGATCGTTAAAATAGAAGTTCTGTGGTTCTGGGAAGAAATCAACTCCATAGATGTGGTTGAATCTGCGCGCACATTTACGTGCCATCTCCATATTCTGTTCCTGGTCCTTACCAACAGGCACCTTTGCTGCTCTGTGCTGAAGAATGTCTGCTGCCATGAGAGTAGGGTAGGTAAGCAGTCCCGCATTTACGTTTTCAGGTTGTTTGCGAGCCTTTTCCTTAAATGTGGTAACTCGTTCCAATTCTCCCAGATAACAGTTCATGTTGAGATACAGATAGAGTTCAAGAGTTTCGTGTACATCGCTCTGAACATATATGGTTGCTTTCTCTGGGTCGATACCGCAAGCAATATATTCAGCCAAGATTGTACGTGCACTTTTCTGAATATCTTCTGGCTTAGGGTGTGTGGTTAATGAATGCCAGTCGGCTATGAAGAAATAGCAGTTGTATTCATTTTGCATCTTCACAAAACTCTGTACTGCTCCGTAATAATTACCTAAGTGTAGATTTCCTGTTGGGCGTATGCCGCTTAATACTATTTCCATTTATTTTTCTTTTATTCTATTTGAATGTACAGAACATTGTCTGTCATGGGTTGATAATCAAAGATTTATTCTTGTTTGTCTTTATTCTCTTTGTTATCCTTTTCGTTCTTGTTTATGATTTCGTATTGTTGTCTTACAGATTCCTGGTGAATGAGTCCGAAGATATTCTTGATACAATCCTGATCAACACCGAGTTTGCTACCTTGTTCACCTCGTTTGTCGATAATCTCACTATATCTGTCGTTGTGAACGATTGTCATGTCGTGTTCCTTTTTGTAAACACCGATTTCGCGACAGATTCTCATTCGTTTTGCGAGTTCCTCAATGATTTGATTATCAATATCGTCAATCTGATGACGCAGAAGTGATATGTTCTCTGTTGATTGAGGTTCGTTTCTGATAACCAATGTGCTTAATATATAGTCAAGTGTCTCAGGAGTAATTTGCTGACTTGAGTCGCTCCATGCGTTATCTGGGTTGCAGTGGCTTTCGATGATTAATCCGTCCATACCCAAATCCATTGCCTGTTGTGATATTGGAGCAATCAGTTCTCGTTTTCCTCCCATGTGACTTGGATCGCAGATAATTGGCAGATCCTTGATTCTTCTCTTCAACTCGATTGGAATTTGCCACATTGGTTCATATCTGTATATTTTATGGTCATAGCTTGAGAAACCACGGTGGATTACTCCAAGGCGTTTGATTCCTTCACCGTTTAAACGTTCCAAAGCTCCGATCCATAGTTCCAAGTCGGGATTGATTGGATTCTTTACAAGTACAGGGATATCTATGCCTCTGAGTGAGTTTGCTATTGCTTGTACAGCAAATGGGTTTGCTGTGGTTCTTGCTCCAATCCAGAAAATGTCAACTCCTGCCTTTAATGCAGCATCTACATGCTCAGGTGTTGCCACTTCAGTTGCGATAAGCATGCCAGTTTCTTCTTTGACTTGCTTTAACCATGGAAGAGCCTTATCTCCGTGTCCTTCAAAACTGCCCGGTTTGGTTCTTGGCTTCCATACACCGGCTCTGAATATGTTAATTCCAGAGTCTTTGAGCTTGTGAGCAGTAGTAAGTACCTGTTCCAGACTTTCAGCACTGCAAGGTCCTGCTAATACTAATGGTCTTTTCTCTTCCTTTTGTAAGTTTAGTTTTTTAAGTTCTAATTCCATTTTATACGTGTTTTATTTTATAAATTTATACCTAATTGATATGGATTGATTGCGTTATATGCCTCACGCATCTTATCCTCGAAATTTGTGAAGTTGCCTGTAATACCTTGAACCTCCTCTGGAGCATATTTAAGTCCTTCCTCAACAATACTTGCAGCTTCTTTGTTTTTGCCTTCTTTCATGAGGATTTCGCCTAACTTAAGATATGCTTTTGTGGCATATGGATTGAATGAGATTACTTTGTTGTAATATGTCTTTGCTTCTTCATCTTTTGTCAACGCATGACAAATATCGGCTTTTAATAACAATATCTCATAGTCGATATCTTCAATATTGTCGGTGTGCATTGATGTAAGAATATGATCAATGTCAGCTTCGGCTTCGGCATATTGTTGCATAGCGAAGAGTATTTCTGCTCTAAGTTTATATGCCTCAAGCATGTCTGGCTTTTTAGTTATAGCGATGGTTGATTGTGCCACAGCATTAATTAAATCCTTTGTGATATTATATTTTTTAGCCTTTATATAATGTGGCATGGCAAGTGTGTCGTCTATTTGAATACATTTGTCACAAGCCTCATCAACCTTATCGTATTTCTCTTGTTGTAAGTATAATTCAGCTAATGTTAACAGATTAAGCGGCTCCTCAGGTTGATTCTTTGCAAGAATCTCCAGTTGGGCTATAGCTTCGTCTGTATTGTCGTTTGACAATAGGGCTTTCACATAATACTGACGTGTTTCGTTGTCTTCCTGTATTTCAAGGGCATGTTCAAAACAAGCTATTGCATAATCTGTCTGATGTATATTAAGTGCTTGTATTCCATCATACTTAAATACATCGAACTGATTCTGTTTTTTTTGTTGTATTTTCTCCTCATCTGTCTCTTCACGTCCAGTAAAGAGGGTCTTGAAAAATCCCATATATTTGTTTTTTATTTTAGTTTACTTGATGATTTTGTCAGACGTATATATTCGCCTTGTGATATTATTTCTTCTTCATCAACCATTTGATGAATGGTCTCACTTAATTGTTTACGTGGAACAACGAGTTTGTTTAAGTCTGTCACAGGATGTGCCTGTCCATCGCTTAAATGTTCAATGATGGCACGTCTTATGTCTTTTTTTTGTTCTTCCTCTTTTTTAATTAATTCTTTATCTTTTCTTTTCCTCCTTACACTGATGCAAACATCACATCGTCCGCAGTCATGACTCTTATCGTCTCCGAAATAATGCAACAGTAATTTACTCCTACATGTCTGTTTGTCTGAGGCATATCTCAGCATTTCGTCTATTCGCCGTGCGTATTCTTGCTTGCGTGTTTCATATACCATCGGAGACAATACGATATCTGCAGCCTCGATTCTTCTGGTGGTGAAGCTGATGGTAGGAGTGTTCCTTTTAGGTATATAGTCAATGATGCGTCGGTTGTTCAGTTCCTTCATCATTTCATATATAGCATTGGCATTCAATCCAGTTTTGTGGGCTATGAGCATCTCGTCTATGTAAGTGTAATCTGCAAACAGTCCAGTGTATGTCCTTAGAAGACAATTGACTAAGTTGTCCATGGCTGGATAGTTGTTGTCGAGGAGGTATAATTCATCTTTGTCGATGATTATGTGGACTCTCGACTTAAAGTCGTTTTCAGACTGATAATCAATATATCCGGCGTTGCTGAGTATGCAAAGTGCACTATGGGCAAGTAACGGAAAATGCTTGAAATATATACAGAATTTGTCCAAAGAGAAATCAAACGTGCGTCCAAGTGCCTCTCCCATACCTACTTGAAGATAGCAACATACATCCTCATAAACTTGTTTGATGTATTCCGGTTCTGGATATGTTTCTTGAATGCGTTTATGTAGTGTGGTGTTGTCTTTGCGATTATAAAGCAACACTGCATATGCTGTTTGCCCGTCTCTTCCGGCGCGACCTGCTTCTTGGAAATAGGCTTCAATAGAGTCGGGTATGTTATAATGGATAACAACTCTTACATCGGGTTTGTCAATTCCCATTCCGAATGCATTGGTTGCAACCATTACGCGGTTTCTGCCTTTGGTCCAGTTAATTTGTCTTATGTCTTTCTCCGCATCTGTAAGTCCTGCATGATAGTTATCAGCAGTAATTCCCTCACTTATAAGAAAACGTGCAATCTCACTTGTCAGTTTTCGACTTCTTGTATAGACGATGGCTCCTCCGTCGGGTATGCTCTTTAGTATATTAAGCATTTCATCGTCTTTGTTCTCTGTCTCACGAACCACATATACAAGGTTTTTGCGCTCAAAACTCATTGAGAACACATTCTTCTCCTTAAACTGAAGCTTGTCTTGTATGTCGTCAACGATTTTCGGTGTTGCAGTTGCTGTTAAAGCGAGGATAGGGACATCGTATGGTATGATCTGGCGTATCTCTGCGATTTTCAAGAATGGCGGTCTGAAGTCATATCCCCATTGAGAAACGCAGTGGGCTTCATCTACGGTAATCATGCAGATGCGTTTAATCAATGCCATCTTCTGACGGAACTGTTCGCTGGCCAGTCGTTCTGGGGAGATATATAAAAACTTGTAATTGCCATATATACAATTGTCATATGCCTTTTCTATATCCATCGACATCATTCCAGAATAAATTGCTTCGGCTTTTATCCCCAACAGTTTCAGTTTGCTCACCTGATCTTTCATCAGCGCAATGAGTGGGGTAATGACAATGTTTATGCCGTCCATCATCATGGTTGGCACTTGAAAGCATAATGACTTGCCGCCACCAGTTGGCATAAGCCCCAAGGTGTCCTTACCTTGGAGTATGCTGTTGATGATGTCATTCTGAATGCCTCGGAATTCATCATATCCCCAGTATTGTTTTAATATCTGATGGCTTGTCATTATTTATCGTATTTCGTATCCTATTCTGTTGCTTCAGGTTTATTCACCTTGTTGGCCTTGTCGTCAAGTGACTGCTTTATGTCCTCAATAAGTAATTGAATTTCACCTCTTTTGTGCGTGTTTTCTTCGATTGTGTACACTATATTGAAGGACTGTTTTGTCTTTATGTATCGTGCTTGTGAACTCTGTCCGAATGCAATTCCGTTCATTACATTGCTTGAATGCGAGTCAACCAATTCCAGTTTGATATGCTTCTGATCGCGTCCGACAACCTTACTTGTTCCATAGTCATATACCTGATGTGTGCAGAATACAGGTTTTGGATTCTCAGGACCGAATGGACGCATACGCTTTAAGTCGTTATGGAATTTGTTTGTTATGTCCTTAAAGTTGATTATTGCATCTATATCTATGGTTGGCTGAGTTGTTGCTGTATTGATATTCGCAGAAACATATTCAATGAATTTCTTGCGGAATAATTCAACATTCTCTTCTTTCATAGATAATCCGGCTGCATATGTATGACCTCCGAAGTTGTCTAATAACTCACGACAGTGTTCTATTGCTTTGTAAACATCGAAACCGTTCACACTGCGTGCCGAACCTATGACTCCGTCGCTTGTCTTTGTGAGTACCACCGCTGGACGAAAATACAACTCGGTCAGGCGTGATGCCACAATTCCAATAACTCCCTGATGCCATGACTCGTTATATATCACAATGGCATTTTCAGCGTCCAGATCAGACAATTTCTCGACAGAACGACTTGCTTCTTCTGTCATTTTCTTGTCTAATTCCTTGCGCTCCTCGTTGTATTGGTCAATCTGCTTAGCCAGTTTATATGCCGACTCGTAGTCATGTTCAATGAGCAGTGTCACAGATTCCTTTCCGTTCTGGATTCTTCCTGAAGCATTGATGCGTGGACCGATCTTAAAGATGATATCACTCATGAAAATCTCTTTGCCGTTAAGTCCGCATACATCTATAATCGCTTTTAATCCAACAGAAGGACTGTTGTTTAGCTGTTTCATGCCGTGGTGTGCCAGAATTCGATTCTCGCCAACTACAGGGACTATGTCGCTTGCAATACTTACAACCACCAAATCAAGTAACGGAATCAGTTTGCTGAATGCAATACCATTACTGAGTGCGAAAGCTTGCATGAATTTGAAACCAACTCCACATCCTGACAGGTCTTTATAAGGGTATGTGGCGTTATGGCGTTTCGCATTTAATATTGCCACAGCTGGTGGAAGTTGCTCGTCGGGAACATGATGGTCGCAAATGATGAAGTCTATTCCGAGTGTTTTGGCATATGAAATCTCTTCAATGGCTTTTATTCCACAATCAAGAATGATTATGAGTTTTACTCCTGATTCAGCTGCATAGTCTATTCCTTTCTTCGACACACCATATCCCTCGTCGTTTCTGTCGGGTATGTAGTAGTCAATGTTGGAATAATACTGTTGTAGGAACCTATACACAAGAGCCACTGCTGTACAGCCGTCAACATCATAATCCCCATATATGAGTATGCGCTCTTTCTTCCCCATAGCCTCGTTCAGGCGTTCCACTGCAATGTCCATGTCTGTCATTAGAAATGGATCGTGCAGGTCGTGGAGTTGGGGACGAAAAAAGCGATGCACATCTTCGGGGGTCTTGATGCCGCGAGATATCAGCATATGTGCAAGAATCGGACTGATATTTGTTAGCTTAGCCAGATTCTGTGCTTCTGTTTGTTCGTCTTGAGTCGGAGCTTTGTAGTTCCATTTGTAATCCATTATATATTGTCATTTTTTGTATCCTCTTATTGTCAAGCCTATAATTGGGCATTCAAAGTTACAATTTTTCCATGAAACAATCGAAAAGTTTGCTTGAAATGTTTAAAAAAGTATGAAGATATGACTTTTTTCAATCTCTTTGTAATGTATGGGGTGTTTTATTCTGTGTTTATAATTCTTTTCTTATAAATTATTTAT
>JAGABW010000068.1 GCA_017614465.1 Bacteroidaceae bacterium | reverse complement strand
TGTCACTCACTGACACCACGCATCTGAGAGATCTCTTCGACAAAACTATATTCAAAAATGACAAAGACCGAAGCGGTTCAAGTGAACCTAATTTATTTAATTTTTAAACTCGTCCATTTTTAGTAGACACTAGTGATATGATATGTGAATTCCTTCATTTGAAGAATACAATTAAAAGGATTTTTAATAATATATTATGATGAGAACATTGAATATAATGTTATTATGATGTAATAAAATATTATATTCAAATTAATATAATTAAATGATCTTTGTGAAATATTATCAACAATATTAAATGGAAAATAGTATTAATTACATGAGTGATAATGAATTACTTGTAATATTAGGACTTTAATTGAAGTTGTTATTGTGATAAATACCTTTCTCCTAACCTTGTATCCCTGTTTGAATTGATACGATCTTCCTCGTTATCTTACATGCCGTTATCGTTGTTTGGAGGCGATAATCGTAATACTTTTATATAGGTATGAAGTAAATCTTTAATAACAGAATCTTTATTTAACTATAGTGGAACGGATATCCCAGACTGGAATCATTAAGTGAATTTACTCCTTTTCGGGTATTGTGCTCCGCCATGAAAAGGTCTAACTTTGCACTCGGATTCATAATAGAAATAATAATCAAAATTAAATAAAAGAATTACGATGGAAACATGTGTTATTTTTGGTTCCTCAACAGGAACATGTGAGGATTTGGCTAATCGTATTGCTTCAGCCATGGGTGTGGATAGTTCAAACGTTTATAATGTGGCTGACCTTACAGAGGAAATAGTTAATAAATACGATCGTCTGATATTAGGCAGTTCAACATGGGGATGTGGTGACTTGCAGGACGACTGGTTTACAGGAATTGAAACCCTCAAGAGTATGGATTTGTCTGGAAAGCAAGTGGGATTATTCTCATGTGGTGATTCATCAAGTTATAGTGATACATTCTGTAATGCAATGGGTACTTTATATGATGAACTACAAAATACAGGTGCTACATTTGTCGGTACAGGTTTTTCTACTGATGATTATGGCTTTGATGATTCAACAGCAGTACGTGATGGCGCATGGGTCGGATTGGCTCTCGATGAGATAAATGAAGACTTTAAGACAGACGAACGTATAAAGAAATGGGTTTCAACCCTTTAATTGTATCCGTAAGAAATTGTATTAAAATATATCTGTTTTATATTCCTAAAAATAGTGTGTTGTGACATGCTGCTTAATATGGATGTCATAAGATAGTTGAATTTTTGTAAGAAGATTTCATAGCAAGAGAATTATATTTAGAATAAACAAAAGTAACGTCGCTTCATTGTGAAATGAGGCGACTTTTTCTTTCTTGAATAACAATGCGTAATGTGATGTGAATGAATTGTAAAATGGAGGAAATATGTGTGTTTCAGATAAATTAACCTTTTATTATCTCAACCAATTGATTAGAATATATTGCATTGTGAAAAAATATACTTAACTTTGCACCCATGATTGATTATGATATACTTAAAGGGAAAAAAGTTGCATTTTATACTTTAGGATGTAAACTGAATTTTGCAGAAACATCTACTATCGGTGAGATGCTTTTCGAACATGGTGCCGTTGCTGCAAAGAAAGGGGAACAGGCAGATATATGTGTGGTGAACACATGTACTGTGACTTCTACGTCGGATAGTAAATGCAGACAGATAATTCATAAAATCATAAAGGAGAATCCAAATGCTTTTGTGGCTGTGACTGGTTGCTATGCACAGTTGCAACCGCAGACAATTCAGGATATCCAAGGCGTTGATCTGGTTGTCGGTGCCCAGAAACGTAATGAACTACTACCTTTAATGTGTTATATGATAGCCAATAAGGATTATTCTGAGAACCTCAGTATGGAGAATATCTCTCAGGATAAATCCAATGACTTCTTCCCATCATGTTCTCATGGCGACCGGACACGCTATTTTCTGAAGGTGCAAGACGGATGCAACTATTTCTGTACCTATTGTACCATTCCGATCGCACGAGGACGAAGCCGAAACGGAAGTATTGAATCATTGGTAGCTCAGGCAAGAAAAGTGGCAGAAGAGGGCGGTAAGGAAATTGTAATCACTGGTGTGAATATCGGCGATTTCGGAAGAACCACAAAGGAATCTTTCTTCGACCTGATTAAGGCACTCGACAAGGTTGACGGTATTGAACGTTACAGAATATCATCTATTGAACCCAATCTGCTAACTGATGAGATAATCGAGTTTTGTGCCAAGTCGGAACACTTCATGCCTCATTTCCATATACCTCTTCAAAGTGGCTGCGATGAGGTTCTGAAACTTATGCACCGTCATTATGATACATCTTTCTTCAGACAAAAGATTGAACGTATAAAGGAATTCATGCCACAGTGCTTCATCGGTGTTGACGTGATGACAGGCACAAGAGGGGAAACTCAGGAGTATTTTGATAAGGCATATGATTTTATCGAGAGCCTGCCTGTTTCGCAGTTACACGTGTTTACCTATTCTGAACGTCCAGGAACAAAAGCACTGCTTATTCCTCATGTGGTAACGCCAGAGGAGAAGCATCAGAGAACACAAAGACTGTTGGAGTTGTCCGAGCGTAAGATCCATGATTTCTATGCTCAGCATATAGGTACGACTGCAAAGGTATTGATGGAGCATACATCAAGACGTAACCGTCCGATGAACGGATTTACTGAAAACTATATAAGGGTGGAGATGCCTAATCATCCCGAACTCGACAATAAGATAATCGAAGTGAAACTTGGCGATTTTAATGCAAAGGGTGATGCTTTATGTGTAAACTTGCAATAGTAATACTCAACTGGAACGGAGTGGATATGCTCAAACGCTATCTGCCTTCTGTCGTTAACCATTCACGTATGGATGGAGTGAAAGTCATTGTC
Organism: Bacteroidaceae bacterium; assembly: GCA_017614465.1. Lineage (GTDB taxonomy): Bacteria > Bacteroidota > Bacteroidia > Bacteroidales > Bacteroidaceae > Colivivens. The sequence continues at coordinate 1,580 of JAGABW010000068.1, read as the reverse complement.
GCTGATAATGGTTCGACAGACAATTCTGTTGAGATGTTGCACACAGATTTTCCCGATGTCGAGTTGATTCTTCTGGATAAGAACTACGGTTTTGCTGGTGGATATAACAAAGCTCTCGAACAGGTTGAGGCTGAATATTTTCTGCTTCTCAACAGTGATGTCGAGATAAAGCAGGATGGTTGGCTTGTTCCAATGTTGGATTATATGGAAAAGCATCCTGAGACATGTGCATGCCAGCCAAAACTCATGAAACTATTTGCTGATAACACATCATGCGACGACCTGTTTGAATATGCCGGTGCTGCAGGCGGATATCTTGATAAATATGGCTATCCTTTCTGCCGAGGCAGAATTTTTAACACGATAGAACACGATAACGGACAATATGACGATGTCGTTCCAATACATTGGGCAACCGGTGCTGCATTGCTGGTGAGAAGTAAGGCTTATTGGAATGTAGGCGGATTGGACGAGAATTTCTTTGCTCATATGGAAGAAATAGACCTGTGCTGGCGTATGCGACTTGACGGAGGCAATATAGTATGTATCTCACAAAGTAAGGCATATCACCTTGGCGGGGCAACACTTAATCAGGGCAATCCACGAAAAACATATCTCAATTTCAGGAATAATCTGGTGATGCTATATAAGAATATGCCAGAAAACCGATTGAGAAAGGTTATGCCAATACGCCATTTCCTCGATTTTATAGCATCTGTTAAATTCCTCCTGTCTGGTGATTTCGGCAATATGAAGGCTGTAATCAGAGCCACATTTGCATATCGTAAAATGAAAAAGGTGTACAGCAAACAGAAAAAAGCAGTACAGCTTAATGGTAATGACCTGTCTGGAAACTATTTGAAACCATATTCCATTCTTTGGCATTATTATGTTAAAGGAAACAAGGAATATTCAAGTCTCCCTGAAGAGTGATTGTATTACAAAATCATCAATAGCAACAAAAATTTTCTCAATTTCTCGTTGAAAAAAAGCGTAAGTTAGTTTTTTTTCTTTATATTTGCCAACGATTTGCTTTTTAAGCATAATTATACAAGTCTTTATGGTTCAGAATCCTTACTGTTCTTTTACCATGAGTCTTACCACAGCTTAATCATGTACTTTGTTTATAGCAAATAGTCATGAGAAAAGTCAATAACCGATTGTAAATTAAAATCCTTAGCAAAAATCATAGTGATAAATGCTTTGAAATATATCAAAAACAGATATGAATAATCAATATTTTAAGAGAAACAGAACACATTTATTGTGCATTCTACAATTATTGACAATATTTGTATTGTCATCATGTGGTTCAACTGAGAAGAAATTAGTCGTAACCTCTTTTCCAATTGATGAAACCTTGAAACCTGCTCGTATTTCGAGCTTAGACTCGTTACCATTCATTTATGCTGTAGCAAAGATAGATGACAAATATGTGTTTACATGTAAAGGTGATTATTGCTTTTATGTGACTGATTCCCAATTTAATCCTCTTTATCCCATGGCAGCCCGTGGAAACGGACATGAAGAATGGATTGCTCCTTTGTTAATGCGTCAGACTGTCAATGAGAATAGTGTAG
>JAGABW010000067.1 GCA_017614465.1 Bacteroidaceae bacterium | reverse complement strand
GTGGATGTATATATAAATCCGGATCTTAAAGGTTTTGGAGCCGCTGATTTTAAGGCAAATAAGATTGATAAGATGATAGCACAGGGTGAGAAAGCAGGAAAAGACTCTTATAAGCAACTTAGGAATTTGAAAAAGAAAATATATAAATAGCATTTTCATTCTTCGGATAATAATCCGGAGATTGGATATGTTTGAGTGGATTTTATCCGAGTGAATCAATAATCAATGCCCTCCCATTGCCTTTCTTGCGAAAGGCGGTGGGAGATTTTTTATTGATACGCTTTTATATATTTATTTCGTGGATTTTCAATAGGTTATATTGCAGAAAAGGAAAACGACAAATGAGAAATCTCACTTGCCGCTTTTGGTTGGGATATCGGGACTCGAACCCAAAATAACAGGACCAGAATCTGTTGTGTTGCCAATTACACCATATCCCAATAAGTAATATTAAATCTTGATAAGCGATATACGCTTTAGATTTGCGGATGCAAATGTAGTTGTTTTTCTTGAACTGACAAAACATTATTCGAAAAAAATGTAATTATATGGTGGTTTTTTCTTAATTTTGCACAAAATATAAGGTTTAGATGTAGCCCAGAATAAAATATTTGATAACGGAACAGTAAAATTATGAAAAGACCGCTGATATTAATCTCTAATGATGATGGATTTAGTGCAAAAGGAATACATTTCCTCGTGGATATTGCTCGCCGCTATGGCGATGTGGTTGTGGTCGCTCCTGATGGTGCTCGTTCGGGGTCTTCCCTGTCTGTTACTTTCAGTAGTGTTGTTAAAGCTAATTTAATAAAGGAGGAAGAAGGATTAAAGGTCTATTCATGTACTGGAACTCCGGGCGATTGTGTGAAGTTGGGTATCGCAAAATTTTGTGATCGAACTCCCGATTTGGTGTTGGCTGGCATAAATCATGGTGATAATTCTGCAGTAAATGTGCATTACTCTGGTACAATGGGTGTTGTGAAGGAAGGATGCCTAAAGGGAATTTCATCAATCGGATTCTCTCATTTCTCTCATTCAATGGAAACTGACTTCAATCCGATGAAACCATACATCGAGAAAATTATATCACATGTATTGGAAAATAAATTGCCTATCGGTGTATGTCTTAACGTGAATGCACCTGATATCCCTAAGTATGCAGGACTGAAAGTGTGTACAATGGGCGAAGGAGTATGGCAAAATGAATGGGAAGAAAGAATAAGTCCTCGTGGCTTTACATATTATTGGCTTGTCGGTGACTTTAAAAGTGTTGACAAACAAGACGATAATACCGACAGAAACGCAATGAAGAAGGGATATATAGCTGTGACTCCTGTGAAAATCAATGTCACTGCCTTTGAGGCAATTAACAACCTAAGTAGTTTGGAACAATGAAGTATTATCTCATAGTGGGCGAGGCTTCTGGCGACCTTCATGCTTCGAATTTGATACATGCAATCAAACAAGAGGATCATGAAGCTGATTTCCGTTTTTATGGCGGTGAGAAAATGCAAGCCGAAGGTGGAACTCTTGTGCGTCATTACCGTGAAGTGGCATATATGGGCTTTATTCCAGTACTTATGCATCTTAAAACCATCCTTAATATAATGAGGGAATGTAAAAAAGATATAGTGACATGGAACCCCGATGTACTGATTCTTGTTGACTATCCTGGTTTCAATCTCGACATCGCTAAATATATACACAGCCATACAGATATTCCTATATATTATTATATCTCTCCCAAAATCTGGGCATGGAAAGAATACAGGATAAAGGCTATAAAACGTGATATCGATGAGATGTTCTCTATCTTGCCGTTTGAAGTGGATTTCTATAAATCACACAATTATCGTATTAATTATGTGGGCAATCCTTGCGTTGATGCAATAAAAAAATATGAAGACCAGTCTTGTCCTGAAAAGGAATGCGATAATTCTGGTTGTATTGCTATTTTAGCTGGTAGTCGTAAACAGGAAATTAAGGACAACTTAAAAAAGATGCTTGTCGCAGCATCGACATTCGACAAATACAAACTTGTCATTGCTGGTGCTCCAAATATAGAAGAGAACTATTATCGTAAGTTTATTCCAGATAACATAAACGTGGAATTGTGTTACGGAAAGACTTATGATATCCTTAAACACTCTGACGCCGCCTTGGTCACATCTGGAACTGCTACTCTTGAAACAGCTCTCTTACGCATCCCTCAAGTAGTATGTTATTATATACCTTGTGGTTGGCTCATAAGACAATTGAGAAGATTAGTGTTGAAAGTGAAATATATATCGTTGGTAAATCTGACAATAAACAAGAATATTGTAACAGAACTTGTTGCCGATGATATGAATGTGAATCGTATAAAACAAGAATTATCATATATTCTGCCAGGTGGTTCGCGCCGTGAACAGATGCTCGCTGATTATGAAGAAATGGCACGCATCCTTGGTCCGGCTGGAGCTTCTGAACGAACAGCCCACCTTATTGTGAAATATCTTAAAGAAAGGAAATCTAATGGAATATAAAACTGACTATACCGAGGAAGAATTGAACGAGTTATTTGATTGGTTTGAAACTCATAAATTTGAAAACCAGATTAATCTTGGAAAAGGTATAAATGTGGTTGATGTTAAACTTTATGTGCAATCAAGTATAAACCAAATCAAGTCACATCCTAATAATGTCACTTTTTCGGGATTGATATATAAACTGTTTATTATGAAAGATGAGTTAATTAAACAAGGAAAGGTTCTTGATTAATTACTCACAGATAACAAAACCAAGTTGCATAAGACTTGTTAGTTAAAGCGGAATCATCCCATATGCATATCTGGAAGGCGTTATTTGTTAAGGACCCCTTCCACCTTATTGGTAAGATCTATAAATTCTTCAATTGACAATTGCTCCGGACGAAGATTGAATATCGGTTCGTTTAATAAAGGACAATCTTTACCAACAATTTGTTTCATTCCGTTACGAATCATCTTTCTGCGCATGGTAAATACGGTTTTTACAATCTTACGGAATAAAGCCTCATTACATCCCAACTCTTTTTTGTTGTTTCTGCGCATGCAGATTACTGCACTTTTTACCTTTGGAGGTGGATTGAACACGTTCTCGTTTACAGTGAAAAGATATTCAACATCATACCATGCCTGAATAAGAATACTTAAAACACCATACGATTTATTTCCCGAAGAGGCTGCAAGACGTTCTGCCACTTCTTTTTGTATCATACCAGTACAACAAGGTATAAGATCCTTGTTCTCAAGCATCTTGAAGAAAATCTGACTTGAAATATTATAAGGGTAATTACCAGTCAAGACAAACTGCTTTCCATTGAATACCTCATGAAGATCCATCTTGAGAAAGTCTGCCTCGATAATATTGTCGTTCAACTCTGGAAAATGCTCTTTAAGATATGGCACAGATTCGCGGTCTATCTCTACAACTTTTAACTCACGATCTTTCTTAAGTAAGAATTGGGTGAGAACTCCCATTCCAGGTCCAACTTCAAGTACAGGAATATCAGGACACGCATCTACCGTGTCGGCAATCCTACTGGCGATATTTAAATCTGTAAGAAAATGTTGACCAAGAAACTTCTTTGGACGTACTTTTGAAAAATCTTCGTTAATCATTTCGTTTTATTCGTAATTATTTTATACATTTGCATTTGCAAAGGTAAGGATAATTAATGAAAGCCGAAACTAAAATAATAAATATTATTCGGTTTGCTGAGTCATAATATATTTAAAGAATGGAATAGAGGATAATTATGACTTAAAGTAACAATTAGCCTATATGTCTCATTTTACAAAAAAGATAAAGTGTTAAAGAAGATACTTAATATCGTATTGCCAATAATACTTGGTGCCGGTATTTTATATTGGATGTATAGAGGTTTTGATTTCTCTAAACTGTTTAAAGCCAATGAGGTGATTAATTGGTGGTGGATTGTTTTTTCATTGGTTTTCGGTATAACAGCTCAAGTTTTTCGTGGCTTGAGATGGAAGCAGAGTTTGGAACCGCTTGGCGAGAATCCTAAAACAATGAATTGCATTCATGCTGTGTTTATTTCATATATGACCAGCCTTCTTATTCCTCGTTCTGGCGAGGTTACCCGTTGTGGAGTATTATTGAAATATGATAAGACTTCGTTCTCAAAATCTTTGGGAACTGTTGTCACTGAGCGTATAATCGACTCTATTATTATATTGCTTTTTACATTCATCGTGTTTATACTACAAATCAATACATTCAAGAATTTCTTTGATGAAACTGGAATCTCATTGGTTTCGTGGTTGGAAACTTTTACTACTACAGGATATATCGTTACGGCAATATGTTTGGTCGTCACTGCATTCTTCCTGTTTTTCCTGCTGAGACATCTTACGATTTTTACACGTATAAAGAAAATCACAAACGAGATTAAGGACGGTGTTTTTTCTCTGAAGGATGTTAAAAACAAACCTCTGTTTACCTTTTATTCTCTTGCAATATGGGTAAGTTATTTCCTTCATTTCTATATCACTTTCTTTGCGTTCCCTTTTACTGCCGATTTGGGCATAATGATAGCCTTGATAGCATTTGCAGTCGGTTCTATCGCAGTAATTGTCCCAACTCCAAATGGAATGGGATCATGGCATTTTGCAGTAAAGACAATATTAATCCTCTCCGGAGGAGTTGTTGCTTATGATGCCGAATTATATGTGTTGATAGTTCATTTCGTGCAAACAGCACTAATCCCTTTGTTGGGAATATATTCATTGGTAGTTTTGCAATCCAAAAAAGTTAATGATAGTGTGCGTGGTTGAGAATTATGCAATTATAAAAGTGGCTCATTGAGATTCCTAAACCTAATATACAACAGAATATGCTGAATACAAATAAGAATCTGAAATTATATTATTCAATAAAAGAGGTTGCACAGATGTTTGATGTAACCGAGACCTTACTTAGATATTGGGAAACCGAATTTCCGTCCTTACATCCTCAGAAAGTAGGGAGGGGTATTCGTCAGTATTCAGAACAAGATATTGAAAGTGTACGACTGATATATCATCTTGTAAAAGAACAAGGAATGACTATCAGTGGCGCACGTGAGACAATAAAGCATTCTAAGGATGCTGTTGCATCAAGAATGGAAGTTATTCATCGTTTGGAGACTGTGCGTGACAGACTTCAGGAATTGAATAAAGAATTAAACTCGTTAGTATAGTTTGTCAAGAATATCAGTTGTTATTACATTCTCGCAACTTCTTTCACGTCTGGAATCTTTTTCAAATTTGAGATGATATTATTCACCTCATCCAAATCATGCACGTAGAATGTAACTTTGCCCTCGAATATTCCATCGATGGTTTCTATCTCAAGTTTTCGGATATTGGTATTAAACAAGTGGGATATCACTTGTGTTATTCTACTAAGAAGTCCTAACTGATCCAAACCGCTTATGCGAATTGTGACAAGGAAATGTTGTAAATGATTCATTTGCCATTTGGCTGAATATATACGATTTCCGTAGTTAGCTTTCAGTCGTAATGCTAACGGACATTGCAGCTTGTGGATGTGCATCACATTGTCATCGTCAAGATATCCCATTACTGAGTCTCCTGGAATAGGTTGACAGCAATCAGCTAAATGAAATTCATGTGCTAAACTGTCTTCTGTTAACAATAATGGAACTTTCTTATCGTATTTGTGTGGAGTTTGCTCATCCGTGTTGTTTGTCTTGACTTCCTCACTCTTTTTTGTGCGTCCAAATGAAAGAATTCGTCTCCAACCGGCATTGTTCTTGTGCTTTAGGAAGGCTTCATCCTCGTCTCCCAATACGATTTGTTCTTGACCTATAGCTAAATATAAATCGTCAGGCTTTCTGCAACCATGATGTTTGCATAATTTATCTATTGAAGCGGTATCGCGCTGCAACTCAATTCGTTTGAAGAAATCATTGAGCATATTGTCGCCAATAATTCTCTGTTCTCTCTCTTCTTTATGTATAGCTGATAGAATCTTAGTTTTAGCTTTGGCTGTACTAACCATGTCAAGCCACTCTTTTTGTACTTTCTGTGATTTCTGAGTCAGTATCTCTACTTGGTCTCCACTTTGAAGTACATAACTCATTGGAACAAGTTTATGGTTTACTTTTGCACCGATACAATGGTCGCCTACAACGGTGTGTATTGTATATGCAAAATCCAGTGCAGTTGCTCCTGCCGGGAGTGTGCGAAGTTCACCTTTAGGTGTGAATACAAGTATTTCTGATGCGTATAAGTTTAGTTTTATCGTATCAAGAAAATCCATGGCATCAGGCTGCGGATCATCAAGAATTTCTTTGATAGTAACTAACCATTTGTCTAATTCTTTTGCTGCATCACTCTCTTTATCTTCTTCTTCACTTTGAATGTTTACAACAGGTGGTTGTGTGCTTCCGTCAGAACTACGCTGTTCATCCTTGTATTTCCAATGAGCAGCAAATCCTTTCTCTGCAATCTCATCCATCCTGTTACTACGTATCTGCACTTCAATCCATTCTCCCTTATTACTCATTAATGTTATGTGAAGTGCTTGATAACCATTAGCTTTTGGATGGTTTACCCAATCACGTAAACGTTCTGGATGTGATGGATATAACTGAGTTATAGCAACATATACATTGAAGCATTCATTCTTCTCGTTCCAACCCTCGCGAGGCTCAAATATAATTCTTACGGCAAGAATATCGTAGATTTCTTCAAATGGAATATGCTTATTCTGCATCTTATTCCAGATGGAGTATGGTGTTTTCACACGAGCTTTGATCTCGTATTTTATACCCATCTGATCCAATTGTTTGCGAATAGGAGCCGTGAACTCGTCAAATACATTGGAACGTTCGCTTTCAGTTGCTTCCAACTTATTTATTATGTTGGCATATTCTTTCGGATGCTCATATTTGAAAGCAAGATTCTCTAATTCTGATTTTATCGCATTCAAACCAAGTCGGTTGGCTAATGGCGCATAGATATAAAGAGTCTCACCTGATATCTTATATCGTTTGTTCTCTGGCTGACTTCCAAGTGTACGCATATTATGAAGACGGTCTGCCATCTTTATTAGTACCACTCGTATGTCGTCGTTCATCGTTAACAGTAGCTTCTTGAAGTTCTCAGCCTGGGCTGATGCACGTTCTCCAAAGATACCACCAGAGATTTTTGTCAATCCGTCAACTATTTGAGCTATCTTCGGACCGAACATGTTTTCAATATCTTCAGTTGTGTAATCTGTATCTTCTACTACATCATGTAATAGTGCAGAACATATGGAAGTTGAACCTAAACCAATCTCAGAACATACAATTTGTGCAACAGCGATAGGGTGCATGATATAAGGCTCACCAGATAGTCTGCGTGCTCCTTTATGCGCATGTTTTGCAAAATTGAATGCTTTTGTTATTATTTCAACCTTTTTTCTATGTTTTGTTGAAAGATATGATTCAATAAGGTGGTTAAACGCATCTTCTACCATCTTATTCTCCATAATATCTTTACTGAGTTCTTCTTCCATATCAAATTATTGAAATTTAAATATATTTTATATAAGTATTAACTTCTAATATTCTTATCTGTAATCTGTTACGGCAATATAGTAATCATCTGACAGCTAAAAATGTAAACTGCATTGGATGCCGTATGATTGTGTTGGATAAGGATTCTGTATAGCAAGTGATTTGTTGTTGATTACAGAAGGACGTACTTTCATACTTAAGTCTTTGTTAATGTCAAAAGTCGATAATTCTGCATCTACATAAGCATCTATAATTGATAGCGCATATACTCCAATCATACAGAATACACTTAAATCGCGGTATCTGCGGTAATAGTTTTTCTTGCGCTTAAACAAATCTTGTATGCGTTGCATGTTAGAGTTTACATCGAAGTTTTTAGGAATGAAGTCTTCGTAACTCTTTGTGTTAGGGTCGTCGTCCATTATGTCGATATATGCCTGGGAGTAGTCCTGATACATTGTATTGTTCCAATTTATAGCATATGCACAACCAACGAACCCTCCATAGATAAGTGGCAGTTTCCAGTATTTTCGGTTGTATATCTGACCTCCTCCAGGGAAAACAATTGCCAACCACAATGCTTTCTGAGGATCTGGAACGAAGATCTTAGATGACGACGGAATCGTGGAAGGAGTGCTTTCTATAACATTATTTGTTAGTTGGTTCACAACCTTAAGTGTGTCTATTAGTGGAACAGCCTTAACCGAATCGCTTTTCGTGATTGATATTACCGAATCAGTCTCAGTCTTTATAGTGTATGTCTGTTGTGGGTTGCTCTTTTGTGATATAGTGTCCAAAAGGGTAGTATGAGCCTGATTTCTATGTAATTGAGCTTTTGGAATGCGTACCTCTGTTTTGCTCTTTTGCGCATTTGCAGTCAAGCATGGTAACATGAGTGTCGCTATTAGCACTATCTGTATATATATATATTTATATATCGTCATTCTTCTTGTTTTCTTGCCTTGATTATCTTCTCTTCAACTTATCCCATTTTGAGAAATCCATATATAATGCAAAATTAACCAAAAAAAATGAAATATGTATGTTTAGCTTTTATTTTTTATATGATTTAATAAAATTTATTCTATATGGTATGCCGTAAATATGTACTTAACATGCCAAGTTATGATAGATAGAATTGGTGTCAGACACTATTCTGAAAGTAATGAATCCTTATAAGAGATTAGCTAATCCTTCATAATATCTTTTACTTACAGGGATCAGTTTCGTGTCTGGCGATTCAAGTTCTACAAGGATTATTCCGTCTTTGTCCTTTCTTAACATCTTCACGAGGTTCTTGTTTATGTAGTATGAACGATGACAGCGAATCAGACCATTGGCCTGACATAAATCTTCTATGCTTTTCATCGTACTTCTTAATTGAAAGTTCTTCTGTCTGTTATTCTCAATATAATAGATACGTACATAATTCTCCTCAGCTTCAATGTACAACACATTCTTTGCATGAACCATAAGCTTTAGGTTGTGACGATCGTCGTAAAACCTTATCTTTTGGTTCTCAGCAGGTTCGTTTGCATGAGTTTTTGCATGGTTTAAGCGAAGGGCTAATCCGATGATTATGTACGGATAAAACATGACCGAAGCAAGATAGCCGCAAGCATGACCTAATACCGAAAGATATGACATGTCGCTCATTAACCACATATATAAGGTAACAAAATGGGCACAGATTAAAACTTCACATCCGCACCAGAACAAATACCATCCACTCGATAACTCCAGTTTGCATAAATAAAATATGATACGTGTAATTACCAAAGTTACTAATAGTATGCACGACATCATTGTGATATTGAATGCGAATAAACCACGTTCCATATCCAAATAATCATCGATGTCGAACGGACGATATATTAGAACGAACGATACGAAGAATATAGGCACAAGTAGAAAATATAATAATTGTGTCTTAAATTGGTAAAAAATAGGGGGCATTTTATTCATATTTTTATCACTTTTTATGTGTGACGAAATCTGGGATAACGTATTTTCGTCACAAATATAGCGATTTTATCATAAAAACACGAATTTTATCCCGAATTTTAACAGTAATATCACATTCTTTTGTGTTTAAGGTGTATGGTTTGTAATTTTGCAATGTCAAAAGTGAAATTAACCAACAAATCAACAAGATATTAAAATAATAGTATATATGACAAATTTTGTTCAATTATTCAAAAATATGCTGAGCGATTCTTCGGAACGTGTTGCATTGATTGATTCTTCTACAGATAGAGAAGTTTCATATGCAGAACTTACAACACGCGTGAATGAGATACATCAGTTGTTGTTATTACAGAAAGTAGGTGAGGGTGAAGATGTCTCAATCGTATCAAATAATCATATTGATCAGGTTGCGTCTATAATAGCAGTATTGCAATATGGTGCTAAGATTAATGGGGTAGATTTGTCGTCAGAACGAATTCAGTCGGAAATCCAACGTATAGAAGGTGTACAGGGAAATTTAAGCCGTCAAGTGATTGTAATGGTTTCTGCATCTTCTTCAAAGACTGAGATTCTTATTGCTGCATTGCTTTGCGGCGCTCAGGTTGTGATAATGCCAGAGAATATCTCCGATGATGCGTTTTTTCAGAAGGTTAAGAAAATACGCCCTCATATCATAAGTATGAATTGTACTTTTACAGAAGAAATCATCCGTAATAGTATATATCCAAGTATCAACAATGCGAAGATGTCGCACGTTATGTCATTGTCACATACACGTAGAATGGTGTATAAACAGGTACGCAAGCATTTGATGTCTTGTTTGGGCGGATGTGTTCAGAATGTAACAGTTTATGGAACCTCACCTTTAAGTACAGATGTTGAACGTTTTCTTCATAGGATAGATTTTCCATATCGTTTTATTTCTTCACATACACCTCTTGCAGCATCTGTATAAACTTAATTATAACTGTTGTTAAGTAGATAGAAGTGCCCAACTTTATGAGATTCATAAGTTGGGCTTTTTTATTGTATATTGAAATTGTTTGAGTACTTAAAGGTTGTGAATGCCGGATACAAAGAAATAAGGGCAGACTTTAGGAGAATCGGGTTTTCATGAGGATAAGTTTTATTTTTTACATAATACAGGTAGGCAGATAATGCGTAGGGTGGTGGGATATTGAGAGTCTCTAAAATCGAGATCTCGAATTAATGCGGATTATATATAATTAGATTATAATAAAAAAGAAGAGAGTACTTTTCAGTGCTCTCTTCTGAGTATAGTTCAAAGGTCTCTAAAAAGACCAAATGATTGTACTTTGAGATATTATGCTTCAGCAGGTGCTTCAGTTTCTTCTTTAACTGCTTCTGCGTTCTCTTCTTCAGCCTTAGTGTTTGCCTTTTCCTTGTCAGCTTTCTTTTGTGCTGCATATTCTTCAGCAGCCTTCTTAGAGTCAGCATCTGGAATTACTTCGAATGGAAGTTCGATGATAACTTCCTTGTGAAGTTCAATGTTAGCAATGTGTTGACCGAGAACTTTTACGCTCTTGCTTGTTACTTGCTTAGGATCGATAGTGATTCCCTTTTCAGCAAGTGCAGCTGCGATTTGTGCAGCACCAACACTTCCGTAGATGTTCATTCCGTCAGAAACCTTAGCTTCGATAACGAGTGAAACACCTTCGAATTGCTTAGCTTTAGCTTCTGCGTCAGCCTTAATCTTAGCAAGTTTGTGAGCACGTTGTTTAAGTTCTTCTTGTACAGCTTTGATTGCTTTGTCTGTTGCAAGAACAGCTAAGCGCTGTGGAAGGAGATAATTACGTCCGTATCCGTCTTTTACAACGAGGATATCGTCTTTATAGCCTAAGCCTTGTACGTCTTTCTTCAATATGATTTTCATAACTTTTCCTTTCTTGAGTTTTAATTGTTACTGAATAGTGTTAATTACTTAAGTAGGTCTGTTACGAATGGAAGAAGAGCGAGGTGGCGTGCACGCTTAACAGCTTGTGCTACACGACGCTGATACTTAAGTGAGTTGCCTGTAATACGGCGTGGAAGTATCTTACCTTGTTCGTTAAGGAACTTCTTCAAGAATTCAGAATCCTTATAGTCGATATATTTGATTCCGCTCTTCTTGAAACGGCAATACTTTTTCTTCTTTACGTCTACTGCCTGTGGAGTAAGGAAACGTACTTCTGATGATGTCTGTGTTGCCATGTTTTAAGCCTCCTTTTTTAGGTTACGACGCTTCTCTGCGTATTGAGCTGCGTACTTTTCGTTCTTAACTGTGAGATAACGGATTACGCGCTCGTCACGACGCATCTGTAACTCAAAATTCTCAATCACTGTTGGTTCTGCTTTGAATTCAATCATAGCATAGAAACCAGTTGACTTCTTCTCGATGTTGTAAGCAAGTTTCTTGAGACCCCAATTTTCAACATTGATAATCTCAGCACCTTTTCCCTCGAGATAAGTTTGATACTTTTCTACCGCTTCCTTCATCTGTTGGTCAGATAAAACGGGAGTTAAAATGAAAACGGTTTCGTACTGATTCATACGTTTTTTTGTTATTAAATTAGTTATTTCGCAAAATGCGACTGCAAAGGTACGAAAAAATTAGCAAAAAACAATTATATAGTGTCAGTAAATTTAAAAATAGTGTTGAAAAATAATGATTTTTACTTTTATATTGATTTTTTTTCGTGATTTGTTTCGCTATATGAGATGTTTTTATTTAATTTGTAACTTGAAATTTAGGTAATGGAATAATAAATAACAAAAAGATATGGGAAATAAATTTTTAAGTTATGTAGGAGTACTTATGGTATTGGTTGGTGCAATACTGATGATACTTGCTATGTTTGCAGCTCCAATGTATGACTGCTGTGATAACAATTGGTATACTTGCGGTAGTTTAGTGTTAATTTTACTTGGTGTTGTGGCACATGTAGTTATTAATAAGTATATAACTAAAGAATAAGTAATCTTACATTAAAACATTAAAAAATATGTGTATCAGGATTCCCTGATACACATATTTTTTTGCAGATAATATATCTTCGTTTTTCTTGTTTACGAGAGGATATTATTCGGTAATAACAAGTTTGTAGCCTTTACCGTGTACGTTTAATATCTCAACGTTTGGATCGTCTTTAAGATGCTTGCGCAGTTTGGTGATATATACATCCATTGATCTGGCATTGAAATAGTTGTCGTCGATCCAGATTGTGCGTAATGCATAGTCTCTTGGAAGCAACTCGTTAATCTTATTGCAAAGTAATTTAAGAAGTTCAGCCTCTTTTGTTGTGAGTTTCTCTTGTTTGTTGCCAATTGTGAGTAATTGCTTCTGTGAGTCGAAGATATATTTTCCGATTGGGAATGATGACACATCGCGGTTCTTCTTTCCTCTGGCTCTTCTTAAAATAGCTTCGATACGGAATACCACTTCTTCCATAGAGAATGGTTTTGTGATATAGTCATCGGCTCCAAGTTCGAATCCAGCCTTAACATCGTCGCGCATTGTCTTGGCTGTTAAAAACATGAATGGAATATCTGGATTGATGTCTCTGATTTTGCTGGCTAAGGTGAAACCATCCATCTTTGGCATCATTACGTCTAATATACATAAGTCGTATGTGCCCTCTTGGAATGCGTTGTAACCTTCTTCTCCGTCGATGCACAGTTCTGCATCGTAGCCTTTAGCTTCAAGATATTCACGAAGGAGCATACCTAAATTTTCGTCGTCTTCACATAGAAGGATACGTACGTCTTCAAATCTTTCTTCCATAATTTATTCTTTTAAATGGTTTATAATATTTTCAAGTTATGATAATGGATTGCATGATGGCAATCGTATTATGAATTTTGTTCCTATTCCAAATTCGCTTTCCACGCTAACGTTTCCTTTGTGGTCCTGGATTATTTTCTTAACATATGCCAGTCCAAGTCCGAACCCCTTGACGTCGTGGAGATTACCGGTATGTACGCGATAGAACTTCTCGAAAATCCTTTTTAAATCATCTCGTCTTATTCCGATACCATTATCTTGTATGCTTATACATATCCGTTTGTTTTCATTCCATGTGGATACTTTAAGCTCAAGTTGTGCATCCTGGCGCTTGTATTTCACTGCATTGTCCATTAGGTTGAATATCACATTTGTGATATGCATTTCATCTACATATGCAATAGGATTACCTGCTCGTAGGTCTGAGATAATCTTTCCTCCATTTTTTTCAACCTTTAATGTGAATGTATGGATGACACTGGCTATCAGTTCATTCATGTCTATCTCCTTCTGGTTGAGGTTGGTGCGCTGATTCTCATACATAGAAAGTTGTAGGACTTTCTCTACTTGGAATCGTAACCTTTTGGTCTCGTCGTTTATTGTTGTTGTTAAGCGATTCATCATTTTAGGAGTTTTAGGAACAGATGCATCGCTCAACATTTGTGCGGCGAGTGATATACTGGATATCGGAGTCTTGAATTCGTGAGTCATGTTGTTTATAAAGTCGTTTTTGACTTCTGCAAGTTTCTTTTGACGGAATACAAGAATCAGTGTCACAATGAATGTTACCAATAATATTGTAGTGAATATCAATGAAGGCATGATGAACAAGATAGAACGGCGTGAGTATGATTCCAAATCAGGGAAATGCACCTTGAGCACAGCCATCTTCTCTATTGGGTCATTGTTGAAGATTGTGTGGGTGAATTCTGTTTCGTTACCTCTTTCTTCATAGTCTGTACATTGATAAACAAAGTTGCCACTTGTTGTGTAAACACTGAAATGATATGTGAGGTCTATACCTACAGAAGTGAATTCGCTTTTCAATATCTGATCCAGACGTTTGAAGTCTATTCTTTCTTCTAAAGGACGATCGTTGGAAGTGAATAACGTGCTGTATATCACTTCTTCTACTAATTCACGTTTGTATGCAAGACGTTTGTTCATTTTTTCTTGTAATGAACGAATTGTCCCTTTTATTGGCTGTGAATTTCTGCGTGTATATAGTTTACCTGTATTGACAGATATACTTGGTTCTTGTATGGTTATGTTTACACCTTCCTCAGGCACGGACTGATGAAGTTTGAAGTTGTTATTCGTGTTGTAGTCTTTTGACAACTCTTGTGTCGTCAATGTGTCTTGTTGCGATTGCTTTCCTTTTGTATTTACTTCGTTCTCATTATATATATATCGTGTAACCTCATCTAATTCTATCTGATGTGCTGTTTCAGTTAAACATTTCTCTACTGATTCCTCAAAATGTTGTTTGCGTAAATCAAGTACTTTCTGAATGTAATGTACTTGTAGGAGTAATAGGCAAATAAATGAAAAGCCCATTAGGAACGCAAGTATTGTTATGGTTGATTTCTTCATCTATAATTATTCCTTTGATTTGATTCAAAGTTATATTATTATATTTTAGAAAAAGAAAGTATAAGAGACTTTTTATGAAAATAAGGTAAAAAAAGGCTGACAATTAACATTTGTCAGCCTTTATAATTGTTATTTTGTTAATTATATCATTCTTCGTCTTTGTTTTGTGACTCAAATTCCTTCATGAGCTGTTGCTGTATATCTGTTGGAACTAACTCATAGTTTGAGAACTTCATTGAGAATGACGCACGTCCTCCTGTGATTGAACTTAGTGAGGTAGAATATGTAGAGAGTTCCTTTAATGGAATCTTAGCACTAAGTTTGTCGTATCCGTTAGCACTTTCACTACCCATGATTATGCCACGTCTGCCTTGCAAGTCGCTCATGACATCACCCATCTTGTCGCTTGGTGTGAGTACTTCCACGTCGTAGATTGGTTCAAGCAATTTCGGACCTGCATTTTTAAATGCTTCACTGAATGCGTTACGTCCTGCAAGCATGAATGATAATTCATTTGAATCTACTGGGTGCATCTTTCCGTCATATACGATAACACGTACATCTCTTGCATAGCTTCCAGTCAACGGACCTTGTTCCATGCGTCCCATTATACCTTTAAGGATCGCAGGCATGAAACGTGTGTCGATTGCACCTCCAACAACAGAGTTGATGAATACAAGTTTTCCTCCCCATTCAAGATCTATTTCTTCTTTTCCTTTCAATGATATCTTGTATTCCTGGCCATTGAATTTATATACTGTAGGATCTGGCATTCCCTCTGTATATGGTTCTACAATCAGATGGACTTCTCCGAATTGTCCGGCTCCACCAGATTGTTTTTTGTGACGATAATCTGCTCTTGCAGCTTTTGTAATGGTTTCTCTGTATGGAATCTTCTGATCTTCAAATTTAATCTTTATATTTTCGTTGTTTTCCATACGCCATTTAAGTGTGCGTAAGTGGAATTCACCTTGTCCTTTAATCAATGTCTGTCTAAGTTCCTTACTTTGTTCAAGTATCCAAGTAGGGTCTTCTTGTGACATTTTCTGAACAGCGGCAATCATTTTCTCAGTGTCGGCTTCATTCTCAGCCTTGAGAGAACGTATGAATTTTGGCTCTGGGAAATGTACAATGTTGAATTTCCAGTCGCAGTCTTTTCCTACGAGAGTATTTCCAGTACGTACATCTTTTAGTTTGGTTGTACAACCGATGTCGCCGGCATTAAGTTCTTCTACCTTTATTCTGTTAGCACCTGCACATGCAAATAACTGTGCAAGTCTTTCCTTACTTCCTCTGTCTGAATTGGTTAAGTCATCACCTTCACGTACTTTTCCACTGATAACCTTGAAATATTGTACACCACCGATATGTGGCTCATTTGCTGTCTTAAAGAAATAAAGTGCTGTCGGTCCGTTAGTGTCGGGTTTGATAGCTTCTCCTTTAGTGTTCTTTACAGCTTCCATCTCATCAACAAATGGCACGACATTTCCGAGGAATTCCATTAGTCGTCGCACTCCCATGTCTTTTACTGCACATACGCAGAAAACAGGGTACATTCCTCGTGATATAAGTCCTTTTCTGATTCCTTCACGACATTCATCCTCGCTGAGATTTTCATCCTCGAAGAATTTTTCCATTAATCCTTCATCGTTTTCAGCTGCTGCTTCTATAAGTGCTTTATGTAGTTCTTTGGCTTTATCAAGTTCTTCTGCTGGAATATCTTCTATGATTGGTGCTCCACCTTCTGGCTTCCATGAATATTTCTTCATGAGAAGTACGTCGATAAGTGAATTGAAGTTGGGACCTTCGTTTAAAGGGTATTGAACTTGTACTACTTTACTTCCATAGAGTTCGCGTAGTTGTTCAACACAATTGTTATAATCGCATTTTTCGTGGTCAAGTTGATTTATTAGGAAAATTACAGGTTTATTTAGTTGTTCTGTATATCTGAAATGGTTTTGTGTTCCGACCTCTGGACCGGCTGAACCATTGATAAGCAATACTGCAGTGTCTGTTACAGTGAGTGCAGTCATAGCGGCTCCAATAAAATCGTCAGATCCAGGACAGTCAATAAAATTTAATTTCTTATTGTTCCATTCTGTATGGAAAACTGTTGAGAATACGCTGTAACCATATTCTTGTTCTACTGGGAAATAGTCGCTCACGGTGTTTTTCTGTGTTATTCTACCGCGGCGACTAATGACGCCTGCCTCGAACAAAAGGGACTCGGTCAGTGTGGTTTTTCCTGAACCGTCATTACCAAGTATGGCAATGTTTTTAATTTGGTTTGATTGATAGACTTTCATATTGTTTTGATTTTAAGGATTAATAAGTATTAAAACTATCGCAGAGAAGGTGTAAGGTCGTGCCTTCTTTTGCGTTTCGTCCGCAAATTACGCAAAAAACATGAAACGACAAATTATTTTTGTGATAAAAATAAAGAAATTTCGTATTTTCTGACTTTTTCCAGATTTTTCATTAAAAAATAGGGGATATATTACTTTTTATGACATTTTTTAGGACTTATACATACATTAAATCCGACATGATTTGATTTGAAATGAATAGTCCTTGGCGTGTTAATGCCATATTGTTGTCCTTATTTATATGGAGTTTTTTGTCTTCTATATACTTTGTTGCAGCTTTCATGCAATAATCGTATTTGTCTTTACCAAATTCATTTATTAGAGAATTAAGATTCAGCCCTTCCATTGTTCGTAGTCGGGTCATGATTCTTTCATTGTATTTTTGGCTCGTTGTCAGTTCTTCGATATCGTAAATTCTTTTGTTGTTATTGATGCCGTCTATATATTCTGTGAGATTATCGATGTTCCATTGTCTTGATGTTCCATCGAATGAATGGGCTGCAGCACCAATACCTATATATGGTGTGTTGTTCCAATAGTTGGAGTTGTGTCTGGAGTGATATCCTGGTTTGCAGAAGTTTGATATCTCGTATTGATTGTATCCTGCTGTAGAAAGTCGGTCTATTAGTGTCTGATACATCTGCAACGATTTTTCTTCTTCTATTTCCTTGACTGTGCCATTTGTGAGCATGGTATAGAGTGGGGTGCCTTCTTCAAACATTAGTGAGTATGCTGATATATGTTGCACGTCAAGTTCTATCGCTTGTTGTACGTCGTTTTCCCATTCTTGTATTGTCTCGTTTGGAAAACCAAACATAAGGTCTAAGCTTATGTTGTTGAAACCGTTATCCTTTAGACTTTTAATGGCATTTATTGCTTGTGATGCAGTGTGTCTTCTTCTTATCAGTTCAAGCAGTTTGTCGTTGAATGTCTGAATTCCAATACTGATTCGGTTTATAGGTAGTTGTTTGAGATTATGTATGAATTCGTTGTTGACATCATCGGGGTTGACTTCTATAGTGAATTCTGCATCCTGTTTTACGTTATATGTATTATATATATAATGTGTTATGCGTTGGAGATTGTCGAATGATAATTGCGAAGGTGTTCCTCCTCCTAAGTAGATAGTGTTTATGGCATGGTTGGTAATATAGTCCTTACGTTGTGCCATTTCTTTACAAATGGCTTCTGTGTATTGTGATTGCAGCGAAACAGATGTGGTTGAGTAGAAACCACAATAAATACATCTGCTTTTGCAAAAGGGTATATGTAGGTATAATCCAGCCATATTGTTAAATATATTAATAGTAAAAAACCTGTTGACTGTTAAGTCGACAGGTTAAAATTTCTATTAGGTCTATGACCTAATGTTGACTTCGTGTAGAAGTAGTTAAAATTATTCAGCGATTGAATCTGCTGCTACTGAGTCAGCTGCAACTGAATCTACTGCTTCTTCAACATTAACTGTATCTTCAAGAACAGAATCATTTAATGTAGAATCGATGTCTGTTGTACTTGTTGTGTTACCACAAGATGCGAAAGAAACAGCAACTACTGCTACTACTGCAACTAATAACTTCTTCATTTTCTTTTTTCTTTTAAATTGTTAAACAATCATTTGCTTTTTAAAACCGATGCAAAGGTATAACTTTTTTCAATACGTTGTTCTCATAAATGCCTTTTTTTTATAAAAAGACCTTATTTTTTTCTTTTTTTGCCCTTTTTCACCCTTTTTATGTAAAAAAAACGTTGTTTATTGATTCTTTTAAGGTGTAATGAAAAAACTGATTTTTTATTTATGTTTTGATGGGTTTTATCATGAAAAACATATATTTTCCAGAAATTAGCAAATAAAATTCGGATTAATACATAAACAGGTTGTGTATTAATCCGAATCTATGGTATCAATATTATCTTATTTAATAAGAGTATTATTAATATAATAAGGTGTGAGCTTCTTATTTTGCACGTATTTTGGCATGTTGTATCTTACCACTTAGTGTTTTTGGTAATGTGTCAACAAATTCAATGATTCTTGGAACTTTGTATTCTGCTGTCATTTTCTTTACATGGTCTTTCAGTTCCTTAACGAATTTGTTTGAAATATGGTCTTTCCATGAGTTGGCAAGTACGACTGTTGCTTTAACGATTTGTCCGCGCTGTTCGTCTTCAATTCCTGTCACTGCGCATTCAACTACAGCAGGGTGGCTCATAAGTGCATTTTCAACTTCGAATGGTCCGATGCGGTAACCACATGATTTGATGATGTCGTCTTTTCTTCCAATATACCAGAAATATCCGTCTTCGTCAACATTTGCCATGTCTCCTGTATGGTAATATCCGTCGTGCCATACCTGATTGGTGAGTTCCTCATTATTATAATAACCAAGGAACAGGCCGATTGGACGATGTTTCTCTGTGTTTATACAGATCTCTCCGTCAATAAGTTTTATGTCATATACCGGATTAGCTTTTCCCATTGAACCTGGTTTAACGTCCATCCATTTGTATGTACCAATGATACATGTGGTTTCAGTTTGTCCAAATCCTTCTCTGATGCGAAGTCCTGTCTGTGTGTAGAACTTATTGCTTATTGTCGGATTGAGTGCTTCGCCGGCTGTTGTTACGTATTTGAGTTTACTTAAATCGAATTTCTGCAGATTCTCTCTTACAAGATAGCGATATACAGTTGGAGGTGCACAGAACGATGTGATATTGTAATGCTCCATCTTGTGAAGCATGTCAGATGGTAGGAATCTGTTGTAATCATATACAAAGACTGCTGCACCTACAATCCATTGTCCGTAGAGTTTTCCCCATACTGCTTTTCCCCAGCCTGTATCTGCGATTGTCAGGTGTATGCTTTCAGGAGACAGATTGTGCCAATATGCTGCAGTAACCAGATGGGCGAGTGCATAATTGTAGTCGTGAAGTACCATCTTAGGTTCTCCACTTGTTCCACTTGTGAAATACATGATCATTGGGTCTTTTCCTCCGAAATGTTCTGTTGAAGATAATGTAGCGTCTTCTTCAGAAGGTGGATTGTTCTCAAATGAGTCAAGTGTGTCTGTGGTTATTGTCTGTTTAAGTGTTGGACATGAAGGTGCTGCTTTTGCAATGTTGTTCATGATTTTATCGTCTTTACAACATATGATTGCCTTGATGCTGGCGCACTGGCAGCGATAAATAATGTCTCCGCTTGTTAACAGGAATGAGGCAGGTATAGCAACTGCTCCTATCTTATGCAATGCTAATATGGCTGGCCAGAACTGGTATCTGCGCTTCATGATTAGCATTACTTTATCTCCATGCTTAATACCAGATTTTTTGAGGTGATATGCATAATTATCACTAATGGTCTTTAAGTCAGAGAATGTGAATACACGTTCTGTTCCCTTTTCATTAGTCCAGATTAATGCAATTTTTTCAGGTGCTTCTTTTGCCCATTGGTCAACAATATCGTAAGCAAAATTAAAATTATCAGGTACATTAATTTTAAAATTCTGCTCAAAATCGCTCATGGATTCAAAATCCAATCTGTTTACGTATCTTTCTAACATATTATATTTCTGCCTAATTATTACATTTGTGATGGCAAAATTAGGAATTGTGTTTGGTTTTACGAAATGTCTTTGTCGAAAAAAATGTTATCTTACACACCCGTTTCGCTCTTTGCGCACAAAAATGAACATACAGGTGCACACTTTTTGTGTTTGTTGTGAATATACTTATTTTTAAGTATATAAATTAAATGCTGATCTGCAGGATATAAAATGTCAATTCAATGATTTATCGGTTTTTATACATTTCATCATAATACTTTGCATAATCTCCCGATGTGACGTTGTCCATCCATTCCTGATTGTCCAAATACCATTGGACGGTTTTTTCTATTCCTTCTTCGAACTGTAATGATGGCTCCCAACCGAGTTCGCGTTGTAATTTTGTGGAATCGATTGCGTATCGTAGGTCGTGACCGGCACGGTCTGTTACGTATGTTATCAGATCCATGTCTTCGCCTTCCTTACGTCCTAAAAGTCGATCTACAGTATTGATTACAACTTTTATTATGTCGATGTTTTTCCACTCGTTAAATCCTCCGATGTTGTATGTGTCTGCAACTGTTCCTTTGTGGAAGATTGTATCTATGGCACGTGCGTGGTCTTCAACATACAACCAGTCTCTTACGTTTTCTCCCTTACCATATACAGGAAGAGGCTTGCGGTTGCGTATGTTGTTGATAAACAGTGGAATCAGTTTTTCCGGGAATTGATAAGGACCATAATTGTTTGAACAGTTTGTAACAATTGTTGGCATTCCATATGTGTCGTGGAACGCTCTCACAAAATGGTCTGATGATGCTTTACTTGCAGAATATGGTGAGTGTGGCTGGTATTTTAAGTCTTCTGTGAAGAACTTCTCACCATAAGCAAGATGGTGTGTTTGTGATGACGCAGTTGTTGTGAAAGGAGGTTTTATACCTTCTGGATGAGTCATATTAAGTGCACCATATACCTCGTCGGTACTTATATGGTAGAAAAGTTTTCCGTCGTATTTTTCAGGCAAACTCTCCCAATATAATTTTGCGGCTTGCAGTAATGACAATGTTCCCATCACGTTTGTTTGTGCAAAAGTAAATGGGTCTTTAATACTTCTGTCCACATGACTTTCTGCTGCAAGATGTATTATTCCGTCAACATTCTTGTTTTTCATTAGCTCGAATATTGACTGAAAGTCACATATATCCATTCGAACAAACGAATAATTTGGTTTATCTTCAATATCTTTGAGATTCTCCAGATTACCAGCGTATGTAAGTTTGTCTAAGTTGATTATGTTGTATTCAGGATATTTATTGACAAATAATCTTACTACATGGCTGCCTATAAATCCAGCTCCTCCTGTGATTATAATTGTTCGTTTCATTTTATATATGTTCTTTGTTTATTTTGCTTTTCACTTATTTACCGATGCAATAGTATGTGAACCCGTTTTCTTGCATTTCCTTAGAATCATATATATTTCTTCCATCGATTACAAGTGGGGTTTTCATTGCTTTGTAGATGATTGGCCATGATGGCATACGGAATTGTTTCCATTCTGTAAGTAATAACAATGCATCTGCATCAACCACAGCTTCGTATTTTTCTTTGCAGTAATGTACAGTGTCTCCGATGCGACGTTTGCACTCATTCATTGCAATTGGATCGTAAACATTGACTTTACATCCAGCATCTAATAAATGCTTTATTGTTGTCAGAGATGTAGATTCACGCATGTCATCGGTTTCTGGCTTAAATGCAAGTCCCCATACAGCGATGACTTTATTTTTTAAATCACCTTTATAGTAATTATTCAGTTTTTTAAAGACAATGCTTTTTTGTCTTTCGTTCACAGCTTCTACAGCCTTGAGTACTTTCATCTCATAGCCGTTTTCCTCAGCAGTCCTAATAAGAGCTTTTACGTCTTTTGGAAAACAACTGCCTCCATATCCGCATCCAGGATAAAGGAATTTGTTGCCGATACGTGTATCGCTACCAATTCCTTTTCGAACCATGTTTACGTCTGCTCCAACAATCTCACATAAATTGGCAATATCATTCATGAATGATATTCTTGTAGCAAGCATTGAGTTTGCTGCATATTTAATCATCTCTGCAGATGGTATGTCTGTGAATAATACTCGGAAATTATTGAGAAGTAATGGACGATATAGCTTTGTCATTAATTCCTTGGCTTTTTCACTTTCAACTCCAACTACAACTCTGTCGGGCGACATGAAGTCTTTTATTGCTGCTCCTTCTTTAAGGAATTCAGGATTTGATGCAACGTCGAACGGAATCTGTTCGTTTCGTTTGTCCAGCTCTTCTTGTATGACAGCTTTGATTTTTTGTGCTGTTCCTACAGGTACTGTACTTTTGGTAACTAATATCGTGTATTTCTTGATGTTTTTTCCAAACTCACGAGCTACAGCAAGTACGTATTGCAAATCCGCACTTCCGTCTTCGTCGGGTGGGGTACCTACGGCAGAGAAAACAAGTGAAACTTGGTCTATGCAGTCGGGTAACGATGTTGTGAAATGGAGTCTTCCTTCTTTCACGTTTCTGGAGACTAATTCATCTAATCCTGGCTCGTATATTGGTAATATTCCTTCTTTGAGGGCTTGTATTTTTTCTTGATTGACATCAATGCATGTTACGTCGATTCCCATCTCAGCGAAACACGTTCCGCTTACCAGGCCAACATATCCAGTGCCAACTATAGCGATTTTCATTAAAAACTATTTTTGATAAATAAATAATCTGTTGTTTTTACATTACAAAATTAATTATAATTATTGATTAGACAAAATAATAAGATATAAATATGTGTTTGTCCTTAATTTTAATTTAATATGGTTTTATTTAAACATTGGCATCCAGCATGTGAGGATGCTGGATGCTATTCAATTTATAAAGGTATGATATGGTTTATGAGGATATGACAGGTTTTAATTATGAAGCAAGACTGATATTATATTCGCTTGCCAATTTGCGAAGATTTATGAGAGCATATCTAACTCTTCCTAATGCGGTGTTAATGCTAACTCCTGTCATATCGGCGATTTCCTTAAAACTCAAATCCTGATAGTATCTCATACGTATAACTGTACGTTGACATTCAGGAAGCATGTTGATGATTTCTTCAAGTCCATTACTTGTCTGACGTTTGATGAATGCATGTTCTGCATTGTGATCGTCAGCCAAATCAATGTTGTTGAATAAGTCAACCTCGCTTTCATCATTAGAGATTGTGGCAATGTTGCTGTTATGACGAAAATAGTCGATGATAAGATTATGACTTATGCGCATAATCCATGACGAGAACTTCTGCTGTTCTGTATATTTACCTGAGCGTAAAGTGTTTATAATACGCATGAAAGCATCCTGGAACAGATCCTCTGCTATTTCTTGATTGCGAACAGAATATGCAATGTAAGAAAAAACTTTACTTTCATATCTACTCAACAAAGTGTTGAATGCTTCATTGTTGCCTTGAATATAAGAACTGACCAATTGTTCATCGGTAAGTTTTAGTAAATTTTCCATTAAGCTTAGTTTTAGAGTCGTAGAGACACAAATAGTGCACCCGGCACACCTTGTTATCTAACGATTGTTTGGCGTAATGTTTTCTATAGGCAATCTTGTTTTAATGTTATTAAATAATTTGTAAAGTTTTAATTCGCTTGCAAATTAAATGAACATTTTGCATATATGCAAGTATTTTCTATAAAAAATTTAATAAAACTTACTCTTTTTAACACAAAACGGTTGTTTTATCGAATTTGAAGCCTTTCAGGAAATCCGTAATGCTCATTCTTTTTTTGCCTGCCAGTTGTAATGAGTGTATTTCCAATGTTCCCTTACTGCATCTTACATGTAGGAAGGTCTTTCCGTCGCTGTTTACTTCTCCTGCAACAGTATTTGAGCTTTCTGTTTCGAGAATTCTTGCTTCATAGATCTTCACGTCGATTTCCTTGTCCGCAGTCTTTAATTTGCTCCATGCTGCTGGATAAGGACTGAGGCCTCTGATGAAATCGTGAACATGAACGGCATCTTGTTCCCAGTTAATATGACATGTGTCATGGAAAATCTTTGGTGCAGGTTTCAATTCTTCTGTTGGGATATTATCTTGTTGAGTTGTTTGAATATTGTCGTTTATTATATTGTCAACAGTCTCTGTAACAAGTTTTCCTCCTAATATCATCAGTTTGTCGTGTATGTCGCCAACATTATCGTTTTCACCGATAGGCACTTTTACTTGTTGTATGATATCACCGGTGTCTATCTCGTGTTTCAGGAAGAAAGTGGTTATACCTGTCTCTTTTTCTCCATTGATGATTGCCCAGTTAATAGGTGCTGCACCTCTGTATTGTGGCAGTAATGATGCGTGTAGGTTGAAAGTGCCTAAACGTGGCATGTTCCATACAATCTCAGGAAGCATTCTGAATGCTACCACGATTTGTAGGTCTGCATTAAGTTCACGCAATTCATTTATAAACTGATCGTCTTTGAGTTTTACTGGTTGCAGTACCTTTAATCCGTGTTCTACTGCATATTTCTTTACAGGACTGGCTTGTAATACACTTCCGTGACGTCCTATTGGCTTATCGGGCATTGTGACAACTCCTACGACATTATATCCGCCTTCAACTAAAGCTTTTAAACTCTCAACGGCGAAATCTGGAGTTCCCATATATATGATTCTTAAATCTTCCTTTTTCATATGACTGTTTTTGTGTCGGTTAATACTTTTTTGTGTTATTACTCTGATAGATTCAGGTTGATTGTGTGCCTTAATGAATAATTATAACAATAGACCTTTTTTATTCAGATGCGATATCCTGCAATACGCTACGATATGAATTAAACAATCCAGAGCGTGAAACGAAACCAATAAAATGACCTTCTTCGTCAACAATCGGTAGGTTCCATGCGTTCGTCTCATCGAATTTGTCTGCCGCCACCTTTAATGTGTCGTTAATATTGAGCAATGCTGGCGGATCTTTTATGAACGAACGGACTGTGTATAAGTGATATAACTCTGGACGGAACATGTATTTTCTGAGACTGTCCAGTGTTACAACTCCTACCAGTTTCTTTTGACCATCTATTACAGGGAATATGTTTCTGTGGGATTTGACAATGACAAGTATCATTTTGCTGAGATCCATGTCAATAGTCATTGCCCTATAATCTTTTTCTATTTGTGAATCGAGATTCAGCAATGTCAATATTGCTTGGTCCTTATCGTGTGTTAACAGTTCTCCTTTTCTTGCCAGACGCATTGCGTAGATACTGTGTGGCTCGAAGGTCTGTATTGTCAGATATGCAGCCACAGACACAATCATCAACGGAACGAAAAGATCGTAACCACCTGTCAACTCTGCAATCAGGAAGATTCCAGTTAATGGTGCGTGCATAACGCCCGACATAAGTCCTGCCATGCCGAATAGGGCACAATTGCCTGTGGTCAGTGAATAATCGTCACCAACATCCAAGCCTAATGTGTCGTTCCATATGTTTGCGAAGATAAATCCGGCGATACTTCCTAAGAATAGAGTTGGTGCAAATACTCCACCACATCCGCCACCGCCATTTGTTGCAGTAGAAGCGAATACTTTCAAAAGCAATACCAAACCAAGATATATTAATAATGTGTTTTCGCTACCATAGAATAACGTGTTGTGCATGATTTCATCTGGTGAGGCATTGTTGATCATCTGGTGTATCACATCGTAACCCTCTCCATACATTGCAGGAAAGAAGAATATGAGAACACCAAGAATCACAGCTCCAACGAAGAATTTCTTACCTGGGTGTTTCAGTTTACCGAATATACCTTCAAACCAATTCATGGTTCTTGTGAAATACAAAGAAACCAATCCACACATTATGCCTAAAAGGATACATCCGGGGATTATGTCGATGGTGAAAGCTTCTTCCATCTTGAATTGAAACATAGGTGCTGTTCCTGTCAGTGCATATGATACACATACAGATGTAAGACATGTTACAAGTAATGGAAGTAGTGAGAGCATGGTAAGGTCGAGCATCAAAACCTCCAAGACAAACATTAATCCGGCGATTGGTGCTTTGAAAATTGCAGCCACAGCACCTGCTGCACCACAACCAACGAGGAGCATTAACATGTTTGGTGGCAGGTGAAACCGCTTACCCAAATCAGAACCAAAGGCAGAACCGGTAAGTACAATAGGAGCTTCGGCTCCTACGGAACCACCAAATCCGATAGTCAGTGAACTTGCGATAATACTGGACCATCTGTTATGACCTTTTATCCTTGCTCTTTTTCTTGAGATGGCATAAAGGATTTTGGTGACACCATGACTGATATCATCCTTTACAATGTATCGTACGAATAATCCTGCCAATAATATACCGATGGCAGGGTATAGCATATATAGTTCGTTTGTGTCGCTTAAGTTAAAGTGTTGAGTGAGAATATGTTTTATGGATTCTATCAGCCATTTCAGAACGAATGCGGCCAATCCTGAACAGACACCGACAATAAGACTGATCATCAGTATTATCTGTCTTTGCGTATGATCGCCTTTAATCCATTCAGTAATAGCCGTGGACAATTTGGCTTCTTTTCTGAGTATAGATATCTTCATACTGTCGGTACTTATCTGTTTTATTCTCTTATTATCTGGAATTTGCCGTTAGAATCAATCTTTACGATGCTTGAAGGTTGATGTTTTTCTTTGCATCGTTGATTGTATCTCACCACGTAATCTACGGCATTTTTTATTTCATCACTTATTTCATCGAATGTCTGTGCTGTAGGCTCTCCGCTGATATTAGCACTTGTAGAAACAATAGGTTTCTGAAAACGATAGCATAATTCTTTTGAGAATTCTTCCTTGGTGATTCTGATTCCCACACTTCCGTCTTCTGCTAATAGGTTTGGAGCCAATCCTGTAGCGTTGTCAAAGATGATTGTCAATGGTTTTGTTGACAATTCAATCATGTCCCATGTCACATCTGCAACATTACGTACATATCTTGATAGTCGTGCGTCTGAATCAACAAGACAGATAAGTGCTTTTGAATCATCGCGCTTCTTAATCTCGTAAACTCGCTTTACAGCTTCCGGATTGGTGGCGTCACATCCTATACCCCATACTGTATCGGTAGGGTAAAGGATAACCCCACCTTGTTTCATGACTTCTATAGCTTTTTTTACTTCGTCTGCTAACATTGTCTTTTTATTTATATATCGGTATGATATGTTGTACGTTGTCTATAAACCTTAATACTCGCTTGTGAAATGGAATTTGATGTGCTTGAAGTCTTGTTGAGCCATTTGTAATACATAATTTGAGTCAGCAAGGAACACATCACGCCCGTCACGGTCTTTTGCCATATACTGATATTTACGTTTTTTGAACGCATCAAGTTCGGCTTCGTCATCACTTTCTATCCAACATGCCTTGTATAGGCTGACAGGCTCCCAACGACATAGGGCATTGTATTCATTCTCAAGTCGATATTGAATTACCTCAAACTGAAGTTGTCCGACAGTTCCAATGAGTTTTCTTCCGTTAAACTGGTTGATAAACAATTGGGCAACACCTTCGTCCATTAACTGGTTAATACCTTTTTCCAGTTGCTTGGTTTTCATAGGGTCAGCGTTTTCAATATACTTGAACATTTCAGGAGAGAAACTTGGCAGTCCTTTGAAATGCAATTGTTCTCCTTCAGTCAATGTGTCTCCGATTTTGAAGATTCCATTATCAGGTAAACCAACGATGTCGCCTGGATATGCCTCATCGATAGTGCTCTTTTTCTGTGCCATAAACTGGGTTGGAGAAGAGAATCGTACGGTTTTTCCTTGGCGTATGTGTTGATATGGAGCATTTCTGACAAACTTACCAGAACATACCTTACAGAAGGCTGTACATGAACGGTGGTTAGGGTCGATATTAGCTGTGATCTTAAATATAAACCCTGTAAACTTACGTTCTGTAGGGTCAATCATTCGTTCTTCAGCTTGTGTAGGGCGTGGACTTGGAGCAATCTTAACGAAACAATCCAAGAGTTCTTGAACTCCGAAGTTGTTCAATGCACTTCCGAAGAATACAGGTGCGACTTCTGCGTCAAGATATTTGTCTATGTCAAATTCTGGATATACACCATTGATAAGATCCAAATCCTCTCTTAACTTGTCTGCATCTTCGCTGCCTACACGATTGTCAAGTTCTTCGCTGTTGATATCAACCTCAACTTTCTCAGTAACAACCTGTTTGTCAGGAGTAAAAAGATTGAGATTATTCTCGAATATATTGTAAACACCTTTAAAACGTTGACCTTGATTTATTGGCCATGATAATGGTCGTACATTGATTTGTAATTCAGCTTCAACCTCATCCAATAAGTCGAACGGATCACGTCCTTCGCGGTCCATTTTGTTTATAAACACGATAACAGGTGTCTTTCGCATTCTACAGACAGTCATCAACTTTCGTGTCTGTGCCTCAACACCTTTTGCTCCGTCAATAACAATGATTGCACTATCAACAGCTGTGAGTGTTCTGAAGGTATCTTCACAGAAATCCTGGTGACCAGGAGTATCCAATATGTTTACCTTGTATCCATTATAATCGAATTCCATGACGGAAGTGGAAACAGAGATACCACGTTGTTTTTCTATCTCCATCCAGTCTGATGTTGCAGATTTCTTGATTTTATTTGATTTTACTGCTCCTGCAACCTGTATTTGTCCACCAAAAAGAAGTAACTTTTCTGTCAAAGTTGTTTTACCCGCGTCAGGGTGAGAGATGATGGCAAATGTTCGTCTTTTGTTTATTTCTTGTTCATTCATCTGTTATAGTGCATTTCTACTAAATGTAGTAGAGTGTTATCCTAATATATTTATACAATCTTTTAAACTATCTTCCCAATATGGGACTGTGATATTATATGTTTTCTTAATTTTTGTCTTGTCTAAAACTGAATATGCTGGTCTTGGGGCTTTTGCAGGATATTCGTTTGTGTGAAGTGGTTTGACATTGCAGGTGCTTATTCCTGCGATTCTGTGTATGGCTTTTGTGAAATCATACCATGAAATAACACCTTCGTTTGAGAAATGGTAGGTTCCTGGTTTGATGCCATTTTTGATAGCTGTCATAATAACACAAGCAAGATCTCTTGCATATGTCGGTGTGCCTATCTGATCGAATATAACTCCAAGTTCATTGCGTTCTTTCCCTAATCGAATCATGGTCTTGACAAAATTGTTCCCGAAAGAAGAATATAGCCATGCAGTTCTGATAATCATCGAATTGCTGCATTCTTTCTGTACATTCAGTTCTCCGGCTAATTTTGTTCTTCCATATACAGAGTTGGGTGATGTAGGGTCTTCTTCTGTGTAAGGAATATGATTTGTCCCGTCAAATACATAGTCTGTGGAGATTTGAATCATTGATCCTCCACGGCGATTAATAGCATTAGCGAGATATCCTGGAGAAAGATTATTTAATAGATTGCAAAGTTCTTCGTTGTCTTCAGCTTTATCAACGGCAGTATATGCTGCGCAATTTACTATACAGTCAATACTGTTATCATCAACGAATTTGTTAATCTTCTCACTATCAGTGATGTCTAACTCGTCGATATCAGTAAAAATAAAATTATACTGATTATACAGTTTGGCTTGTAATTGCATCTCGTTGCCTAACTGACCATTGCAACCTGTTATTAAAATATTCTTTATCATAAGTATTTATACTATGTTGAATGGAAATTTAAAGTC
>JAGABW010000066.1 GCA_017614465.1 Bacteroidaceae bacterium | reverse complement strand
GACATCATTGCAAACCAACACACAATCGGTGGTATTCCTAACACACGTGATGCTATCAAATGGGTGTTTGACAATGCAAAAGAAAATGAAGTTAGTGAACTCTTCAGATGTGGAAACTCTGACCACTTCGTAGTTGTAGCACTAACTGGAGTTAACAAGAAAGGCTATAGAACTATTGAGAAGGCAAAAGATATCATCAAACATCAAGTAATGGATGAAAAGAAAGCCGAAACTATCATGGCTGACCTTAAGGGAGTTAAATCAATTGATGCAGCTGTAGCTAAAGGAGCGCTCATCGATAGTTTGAACCACATCTCATTCCAAGCACCAGCATTCGTGCGTTCTACTAACACATCAGAACCATTGGTTAGTGCATTGGCAAGCAAGACTAAGAAAGATCAATTTGCCGGTCCAATAAAAGGAACAAGCGGTGTGTACATGCTCTATGTTACAAACAAGAAAAAGACAGAAGACAAACTTGATTTGAAACAAGAAAAGGCTATTCTTTCACAAAGCAGATTAGGTGCAGCATTCCAAACACTTATCAATACGCTTTACATGAAAGCCGATGTTGTTGACAACAGATACAAGTTCTTCTAATTAAAAAGACTTATATTTTAAAAATACATTATGGTGTACTGTTATGAAGCAGTACACCATTTTTAATTTAATTATATATACTCTCCCAATGCAAAAACATGTCATTATATTACATATTTAGGCGTAAAAGAAACAATATGCAATAATTTCACACGAAATAACCCATCTATTTCGTTAAATTAAAAAAAAAATGTAAATTTGTAGTCAGAAATTTATAAGCTTATAGGATATGGAAAGTAAAATTCAACAATTAACAGACAAAATTCTGAACGAAGGTGTAGAACGCGGGAAAGAGGAAGCTGCAAAAATAATTGCATCAGCAAATGATGAAAGTAAGGATATTATTGCAAAAGCTCAACAACAAGCAGAGGAAATAATCGCACAAGCCAACAAACAGGCAGAGTCCTTAAAAAAGAACACATGTGCAGAATTACAAATGTTCGCCGACCAAACACAAAATGCATTAAAGAGTGAAATTACAAATATTATGACAAAGAACACTCTTGATTCTGTTATCAACAACGTTGTTGCCGACAAAGATTTTATGAATAAGTTTATTCTTAAAATCGCTGAATCATGGGGAAAACAAGAAGATATAGTAATTTCAACAGAAGACGCAAAAGCATTGAAAGCCTTATTTGCTAAAGAAGCAAAAGACTTACTTGCAAAAGGTGTGTCTATTGAAGAAGTACACGGTCAGAAAGTATTATTTACTATCCAACCTGCAGACGGCAGTTATAAAATCAATTTCGGTGAAGAAGAGTTCAAGAACTATTTCAAATCATTCCTTCGCCCTCAATTATTAGAAATGCTTTTTTAAGCAAACACAATAATCTATATATTATAGAAGTATAGAATGAGTAACTATTATTGTTTAATAGCCGGATTGCCTGATATTTCCCTTGATGGGAATATGAAGGACTACACAATCTCAAGATTCAAAGAAGAATGCAACGAGGTCATCACCGACAGAGATGCCAAATTGTTGTTTTATTTCTTCTTGAAGATAGATTGTATGAATCTGGTCCGACTCTTGAAGAATCCCGATGCAGAACTCATACCTAATGGTAACTATACCATTGACCAATTCAGGGATATGATAACATCTGCTCAAGAGATGAACTTCAACGTTCACCGCTACCCTTCTTTCATGTCGGCTTTTGCGCGCGAATACACATATAATAAAGACAAAGAAGGTTGGTTTGCGGAAGATGCTATGTCTTTGGCATATTATGAATATGCCATGCAATGTCCGAATAAGATGATTTCTGACTGGTTTAAGTTTAACTTTAACATTACAAATATACTCACAGCCCTCATTGCAAGAAAAAATGGTTGGAACGTTGGCGACTATATTCTTGGAGACAATGCTGTAAACGAAATGATCAGAACCAATAACACAAAAGATTTTGATTTACAGCATGAATATGACTACGTGGGTGAATTGATGAAAATTGTTGAAGAAAAAGATCCTGTCCGAAAAGAAAAAAGTATCGATGCCTTCAAATGGCAATGGTTAGAAGAGAAAACCATCTTCGAGGTATTCTCTATCGAAGCTGTATTTGCTTATTTCTGTAAGTTGGAAATAATTGAGAGGTGGGAACTTCTCGACATTGAGAAAGGCAAGGAAACATTCAAACAGATTATCGAAAACTTACGTGGCGAGGCTAAAGTACCTGATGAATTTATACGATAAGATGTTTTTCAAATTATAATTGAAGACTCATAAATTAGAAAAGAAGAAAACATAAGATAATATGACAAAAGGAACAGTAAAAGGCGTAATAGCCAATATGGTCACATTAAGTGTTGATGGTCCTGTATCACAAGGTGAAATATGTTATATAGAAACAGGTGGGGATCGTTTGATGTCAGAGGTCATCAAAGTCGTTGGTTCTAACGTATATGTTCAGGTGTTTGAAAGCACACGTGGACTTAAAGTTGGAGCACCAGCCGAGTTCACTGGACACATGCTTGAAGTGAAACTCGCACCTGGTATGTTGTCAAAAAACTACGATGGTCTTCAGAACGACCTCGACAAGATGGATGGTGTATTTCTGAAAAGAGGTCAATATACCGATCCGTTGGATTATGAACGCATGTGGGACTTTGAACCAATTGTAGCAGTTGGCGATGAAGTTCAGGCATCAGACTGGTTGGGTAAAGTTGAGGAAAACAGCCAACCTCTAAAAATAATGGCTCCATTCCAAATGCAAGGAAAAGCCAAAGTTAAGTCTATTGCTGCGGCTGGAAAATATAAGGTTACTGACACTATTGCTGTTCTTGTCAATGAAAATGGCGAAGAGATTCAGGTTAACATGATACAACATTGGCCTGTGAAGTTTGCAATGACAAATTACAAACAAAAGCCAAGACCATTCAAATTATTGGAAACAGGTGTTCGTACTATAGATACTTTCAACCCTATCGTCGAAGGTGGAACTGGATTTATCCCAGGACCATTCGGAACAGGAAAGACAGTGCTTCAACATGCTATCTCAAAACAAGCAGAAGCAGATATCGTTATTATCGCCGCTTGTGGTGAACGTGCAAACGAGGTTGTGGAAATCTTTACCGAATTCCCAGAATTGGTTGACCCACACACAGGCAGAAAATTAATGGAACGAACAATAATTATTGCAAACACATCAAACATGCCAGTTGCTGCGCGTGAAGCATCTGTATATACTGCTATGACAATGGCAGAATACTACAGAAGCATGGGATTGCGCGTGTTGTTGATGGCCGACTCTACATCAAGATGGGCACAGGCTCTTCGTGAGATGTCAAACCGTATGGAAGAATTGCCTGGTCCAGATGCGTTCCCAATGGACTTGTCAGCACTCATCAGTAACTTCTACGGTCGTGCAGGATATGTATATCTAAACAATGGAGAAGTTGGTTCTATCACATTTATTGGAACCGTATCACCTGCCGGAGGTAACTTGAAAGAACCTGTAACAGAGAACACTAAAAAAGTTGCAAGATGTTTCTACGGATTGGAACAGGATCGTGCCGACAAGAAGCGCTACCCTGCTGTCAACCCTATCGATTCATATTCTAAATACCTTGAATATCCAGAATTTGCTGAATATATAAGCAAGAAGATTAACGATAAGTGGATACCAAAAGTTCTCGCTCTAAAAACACGTATGCAACGTGGTAAGGAAATTGCTGAACAGATTAATATCCTTGGTGATGATGGTGTACCAGTGGATTATCACGAAACATTCTGGAAGTCTGAAATCATCGACTTTGTCATTCTTCAACAAGATGCATTCGATGATGTTGATGCAGTAACATCATTGGAACGCCAGGAGGAAATACTTAACTTGGTGACAGAGATATGC
Organism: Bacteroidaceae bacterium; assembly: GCA_017614465.1. GTDB lineage: Bacteria > Bacteroidota > Bacteroidia > Bacteroidales > Bacteroidaceae > Colivivens. The sequence continues at coordinate 9,091 of JAGABW010000066.1, read as the reverse complement.
GAAATAGATTTTAAATTCGACAACTTCTTAGATGTGGTCGACTATTTCAAGAAACTCATAAACTTGTGTAAGCAAATGAACTATGCAGTATTCAAATCTGAACAATATAATGATTATAAGAAACAGATTCATGACATGTTAAGTTCTCACAAGTAAAATAAGTATCAATAAATAAAAGAATATATCAAAGATGTCAACAGCATTTCAAAAAGTATATACAAAAATCAGTCAGATAACTAAGGCCACTTGTTCTCTTAAAGCAACAGGTGTTGGTTATGATGAACTGGCTACCATCAACGGAAAACTTGCACAGGTTGTAAAAATTGCAGGAGAGGATATCACTCTTCAGGTGTTCGAAGGAACTGGTGGTATTCCAACAAATGCAGAGGTAGTATTTTTAGGTAAGGCTCCATCACTAAAAGTGAGCGACCAATTAGCAGGTCGTTTCTTCAACGCATATGGTAATCCTATCGACGGAGGTCCTGAGATTGAAGGAAAAGATGTAGAAATCGGTGGTCCTTCTGTTAACCCTGTACGTCGTAAACAACCAAGCGAACTGATTGCAACAGGTATCGCTGGTATCGACCTTAACAACACATTGGTATCAGGCCAGAAGATTCCGTTCTTTGCCGACCCAGACCAACCATTCAACGAAGTAATGGCAATGGTTGCGTTGCGTGCGAAAGCCGACAAGATTATTCTTGGAGGTATGGGTATGACTAACGACGACTATTATTTCTTCAAGAATACATTCTCTAATGCTGGTGCTTTAGACCGTATTGTGTCATTCATGAACACAACAGAAGACCCAGCCGTTGAACGATTATTGATTCCAGACATGGCATTGACTGCTGCTGAATATTTCGCAGTAGAAAAGCACGAGAAAGTACTTGTGTTGTTGACCGACATGACATCATATGCCGACTCTTTGTCTATAGTAAGTAACCGTATGGACCAAATTCCATCAAAGGATTCAATGCCTGGTTCATTATATTCTGACCTTGCTAAGATTTACGAGAAGGCTGTACAATTCCCAGAAGAAGTAGGAGGCGGTTCAATCACAATTATTGCAGTCACTACCCTATCTGGTGGAGATATTACACATGCCGTTCCTGATAACACAGGATATATCACAGAAGGTCAGTTGTATCTAAGACGTGATAGCGATATCGGTAAGGTTATTGTCGATCCATTCCGTTCATTGTCACGTTTGAAACAGCTTGTTGCAGGAAAGAAGACAAGAAAAGACCATTCACAAGTAATGAACGCCGCCATTCGTTTGTATGCGGATGCTGCTAATGCAAAGACAAAACTTGAAAATGGTTTTGACTTGACAGACTATGACAACAGATGTCTTGAATTTGCAAAAGAATATGCAGATAAGTTGTTGGCAATCGACGTAGATCTTGACACAACTCAAATGCTTGATGTTACATGGAAACTATTCCAGAAATATTTCACTATACAAGAAGTGAATATCAAGAAAGAATTTACTGATATGTATTGGACATCAAACAATGGATAACGAAATCTGAACCATCTAAATGATAAAATTTCAATATAATAAAACATCACTTCAGCAAATCGAAAAACAACTGAAGATGCGTGAGCGCACTTTACCTATTATAAAGAGTAAAGAGACTGCTCTGCGTCTGGAGGTAAAGAAATGCAAGGAAGAGGCGAAAAGACTGGATTTAGAACTTGAAAATCAAATTCAAGGCTACGAGTCCATGTATGCTCTGTGGGGAGAATTCGACACTTCTCTTGTTTCTTTAAAAGACATACAGATGTCTGTTAAGAAGATTGCTGGAGTAAGAGTCCCTGTTCTTGATAATATTCAGTTAGAAGTTCGTCCTTTCGGCTTATTCAGTGCGCCAAAATGGTATTTCGACGGAATCAACCTTCTACAAGGATTGGCTAAAACTGCAGTTGAGCACGAATTTGCTGTAGCCAAACTGAATCTACTGGATCACGCAAGAAGAAAGACGACTCAGAAAGTGAACTTATTTGAGAAAGTTCAAATTCCAGGATATAAAGAGGCGGTAAGAAAAATCAAACGTTTCATGGAAGACGAAGAGAATCTGTCTAAGTCTTCACAGAAGATTCTTAAAGCGCTTCAGGAAAAAAGAAAGGAGGAAGGTGTTGAATGATACATAAAATGAAAAAACTCATATTCCTTATCACCTCTAAAGAATATGAATCGTTCATTAAGAACATCCGCGAAATTGGTGTTGTTCATATTGACAATCTACAACAAGGTGCCACCAGTGATGAACTAAGTGAGAACCTTTCCCTTTCTTCACGCTTCAAAAATGCCATACAGACTATCAAGAACTCTGATAAGGCCTACGAAATCACTGCTAATCACACCGATGAGCACGATTTCACAAATATGAATGGTTATCAACTTCTCGAACACGTTGAATCATTAGAGTCTGAGGAAAACAGTTTGAACCACAAACTCGATTCTGTAAATAGCAATATCGAGAAACTTGAACCTTGGGGTGATTTTCAATGGGACAAGATTGAGTTACTGAATAAAGAAGGATATTTAGTCAATTTTTATTCTGTCTCATCAAAAATGTTCCGTAAAGAATGGATTGATGAATATTTTGCTACCACAATTAGCGAAATAAACAACAAGACATATTTTGTTACTTTTTCAAAGGAACAACCAGACATCACAGCCGAACTGATTTCTCTGCCAAAACAATCACTTGATGTGTACAAGTCAGAGAAAGAATCTATTGTAAAGAATATTGACTCTATTCATAACGAGTTAAAGAGTATTTACGAAAGCGGCATTGAAGTATTACAATCCGCACTCGTTGATGTGGAAAACAAGATTTCCCTGTCTAAGGTACGTCTCAGTCATGAGTCAATTGCCGAAGACTCTGTCAGATTGTTACAAGGATGGGTTCTTGAGGAAAACGAGGATAAAGTTGTTGATTATCTTGAAAAGGAAAAGATATACTATGAATTATCTGCTCCTGATTTTAACGATAACGTTCCAGTAAAAATCAGCAACAATAAGTTTGCATCGTTATTCGAGCCGATATTACGCATGTATTCTCTTCCGAGCTATCATGATATCGACCCGCTTCCATTATTCGCACCATTCTTCATGTTGTTCTTCGGTCTGTGTATGGGCGATGCTGGCTACGGAGCCTTGATTCTTATCATCTCTATAGTATTGTATATCACAAAACCTGATTATAAACAATATGGTCTTTTAGGAATTTTCCTTGGCGGTATGACTATAATATGCGGAACCATAACAGGTTCGTTCTTTGGAATAGATTTGTCAACTGCCGACTGGGATTGGATAAAACCAATACAACCATATTTCTTGAATGACAGCAAGAAGGATTCGTTCTTCGGCTATTCACCTATGATGGTCATTTCAGTAATCATCGGACTTATTCAGGTACTTATTGGTATGACAATGGCAGGATGCAAGGCTGTGAAGAACTACGGTTTCATATACGGAATAGGTAAGTTCTCATGGGTAACTGCATTAGTATGTCTTACATGCCTATATGGATTACCAATATTTGGTGTAGAACTACCACAGGTATTACAATATGTCTTATATGGTATTATCGCAATATCTGTGATTGGTATATTCTTCCTTAACAGCCCTGGTGCATATAAGAAACCAATAATAGGTACTGTTTCAAACATCGGTTCTGGTATATGGGCCACATATGGAATGAGTACAGGTCTGTTAGGCGACCTTTTGAGTTATATACGTTTGTTCGCATTAGGACTCACAGGCGGTGTATTGGGTAGTGTGTTCAATTCATTGGCTACAGATATGACTGAATCAATGCCAGCATACATAAGATGGTTGCCAATGATATTAATACTATTATTCGGACATGGTATAAATTTTGCGCTCTGTATAATTAGTTCGTTTGTACACCCTATGCGACTTACATTCGTTGAATATTTCAAGAACGCAGAATTTGAAGGTGGCGGTAAGGAATATACCCCATTTAAGATGAAGAAATATAAAAAGTAATTTTAATAATAATCAGAATTCTCCAGCTAAGTAGAACCCTTCTCATGGGCGGCAGGAGTTAATTCACAAAAACAAAACATTATGTCATCAATTTTATTAGCTTACATCGGAATTGCATTAGCAGTTGCACTTTCTGGTATTGGCTCCGCTTACGGAGTAACAATTTGTGGAAATGCCGCAATCGGCGCATTTAAGAAAAACCCAAGCGCATCTGGTTCATACATCGGACTTGCAGCCCTTCCATCATCTCAGGGACTTTATGGTTTCGTTGGATTCTTTATCCTTAACCCATTGGTTACTTCAGATATAAATATGGGACAAGCATCTGCTATTCTTGGAGCTGGTCTTGCTCTTGGATTGGTAGCATTGTTCTCTGCTATACGTCAGGCAAAGGTTTGTGCTAATGGTATCAGCGCAATCGGAGGCGGTCACCAAGCATTCGGTACAACAATGGTGTTAGCCGTGTTCCCAGAGCTTTACGCAATCCTTTCACTTCTCGTACTTATCATCATTGCTGGTATTGTTCCCAACATTAAATAAATGAGAATAGACATAATAACAGCATGTCCTGAAGTTCTTGAAGGATTTTTTGACAAATCTATACTCGGCCGAGCTCAAAAAAAGGGCTTGGCTGAGATTTATGTGCATAATCTGCGCGACTATACCACAGACAAGCATGGTCATATAGACGACTATCCTTTCGGTGGTTTCCCAGGAATGGTATTACAATGTCAGCCGATTGATGCGTGCATAAGCAAACTGAAATCCGAGAGAGAATATGAAGAAGTGATATTTGTAACTCCCGATGGTCAGCAATTTGATCAGCCAATGGCAAATGAGCTGTCATTAAAGAAAAATATCATAATTCTTTGCGGACACTACAAAGGTATTGATTATCGAATAAGAGAACATCTTATAACAAAAGAAGTTTCATTAGGCGATTTTGTACTTACCGGCGGTGAACTTGTTGCAGCATGTATGGCAGATGCAATAGTGCGCGTTGTTCCAGGTGTAATTGGCGATGAACAAAGTGCGTTGAGCGATTCTTTTCAGGATAATCTGTTAGCTGCTCCTATATACACCCGTCCTGCAGATTATAAAGGTTGGAAAGTCCCAGAGATATTATTATCGGGAAATCAGGCAAAAATCGAGGAATGGGAGATGCAACAATCATTGGAACGTACAAAACGGTTAAGACCAGACCTTTTAAAATAAAAAATGTTGGATGACCTCCAACATTTTTATTTTTTATAATTATGTAAAAACAACTGTGATAACAGTAATGGTGCACATCTTAAGACAGATGCTGTGAAAGCAAGTCTTTAACAATCATTTTTGTGTATTGACCTTTCTTTGCCGTGAAGACACCCCACTCTATTGCTTTCTGAGGACAAATATGATAACATCTTAGACATTGCACACAGTTATCGCCCCATTTTGGAAGAGAGTCGTTATCAAGTGATATATTAGAGTATGGGCATGCGTTTACACATTTTCCACATCCTATACATGATTTATTCGTTTTGAAATGTCTTGGATTAATCAGGTACTTGTTAAAGAATGGGCGTACTATATTACTTTTAATCCATTTAAATGGTCCAGGTATTGTGTCAAACACATTACGCTGATCGAGAATATCATCAATTATCTTGTTTATTCTGTCGCGAGCAGCAATCAATTTGTCCGATTCTTTGTCGTTGTTGTCAACATCAAATCCAGGAAGACAGACATACGATTCAGGCATAATCACAGCCCATCCTGCCTTACATTCCCAACCTTTCCGCTCAACGTCTTTACAAAATATCTCAGAAGTCATACCAGTATCATCGCCACATGTAGTTACGAAATAAAGATAATCAATCTGTCCTTCAATATTTAACTTGCTGATAAAATGCTCCACGAACGTAGGTACTCCCCATCCGTAACAAGGGAATACAAATCCAAGACGTTCGCCTTTCTTTATCTTATAACTCATTGAACCTGTTATTTCCTTTGGAATAAAATACAGGTTTTCATGCAATTCCTCAGCTAAACATCTGGCTACATAATAACTATTTCCAACACCACTAAAATAAAAAATCATAACCACTGACGTTTCTTAAAGTAAACCCATCCGATAACTGTGATAATAACAGAAATGGCCAAAGCTACTATAAATCCCCACGAAGAATGCTCCATGCCATTAATCAAGTTCATACCAAAAAGACTTGCCACCAATGTTGGTAACATGACAATCATGTTCAAACTGGTAAGCAGTCTCATGACACGGTTCATATTATTATTGATAAGATTTGCGTAGGTATCCATTGTTGACTCAAGAATGTTAGAATATATCTGAGTCATTTCTCGAGCCTGGTTCATCTCGATATTCACATCTTCGATTAGTTCTGCATCCAAATCATCGACAGGAAGTCTGAACTTAAGTTTTGACAACAATGTTTCATTACCACGAATACTTGTAGCAAAATATGTAAGGGAATCCTGAAGTCTTGAAAGACTTGTCAAATCTTTATTGTCAATATTACGATCGATATTGCGTTTTGCTTTTTCTATCAATCCGTTTACTTGCTTCAAATATTTAAGATACCAAACACTTGCTGACAAGAACAAACGGAAAACCAAGTCGGTAGCATCTATAAATCCTTCAGATCTTTTCATCTGGTGATTTACAAAATCAAGCATCATCTTAGTTTCCTGATTACATATCGTAATAATCTTGTCGTCCTTAATCAAAATACCAAGAGGTATTGTTGTATACGGACTACGGCTGGTAATTGTCTTTAGATGGGGAATACGCAAGATAATCATGAGCCAACCCTCGTCATAGTCATAACGAGCTCGCTCATCAGTATCTGAGATGTCTTCTATAAAATAATCTGGGATTTGAAGTTCTTCGATAAGATATTTAACATCATTTTCCACAGGACAAGTAACCTGGATCCAACAGCCGGATTCCCAGTTCTCTAATTGCCTTATTCCTTTATTGAAATTCCAATATTTACGCATAAGTACACAAGGATTTAACTTTGACTATTTACACATTTCATTAACACACAGAGATTTTTAATAGTGTGAACGGGTAAAGAGTCTTAAGTTACTTATGCTTCGCTTGACCCTACCCTAACTTACTTTTCGTATTCGCCGGATAATCGTCCATAAAAATATTGTTTTTTGATGTTTTTTAAATTGCGCTGCAAAGGTAAGAAATTATTAGTAAATAGAAAAGGGATATGATAAAAAAACTTTCATTTATTGGAACACATTATATTCATTTTTGAGAAAATGATAGCATTTATCACAAGGTATGAAGAAATACGGATAAAATGACATAAAAAAAACGGAAAAATTATTTTCCGTTTACTTGTCGCATATATTCTTGTATCATTTTGTTTTTCTTAAATGATTTAGGCGCTTTGCTGTATATTTCATCGATTTGAGGCGTTGTCGTTGCAAATCCATACCAGTCGCGTGCATCATAACACAAGCGTAAAAACCACATCACACCTAACGTATTATTGCTATTTGCCAAAATGAAGTTCGTTTCAAGTTTATCAAGTGCTCTTTCCAATCGTTGAGTTTCTGTTGTAAGAGTTTTCATTATTTCTTCCTGAGAATAACCATCAAGATACATCGAACTCTCTTGACGTGATAAATCATCGAAAAGTATTTTAAGTGAGTCGCGGCGTGTCAAAAAATAATAAAGACTATCATTCAATGGGGTTCCGTCGATTTTCACATTGTTATTACTGATATTGATATTTATAATACCTGATTCCAAAACGATCGGAAACATGTCTGAACCCATATTCAGTGTTACGCACATAACGCTATCAATAATACCGTCCATATGGAATTGTCCGTGAATAATTTCACATGAATCAATGGCGCCGAAGTTATCAGTCTCATCCAAGTTTCTGATATATGCCATTGTCCCATCTGTGATATAACCAGATGACAAACCATTAATTGAATATTTGTCTGCGCATGAACACAATACAGACAGTACTAATAAAAAGGTTATATATTTACGCATGATTAAAAAATATTCCGATCCTTAAATTTTTATTTTTTGCAAAAATACAACATGCACCGATAACTTCCAAACTTTTTATATTTTCTTAATACTTTTGTTGGTTTCTTTGAATTATTTAGGTAAAATTATTAACTTTGCGCTTAAATATATAACATAATGCTATAAAATACAATGAAACAATATCTCGATTTACTTAATCGCATACTTAACGAAGGAACACAAAAAGGCGATCGTACTGGAACCGGAACAATCAGCGTTTTCGGAAACCAAATGCGATTCAATTTGGAAGAAGGTTTTCCATTATTAACCACTAAAAAACTTCATCTTAAATCAATTATATACGAACTACTTTGGTTCTTGCGTGGTGATACTAACGCAAAATGGTTACAAGAACGCGGAGTAAGGATTTGGAACGAATGGGCTGATCCCGACGGTAATCTGGGACACATATATGGCTACCAGTGGCGTTCATGGCCTGATTACGACGGAGGTCACATCGATCAGATAAAAGAGGTTATAGAACAAATCAAGAATAATCCTAACTCACGTCGTCTGCTTGTGAGTGCATGGAATGTGGCAGATATAAAGAACATGAATCTTCCCCCTTGCCACATCTTGTTTCAGTTTTATGTGGCAGACGGCAAATTAAGCCTGCAACTATACCAAAGAAGTGCAGACACATTCCTTGGAGTACCTTTCAATATTGCATCATATTCGCTTTTGCTTTTGATGGTTGCACAAGTAACAGGATTGCGTCCAGGAGATTTTGTTTACACCACAGGCGACACACATCTGTATCTTGATCATATAGAACAAGCAAAGTTGCAACTGACACGTGAGCCTCGTGAACTTCCCAAAATGCATATTAATCCAGATGTTAAGGATATCTTCGATTTTAAATACGAGGATTTTGAATTAACCGATTATAATCCATACGATCACATAAAAGCAAAAGTAAGCGTATGATTTCAATTATTGTAGCAATTGCCAAAAACTTTGCTATTGGCAAAAATAATGATTTATTATATCATATG
>JAGABW010000008.1 GCA_017614465.1 Bacteroidaceae bacterium | reverse complement strand
CCCAGCAACTCTTCTTTCAGTCGGGTTGCATAACAAATTGCACCACCCACATAATAATCAGAAGCTCCATCGACACTCGCAACGGCAGCACCTACCCCACCGGCGGTACAACTCTCTGCCGTGGATATTGTCAGTTTGACTTTCCTAAGTAGGTCACCTAATTTTTCGGTTTGCAATTTCTGATTCATAAAATCATGTGGTATTGGTGTTTATTGTCCTCGCATTTCGTTTAATAGCTGTTTCTGACGTTCTGTCAGATTCTTAGGTAATGCCACATTCAGTGTCAAGATAAGGTCGCCACGTGTACCATTTGGGAGCATAGTTCCCTTACCTTTCAAACGCATTTTTGTTCCAGGTTGTGTACCTGGTTTGATTTTCATCTTCAGGCGTTCGTTTTCTACTGTTATGACAATCTCATCGCCCAAGAGAGCTTGATACATGTCTATGGTAATGGCAGCCTGACTTTCTGTCGGAGGTTGACTACCAAACGGATTTGCAGAACTTGCACGACGTGATGTCCTTTTGTTTTTTATGCCGCTGAACAATTCAGAGAAGAAATCCGAGAATCCTCCGCTACCGAAATTAAACTCGAATCCTTGTCCGAACGGATCGCCTCCAGTTTGTCCGCCAAACGGATTGAAGCCACCGCCAAACGGATTGCCACCATATGCGCCATTTTGTCCATTTCCGCCCCCCATACTGTTCCATTGTGCGCCATACTGATCGTATCGTGCACGTTTGTCTGGGTCGCTCAAGACATCGTAGGCCTCATTCAACATCTGGAACTTAGCCTTTGCTTTTGGATCATCAGGATGCAAGTCGGGATGAAACTGCTTTGAACGCTTACGGTATGCAGCTTTAATCTCACTTTGTGGAATATCTTTGCTGACTCCTAAAATTTTGTAATAATCGATAAATTTTGACATAATTCTCCTTTTTTACCTATAAGTCAACAAAAAGCGTGCCAACATTATTCCACTCCCCATATCTCTATTTCAGATATACACAGGTCATTCCACTTTGCTCCTTTATATATTTCTTCTATGCCAAGAAATAAGCATGATGATTTCTCAAGAGTACTATTCAGCACAATCAATGTTTGTGGTTGCATATTGTCCTGTAAATCATATGTAAGGAACCTGCATGAGTAATCATCAGAATCTTTAGGCACCTTGTTGGCAAAGTATATGCGTTTAGGGCGAGAATTGTTCTGATATACACTCTGATTCTTTGAATATCCGTTATATATAACAATTTTATCTATTCTGGAGTAGTTCATCTGCAGATTCAGTCCAAAAGGCTTATCACCATTTATCTCTGAGTCATTCTTTATGCGATGCGACCAACATGTTGACTTGTTACCATCGAACATGTTCATAGGCGCATATGTATTACCTTGACTTGCAGGCAGATAATCCAACGACGATGTAATCTTTATGACTTTCAGTTTTTTTGAAGATTTGCGTTTCCCCTCACTATTTTTTATTAACATCTTAGCCTTTGTCGTCATGTAAGGATAAAGACGAGATATCGGTATCTCACAGCGAGGCATACCTATTGCATACGCACCCATCTCATAGGGAGCATACATAAACACCAGGTTGTCGCCCTTCAACCACGGAGCCATATTTGGCAATGGCATCATACTTATAGTTGTGTTCTCACTTTCAAGAAAATTGTTCACATAAGTTCCGTCACCTTGAAAATATTGTTTTGTGATGGCGTCTGCGATCATCCTACCCAAAGGAGTTTTCTGGACAAACCAGTCATCCCATTTCATAACGGTGCCATCGCGCGAAATAGTAACTCCACAATCGGTAGATATTCCATGTGCACCTCCACGATAATCATATCCCACTTCTTCGAGAGTTACGAAAGCGGAATTATCCTCAAGCAAATTAATTCTGGATTCCCAGCCATATCCATATCCTATATCTTCGGCCTGGCTGAAGAATGTGTCACGATAGAATTTTGCCATTTTCTTATAGTCATTGCCATCATTCTTGAATGAATAGGTCTTTTCGCCATTGTTAAGGTCGGTAGCCAACCACAAATGATATGCATCCATAAACTGTTTAGTACCCGACAACACAGGAAAGGCAACTTCATAATGAGCTGTAAATGAAGTCATTTTAACACTATCGGCAAAATGGAACACCGACTGGGCCTTAGATGCCACAGACGATAGAAGTATCAATGCAAAAAGTATGTTCCTCATATTAATATTAAGCTACTTTATTTGGTATAAATCTATAATAAACATAATTCAACTTATGGCAAAGATACAACTTTTTTATCAACACAACACATTATTCATAATTTTTATGAGTAATAATACAATAAAACATATTCTTTTACGTTGTATATATTATATTTATAAGACCACCACATGGTGGTGTAACAACAAATTGACAATATAACGGTAATGTTGAAAATAAAATATCTTCTATTATTCATACTTATAATATTTTCTTCCGGAACAATTTATTCCCAAGAAACTATCGAACAGATTCCGGAACAGAGTTCACATAAAGTAACTATTCGCGGACGTGTCATTGATGATGATCGCAAACCTGTTGAATTTGCACTTATACATGTTAACGACCAACTGGCAAGTACCGCAACCGATTTACAAGGTAAGTATTCATTAACATGTAATTCTGCCGATTCTCTTGTCGTAACATTCTCAATGTTAGGATATGAAACACGTAAGCGCACACTAAAGAACCCATCAGATACGATTACACTGGATGTGATGCTACCCCACCTCGGTTACGAATTGAACGAAGTGGAAATCAAAGAAATTCGTCGTCAGACAAATGCCATGGAGGAAGTCAACATGAAGGACTTGAAACACATGGGTAATGCATCGGGAGGCGGTGTGGAGCAGATTATTGCGACTCAATCAGGTGTTTCCACTCACAACGAGCTTTCTAATCAATACAATGTGCGTGGTGGTTCGTTCGACGAAAATTCTGTTTATATAAACGGTACAGAGGTATATCGTCCATTGCTGATCCGTTCTGGTCAACAAGAAGGTTTGTCGGCTATCAACCCCGACATGGTTGAAAGAATACAATTCTCAGCAGGTGGTTTTGCCGCAAAATATGGCGACAAGATGTCATCTGTGCTCGACATAACATATAAACGTGTTGAGAAATTTGAAGCCTCTGCATCAGCCTCACTTCTCGGAGCATCGGGATATTTGGGTATTGGTAATGAGAAATTCTCCATGACACATGGAATCAGATACAAAACCACAAAGAATCTGCTTGGGACTACCGACACTCAAGGAGAATATGATCCACAGGACTTTGATTATCAAACGTATATCAGTTGGAGACCATCTAAGAAATGGACTTTGGATTTCATAGGTAATATCGCACGAAACGATTATAATTTCACACCTCACGACCGAAACACAAAGTTCGGAACTCAAGAGGATATAAAAGAATTCAAAGTGTATTTTGACGGTTGGGAGAAAGATCAATTCCACACATATTTTGGTGCATTCTCTTTGAACCACAAAATCAACATGAACCATGAGCTTTCACTTAATTTGTCGGCTTTCCAGACACAAGAACGCGAGACATTTGATATTCATGGTGAATACTGGCTCGACAACAGCGGAGACGACGAGAGTCTGGCTATCGGAAAGTATATGGAACATGCACGAAACCGACTTACAGCAACCGTTAAGACTATCGGATTGTCTGGTAGAAGCAGATTCCTGACTCACGACATCCAATACGGCATTATGGCTAAGAGTGAAAGTATCAAGGAAAATGTCAGAGAATGGGAAATGCGCGACTCTGCCGGCTACTCACTCCCTCACACTCCCGACAAAGTGAGTCTCATATACAACATGTCGTCAAACAACAATATTAAAAGTTCCCGCTACGAAGCATATATCCAAGACACATGGAGAAAAGAGTATCCAGAAGGTGCACTTATCCTAAATTATGGAGCACGATTAGCCCACTGGAACTACAACAAAGAAACAATCTTCTCGCCAAGAGCAACCATTGCATTCATTCCGTCAAAGCATGACGACTGGACATTCAGGTTCTCTACAGGTCTTTATTATCAGGCACCATTCTATAAAGAGTTAAAGGACACAACTAATGTAAACGGAAATGCATCGGTTACTTTAAATAAAGATATTAAATCGCAAAGATCCATACATTTCTTATTCGGAACTGAATACAAATTCAGATTAAACAACCGTCCGTTCAAAGCCAGCGGTGAGATATACTATAAAGCATTATCTAATCTCAACCCATACAACGTCGATAATGTGCGTCTGTCTTATTATGGTGAGAACTGCGCCAAAGGTTATGCTGCAGGAATCGACATGAAGATATACGGAGAATTTGTTCCTAACACATCTTCATGGATAAGTGTCGGTATTATGTCAACCAAAGAGACTATTCACGGAAAGTCTGTACCACGCCCTACCGACCAGTTGTTGAATTGTTCTATGCTCTTCAGTGATTATTTTCCAAACACAGACAGATGGAAAATCACAGTCAAAGGACACTATGCAAGTGGTTTGCCATTCGGACCGCCTCATACAGGACGTGAAAAACAAGTGTTCCGCATGTCAAGCTATCGCCGTGTTGACTTAGGTATGTCATATCGTCTATTAAAACCTGAGACATTGCGAAGACAGACAAAATTCGGAATCAAAGATATATGGTTAGGTGTTGATGCCTTCAACATCTTGGATATCAACAACGTAAACTCATACTATTGGGTTACAGATATCCAAAACAATCAATATGCCGTACCAAATTATCTAACCGGACGACAATTGAATGCCAGAATTCTTGTTGAGTTATAACACATTAGATGGTGGAAACTATAATTGCAGATAATTGATGACACCACCATCTAATGGTACTAAATATAAGCGTTTTTCAGAATCATTCCATGCCATATGCAGATATAATCCATTAAAAGTCAGTTGTTTTAATGGATTACCATCATAATCATATATTTCGATTCTGGATTTCGCATTACTTATGTCTTGCACATCAACATCTGCCAAAGAAAGAAGAATGAAATAATCTGAGCTACATGCAATGTCTGTGTAATAGCATTTACTATCTTGTGGTTTCTGATTAGGTTCGAGGAAGATATTCTTGTTCACAATCTTAGTATCTGCCAAGAGGTCGCATATAATAAATTTATGATAATATTTATATGCAAAAACAACTTTTCTATTTGAAGACACATCCCATTTAAAAACCTCAAGATAAGGCTTTTCTCCTACAAAACAGATTGTATCAACCACTTGGGATTTTTCCAAATCGTAGATTTTCCATGCGAGTTTATTTCTTTCAAAACAATAATAACCTATATATGGCCAGTTTATAGTTTTCACCTCGTACATTCCCTCTACATTCAGCTTTTTTGATGAACAGATTTGCATATTATATACTGAATGTAATTGTTTTGATCCGTCATCTATTATCTTTAAAGTGTCATTGCAACCCTTCAGCAAATGTGGTAATACAAATTCTTTATTTCCATGGCCATAATGCCCAAAATGACCGACTTCCTGTCCGTCTGTTTGATAAAAAGTGAATACCGGGTCAGCTTGATTGTTTTCGACACACAAATCATTATTTACCGAAGATAATGACTTTATTTCATCAACAGTATCAAGATAAAAGGCTGTATCCAATGTCACCGACTTACAATCCTTAAAATCTGATGAGATTGTATAAACACTCTGCTTCTGACTGCAAGAAACCATAATGAGTGAGATTCCCAACAATAAGCTAACGGTTTTTCTCATAATCTGTAATTATATATCT
>JAGABW010000065.1 GCA_017614465.1 Bacteroidaceae bacterium | reverse complement strand
TTCATTGGGGATGGGGCGGACTGATTCTGGTCATCTTTATCGGTTTTGTTTGTCATGCCCGCCAGTGTGGACTTGCTGACTATTACCGTAATATCCACATGTATTTTGTAAAGGGAAAATCCGGAAGCGAATTGGATTCATACCAACAGCAGAAAGAATTGTATAATAATACCAAATGGCGTGATCAGTTTATATGGAAATTCTTCCTCTTTTTCTATGTAAGATACACCAAGTCACAAGAAAGTCAGACTCCTCAGTTTCAGAATTTAAGACGAGTTATAGACGAACGATATGGTGATGATATTCCATCTGAGTTACGCAATAAATTCCGTGAGTATAGTCTGCCGTTAATGAAATGGGCAAATATACTTACGTTCAACACACGTGCAATCGTTTTGTATATATCATGCGTGATTGACATTCCGTGGATTTATTTAATGTTTGAGCTGTTTGTGCTTACCGCCTTGTATTTCTATATGAGACATAAACACGAATCGGCTTGTAAACACATATCGGTGTTGATAAGTGAAAACAGATTGTAATGCCGTGTATTTTTGTAAAATCAAACCAGTGAGATTATGAAGCAGATATCAGAAATAAATGTTCCAAAATTGTTGATGTTTGATTATGGAGGCACCCTCGATACCAATGGAATACATTGGAGCGAAGTAATCTGGTCTCAATATCAGAACGAAAATGTTCCGATAGATAAAGAACAGTTTAAGGAGTGCTATGTCCATGCAGAACGAGAACTTGCACGTAATCACATAATTGAGCCCGACGATTCTTTTCTTGACCTATTAAGGAAAAAAATAAACATACAGACTCTGTATCTTGTAGAAAAAGGCATGTGGAGTCCTGCGGAAGTAGCTCGCAGAGCAGTTACAGAACATATATCACTTCGCTGTAATGTCGTTGTACAAAGAAACATAGACAGAATACGTCCGATGTTATCTGAGTTGTCACAGAAATACAGAATTGTGTTAGTGAGCAATTTCTATGGCAATCTGAAAACGGTACTCAAAGAATATGGACTGAACATATTTGAGACGGTTGTAGAATCGGCTCTTGTCGGAATAAGGAAACCTGATCCAAAAATCTACGGCTTGGCTTTGGAAATGACTGGTGTAAACAATGATGAAGCCGTGATAATCGGAGATTCGTTAAAGAACGACATCACACCGGCAAGCCAGTTGGGATGCAAGTCGTTTTGGTTACAGGGCAAGGGATGGGATGATGAAAAAAAGACAACAGTTATTCCATGTCAGATAATCAATGATTTAGTAGAATTAAAGAATTATCTGTAAGACTTACTGTTATTTTATTTTTTATTGCTAAATTTGCATTTATGAAAGTAAAAATACATCCTTCGTGGCAGAAATATCTACAATCAGAGTTCGACAAACCATATTTTGAACAGCTCACAGATTTTGTCCGTCAGGAATATGCAACACAAACGGTATATCCGCCAGGTAAACTTATATTCAACGCATTCGATTTGTGCCCGTTTGACAATGTAAAGGTGGTTTTAATCGGACAAGACCCATATCATGAGCCTGGACAGGCACATGGTTTGTGTTTTTCTGTAAATGATGGAATCGCATTTCCTCCCTCATTAAATAATATTTTCAAGGAAATCCAAGACGACATCGGTCATCCTATTCCTCAAAACGGAGATTTAACCCGATGGGCAACACAAGGCGTATTGTTGTTAAACGCTACTTTGACCGTAAGGGCACATATGGCTGGTTCACATCAGCGTAGGGGATGGGAACAGTTTACAGATGCTGTTATATCCACACTCAGTAGAGAAAAGGAAAATCTTGTGTTTATTTTATGGGGAAGTTTTGCGCAAACAAAATCCGCTCTGATAGATCAGTCAAAGCATTATATATTACGTTCGGCACATCCGTCTCCTTTGTCGGCATATCGTGGATTCTTTGGCAATCATCATTTCAGTCTGACAAATGCATATTTGAAGGAACATAATAAGAAGGAGATAGAATGGTAATAAAAAACATAATATTTGATTTTGGCGGAGTCATAATCCAATTAGATCCAACCGAAGCCGTAAGGAGGTTTCAGAGTCTGGGAATAAAAGATGCGCCACAACAGATGAATATTTTCGGCCAGAGAGGTATCTTCTTGGAGATAGAGAATGGTTCGATAACTGCCGAACAGTTTTGCAAAAAAATGGCACTTGAGGCAAAACGACAAAGCAATCTATTCGCCGACGACCCAAATCCATCATATTCATTCGACAAGGCACAATGGGCATGGTTGGGATATGTTGCAGGAGTAAAGGATATTATTCTCAAAGAACTGTTAAGCTTAAAACAACAATATAACGTGTGTTTGTTGAGTAACACAAACCCATTTATGATGAATTGGGCAGAAAGTAACGATTTCAGTGGCGACGGTCATCCCATACAGCATTATTTTCATCATTTGTTTTACAGTTATAAAATGCACGATTATAAACCTTCTGAATCCATATTCAGAAAGATGTTAGAGGAAGGAGGAATGAAGGCCGACGAATGTCTGTTTTTGGACGACAGTCCGCATAACATCAAAGCAGCAGAATCAATTGGCATTCATGGATTGTTGGTTGCAAAAGACGAGAATTGGATTGACAGATTAAGGAACGAACTACAAAAATTAGAATCAGAATAAACTCACATAAGATGTATAGAATAATTGTTTCTCTTTTTATTTGTTGCTTTATATCGTTGACGACAAAAGCACAAAGCGAACAAGACGAAATTAAATATCTGCAAGAAATCGGAATAAATACAACAGACAGCAATAATGTATATTTGCTTACCAGTGGACATGATAAGTTTGAGGACATGTTCAATTCAATTCGTAACGCAAAGAAATTCATCCATTTAGAGTATTTTAATTTCAGAAACGATTCAATTGCTGGTTTGCTTTTCGACTTGTTGGCTGAGAAAGTACGCGAGGGGGTTGAGGTGAGAGCGATGTACGATGCTTTTGGAAATGCGTCAAACAACCAACCGATTAAAAGACATCAACATGATTCAATATGTTCTGCAGGTATTCGGTTGGTAAAATTCGATCCTTTGGATTTTCCATGGCTTACTCATATAATTCCACGCGACCATCGCAAAATTGTTGTAATCGACGGACGTATTGCATATACAGGAGGAATGAATGTGGCTGATTATTATGTTGATGGTTTGGAGGGAATTGGTGCGTGGCGTGATTTACATCTGCATATCGAAGGAGCGGCCGTAAACGAACTGCATAAGATCTTTGTCCGAATGTGGAAAGATGCAACCGACGAGGACTTGTATAAGGATGAATATTTCCCAACTCCACTAAACGCAGGAAGTGCACGTGTTGCTGTTGTTGACCGACATCCCAATGAAACGAATAAATCAATCCGTCAGTTGTATGTGAGCATGTTGGACAACGCACGCCACCATATCCAATTGGTTAATCCATATTTCGTGCCTACAAAAAAAGTGCGTCAGGCACTACGCCGTTGTATTGACCGTGGGGTTAAAGTGGAGATTATGTTGTCGGAGAAAAGTGATATACCGCTTACTCCTGATGCATCGCATTATGTGGGCAGATTGCTTCAAAAACGTGGTGCAGAAGTCTATATGTTTCGTGGAGGATTTCATCATACAAAAATGATGATTGTTGACGATAAATTCTGTACAATTGGTTCGGCAAATCTTGATAGTAGAAGTCTTCGATGCGATTACGAAGTGAATACTGTGATTTTTGATCAGCCAACAACCGACCAATTAATTAATATGTTCGAGAACGACAAAAAATCAAGCATAATGATGGATACAGCATATTGGAAGAACAAAACTAAGTGGAAACGTTTTGTGTCATGGTTTGGCAACTGTCTCACACCATTCCTTTAACCATGATTCTCATAATCAGGTTTTCAAATGCTTCAATATATGTTGTTCACATTAATATTCAATAAAAAGACATTACAATTATGAAAAAAATATTCCTTTCGCTTTTACTGACTTTTATCAGTTGTTTATGTGCGTTTTCCAATTCAGAACAATATCCTAAAAGAGAATTCCGAGGAGCTTGGATACAATGCGTGAACGGACAATATCTTGGTAAATCCATGTCGGAAATACGCTCAATGCTGTCTTCTCAATTGGATGTATTGAATAAGGCTGGTATCAATGCAATAATATTTCAAGTAAGAGCAGAAGGAGATGCATTATATGCCTCAAAATATGAACCATGGAGCCGCTATCTTACAGGCCGTCAAGGTTTAGCACCAAGTGACGGATGGGATCCTCTGGATTGGATGATTAACGAATGTCATAAACGTGGAATGGAATGCCACGCATGGATTAATCCATACAGGGCAAAGACAAAAGGAACAAACGAACTCGCGCCAAACAACCCGGTTCTTCAATTTCCTGAAAGAGTTTTCCGTTATGGCGATCTCATCATCTTTAATCCTGCTCTGGAAATCAACCGAACATACACTTGTATGATTATTGATGACATAATTTCCCGTTATGATGTCGATGGTTTACATATGGACGATTATTTCTATCCTTATCCTGAAAACGGTATAGAAATCCCTGATATGGATTATTACAAAAAGAACCCACGCGGATTCCATAATATAGACGATTGGCGACGCGACAACGTGAGTATGCTCATTCATGACATACATAAGCTGATACGTGCAAAGAAACCTTGGGTTAAGTTTGGTATAAGTCCGTTTGGTATTTATCGCAACAGTGCCAGTGGAGTGAATACAAAAGAGGGTAGTGCAACCAATGGCTTGCAAAACTACGACCAGTTGTATGCCGATGTTGTGTTATGGCAGGAAAAAGGATGGGTAGATTATCTTATTCCACAGATTTATTGGAATGTAGGCACAAAAGCAGCTGATTACAAGGTTCTATGTGACTGGTGGAATGATTATTGCTCCAAGAGACCTTTGTATATTGGTCAGGATGTGGAACGAACAGTAAAAGAGGCCGACCCGAATAATCCTCAGACACATCAGATGGCATTGAAATATAATATCCAACGCTCCGAACCAAATGTGCAAGGCAGTTGTCAGTGGTATGCAGCAGCAGTTGTAAATAATCCTGGCGGATATCGCACGATGTTGGAACAAAATTATCATAAATATCCGGCATTGCAACCTCTTATGCCTTTTATTGATTCAAAAGCCCCAAAGAGCCCTCAGAAGCCATCAATCATATATGAACAGGGAAAGGTATATATTACATGGAACGCTCCAAAATATAAAAAGGAACTCGACAGGGCAACTAAATATGTTGTTTACAGATATGCAAATAATGAAAAGATAAAAGCTAAATCATTGGATGCAACTCATATCGTCGGAATCACATCTGACACACGATTCCCTTTAGAAGGAAACCAGCATGGATTTACATATGTTGTCACCTCGTTAGACAGAATAAACAATGAATCCAAACCAATAACAGTCAAACTTTAGTTTCTATTCATTCACACAATTCCATGCTCATGAGAACATCAAATTCTCCAGAATTCATGTATAAAACAGAGTTTTTTTCTTTTTTTTACATGTTTTTGTTAAAAAAATGGGTTTTTATGGCATTGTGTGTATGAAAAAGTGTACCTTTGCGTGGTTTTTTCAGAGGTCTTGTTTATAGCGAGGTTGTGAAAAAGCAGATAATTGGAAGCTGATTTCCAATAACGGATCTGTATATATCCGTACAACACATATAATAAAAAAGTTACGACATACTTCAGTAAGTATAGAAAGTACTCTGCCTGTTTTCGTATAAGTTACGATTAATGAAACTGTATGGTTTTTAGGACAAACATGACAGTTATATAGTCTTAAGGTTTGTTGTAATTGATGATAAAACGATCTTATAGAGAAAATATTAAACAAACACAATATGAACAGAAGATTTTTACTGATATCTGC
>JAGABW010000064.1 GCA_017614465.1 Bacteroidaceae bacterium | reverse complement strand
TAAATCCATGGACATACTGATTTTACATTTATTACATTATGAATCTGCCAGTTTACCATGTCTTCGGATGACATCACACGAAATTGCGTAATCTTACTGTAGTCGTTTGATTGTGCGTTCGGATTACTATCGTATTGTTGTTGGTCGTTAGAACCATATACATATACTCTGCCATTATATTCAATGGCTGTCGGGTCTGCCCAATAGAATAAGCTACTTAATGGATTCGCATTATTTGCATTTTTGGGCGAATTTGCTTGAGCGTAAGAATTAATTGGTGTGATTGCTGATAAAACTGCAATGTTTCCAATGGTACATAGTTTCTTAATAAGTGTTTTGTTAAAAAACAAATTCCAGGTTGTCATAATTAAAATAGGATTTGATATCAGTTAATAGATTTATTTGTATGCAATCTTTTTATCAAACACAAAAATACATAAAATACAAAGTTAATAAGTGTCTTTTTATCTCTATTTTTTTATTTCATGTAACATTCTTATTTTTATGATATAATTTTGATAATATATATATCATATGTGTAAATATCAGGCTTTTACAAGTGGGCCCAATAATCTCTATATGTTGTTTCCTATAAGAATTATATAAGCTATTTCTTATATTGGTATTCCACTTATGTGAAATAAAAAAGTTCCTAAGAGTAAAATAAAACTCTTAGGAACTCCTATTATAATTATCTATTTTTCAGAGATCTAAAATAGAATATGATTCAGTTACTTAGACAAAACCTTCTTTACAGAACCATCGGTCATCTTTATGAGGTTGATGCCTTGTTGTATCTTGTCGATTTTAGCACCAGTGATGTTGTATATGCATTCAATACCTGCGGCTTTTATGCTTTCGTTGTTGATTGCATTTGGATCTTCTCCAGCAAGAAGATTTCCTATAGCCTTTAGTACTTTAGAACTTGTACTCTTTGATATATATGCATGTAATGGGTAAACATATGAGTTGTCATCAGTTTTAACTTCGTTGAATGCAACTCCATCTGATCCTTTAATATTAATGAATGCATATGAACCAACTTCAGGCTGAGTTTTTTCGTTAACTCCTACAAGGTTACCATTTGTAAGATTCTGTGTTGCATTGATTGTTGTATTGGCAGCAGTTATTTCAGCAATACCGTTACCTTCAAGCAATAATGGCTTGTTTGGATACAACTTGTTTACTTTATTAATATTGTTAGTCTCACTGATTTCGTATGCGTTATATCCGGTAGGAATGTTAGCTTCGAAAGGAACCCATGTTGGAGCAAATGTATTGACAGTTACATAACATTTAGCATTTGTAGCTGTGATGTTGTATGGTGCGTAGAAAGGATATGCAACATCGTTTCCGCCTGATCTAAGATACATTTCCTTGAAAGTAACACGTCCGTTATCGTTAATGTTATAAACGGAAATGGCTTTGATTGACTGACGTTTGTCACTTACTCCATTCTTTGCGAAGAGTGAGTCGATATTGATTTCCTTGATCATGTTGTTTGAAGCCTGACCAACCCAGTATCCTTGTTCAGTGATAGTAGCACCTGATTCGTCATGGAATCTTATACCCCAAGGGTTTGTGAATTCAGTAGTGACAGCAACTACATAATTGAACTGAGTTTTACCAAGTATGTTGTGGAAAATCTCTGCAGAGCAGTTGTTTGCAGTCCATGAGTAAGTATATGAACCATTGCTTCCTTCAGTCCATGTGGCTCCATCGCCTGATACAGATACCCAAGGGAATCCAGCTTCAGCTGTTTCTGAGAAAGAGAAACCTCCGTCGGCAAGTACAATGTTGTTTGCAGTGTATGAATTACCATTCTTCATAACTACGTTACTTGTGTTGCTGACTTTATTGTTGCTGTTAACATAGATAAGACAGTTCTTATTCGAAGTGTTCAAAGCAACTGGTTCTTCGTTAGTCAATCCGAAAGCATTGATATTTTTTGCAGTAGGGTCAGAGAGTGCGTTTAAAGCACTTTCGTCTAAGCTACCATTACCAGAGATACAATAGTCGATAGGGCTTTTTGGATCATTAACGTATATGTTGCTGATAGTACCAGCAGGTGATCCCCAGTTAGTTTTGATTGCGTTCAAGTGAACATATGAAGTTGATACTTCACTGAGATTGATTTCAAACTTACCTTCAGAGATAGTACCTGATTTTTCAACATAATCGCTTCCTGTTGCAGTCTGACGATTGAATAGGGCGCGCACCTGTATTCCGTTTGAACCTTGTATAGTCAGTTTAGTACATCCTGTAAGGTCGGCATATTTAAGGTTGCTAACTTCGTTGTCACCAAACAAAAGTGCTCCACCTTCAACACTGCCGCCACCTCCGTAGTTGTTAGCAAGTGTGCCGTTTGAAGATGCGTTTGCACTTGGATTGTTCCAAGATTTGAACTCTACTGCAGAGAGGTGAACGTCTTTTTTGCCTCCAGCTACGATTTTTGGAGTTGGTGTATTGTTGTTATTTGCATTTGGATCGAGTGAGAAACGTTTACAGAAGTTCCAGATCTCATTGTGGTTACCAGCCATAGGCCAGTGTCCACCATTGTTGTATGAGAAGAGCTCTACCTCACTACCATTTTCTCCTCCGCTCCATACTTCTTTGTCACCATCCCACCATGTAGGTCCGTTAGGATAGTATTTAGTTGTCTTCTTATATGTAGTTGTCTTATCTAAATCCTTGAAATGCATTACGTAGTTACGAATACCATATTGTTCATAACCGAATACATCATCTCCATATGCATGACAGTGTATAAGATTTACTGGTTTTTTACAATTGTTCCATGGTTGTTCGCTGAATTGAATACCACTTGTAGGTGCAAATGCAGCAATTCTGTCTTGCATTTGTGGCATACAGTGATATATCAACATTGATCCCATAGAGAAACCAGACCAATATACGCGATTCTTGTCAATCTTGTGTTCATCATACATCTTGTCGATAATCTTGATGATGAAGTTCATGTCGTTGCTTCCGCCTGTATCCCACGTACTTCCGTCGCTTCGAGGATACACAACAACGAACTTAGCAGTATCGATAAGTTCATACATTTTGTCGCCCATTTGATACTCAGGGTCTTGGTTCATACCATGAGTTACAATCATAAGAGGCGAATTGTTTGGTAGGTTGTCTGGCGTGAAAATAATCATGTTACGACTTTTGTTGTTCACGTTAACATAACCATTACTTTGTTTGTATGCCATTGACTGTAAGGCTACAGTAAATGATAAAAGTACAAATAAAAGTTTAGTTTTCATTTTTTTATTTAATTAGTTAATAATTTAAAGTATTCACTTTCATCAAAGTCGTTGAAAAATTCAATTAGTTCATCTTTGCAAAGATAAAGATTTTTTTTGACATAACAGTTATAATTTTAGAATATTTTTGTTTCCTCGCGATATTAATCTTTAAGTTTTAGCGATTTTGTAATGTATTGAAACAAAGAATGTTCAGTAAAAAATGATAAAATATTCTGGTTATAAAGATGACATTTAGCTTTAACATCAAAAAGAAGAAGGCAGCGATTGTTTTGCAGCCTTCTTCCTTTGAGAACCGATATGTATATGTTTTATTTACTTGACCAATACTTTTTTGATGGTTTCGTCACTCATTTTGATGATGTTGAGTCCCTTTTGTAATGTATTGATTTTTGCACCAGTAACATTGTAAATCTCTTTGATTTCTTTGTTGTCTTTAGTCATAGTTCCGATAGCGTTAGGGTCTTGTCCGTTAATTAAATTACCGAGCCCCTTTACGACATTGCTGCTCACGTTCTTTGTGATGTAAGCATGCAGAGGATTTACGTATGTGCCGTCGTTGTTTGTAATCTCTTTTAATGCAATACCTTCGTTTCCTGTGATTTTCACAAACGCATACGTTCCTGCTTCAGGCTGTGTCTTTTCGGTTACTCCGAT
>JAGABW010000063.1 GCA_017614465.1 Bacteroidaceae bacterium | reverse complement strand
GTCAGCCAAGAAGATATATGGTTTGCCTGCAATCAATTCTGTGACCTCCTCAAGAACTACAGAGTATAATAGATCTGTTTCAAAAAGTCGCTTACCTGAAATCGTATAAAGAGTTGCACCAGACACATTAGTGATCTTTGCGCTCTTTGGCAAGCAGATAGTACCATATTCGCCTGCTGTAATATCACGAGTGTAAGAAATCAATTCTCCACAAATCGAACAATAGCCATCTACATCAACATGCTCATGCACATTTACTTCGGCATCTGCAAACATAGGGCAGTCACGTTCCAAACCTTGAAGAGCCAATCTGACATTACGCAACTGGATTGTATAATCGCCTACATCCATTCCGTCTTCAGTACAATAAAAGGCTTTCAATATCTCACCGTCGAAATCGGTTATGAATCGTTCTGCTGCAGTCGGATAGACAAATACACGAGTCCATCCTTCTTCAAGAGATTTAGTTTCTATGTTGAAGTCGGATGAAGAACTGCCCAATCGATCAGTGTTTGGTATGATATTATTGTCTTTTGTTGAAAGGCTCATACCCTCAGGTAATAAGATGTCAAATTGGACTCCCCATATATCGACCTCATTTGTCATGCTGACAGAGAAAGTCTTTTCGTCAATATCTGATAATCCTGCCGTTGCATAGAACGGATCTATATACAAAGAGTTGCCCGAAGCCACAGGTTCTGTATCTGGAAGATTTGTAAGAACCAGTTCTTTTATCTCGTCCAAGTCTGTTTGGTCAATTTTACCATCCATATTAACATCTGCAGCCTCAACGATGAAACCGTCGGTTGCATCAATCAGACTTATGAGATTAAGCATAACACCATGTACGTCTGCGACATCAATGGTGTTGTCACCATTTACGTCACCTCGCTTGAACACGCCGAGATTTGCATTTCGTGCAATCGTGGTTGTACTGGAACCTCCCAACTCAACAAATGAGATTTGATTCATGCGGACAGGATTACGAGTTCCTGTTGGATAGTCTGCCGGTACTGGTATGGTGAATGTTACAAGTGCTCCATTGCTCACTGGCAACTCGCCGCCCGTAAATTCAAACTTAAGAGTGGTGGCATCAATCTTAGTACACTTCTTGGTATAATCGCTAAGTTTCTCTGAATAGGTAATTCCGCTTTCAACAGGGACCATACTCTCTGGGAATGACAACTGGAATGTCATATCGCCAATAGCATGAAGTGATGACAAGAACACAGACATGATGATATTCTCACCCTGGAATCCATTTGCATTCTCGATATAGAATATGTACTTCTTTGCATTGTTAGGAGTCTGAGGTTCAGAAGGAGATGCAGGATTATAGGCAAAACGTGCCTCAAACGTTACATCTTCTGTCTCAATTGTATACGTAAAACTTGTGTTATTATTATATAGGATATTATCCTTAAACCATCCTAAAAATACATAACCAGAATTACAGTTAGCAGTTACACTTACGTTTTTACCCTCTTTGTCATAGATATTAGCACCAACAGTGCCACCTTCACCTGCGACAAGGAAAACATGATGTTTTGGAGTCATATCAGGTGCATTTGGTTCTCCTGGTGAACTTGGTACAAATGTAAAGTGTGCTGTAAGAGTTTCCTCAACATTTTTGACTGTATATGAGAACTGGGCTGTAGTAGAAATAACAGTACCGGTCTCATCTGTCCAATTCTTGAAAACGTAGTTACCTGCAGGGGAAGCATTCAGTGTGACAGGAGTGTTAGGCAGATACTTACCGCCTCCACTTACACTACCCCCATCGGCAGCTTTCACGTTCAATGGAACTTTTATCTGAAGCCATGGATCGAGAGGCTCACCAGGTGATGATGGTTCATACACATAATGAGCAGTTATCGTTTCGTCAGCCTCAGCCTTAGTTATCTGAAAATTCTCGCTTGTAGAAAGGATATCCCCATCGGCATTAGTCCAGTTGATAAAACGGAAGCCACTTGACTTTTGTGCGCTCAAGTTGATTACCGAACCAACGACGAACTTACCAGATGTTGATGGATTTCCACCACCAACAGGATCAGCCACAAGAGTGAGCTGACTGTATTGTGGGAAATTAGGTGCATTTGGCTCACCTGGGTTAGCGGGATTGAATCCACTGTCTATCTGTGCGAGCATATTGATGTGACAAATGAGCATCATCAATATTGATAGATATCTGATTCTTTTCATAATAGTAAGATTCATTAATAAAAATACACCTTACGTTATTTTATATACACCTTACTTCCATTGATAAAGTAAATACCAGGTTTCAATCCTTTTATGTCACCAGTTACGCTACGACCTGTTGCATCGAAAATAATCTTGTTCTTTATTTCTGATTTATTTACATTAATTATTGCTGTTGCATCAGATATGGTCTTCAACATAAAACGATTCTCGAGTGTACCTTCGCCAGATTCGAATGAATATGTATTGTTAATCATATCCACTTATTCACCTGTTGCATTATCAACGAGCACTACACTTTCTGCATTATTGCGTGTAAGTGATAATGTATAAACGCCACTCTTTGTGAGCTTAACACCAAGGTTTACGATACCATCAGATACAGGACGTTCATTGATAGCATATCGTGTACCATCAGCACCGATAGAGTAAAGAGCCATACCATCACCGAACATCTTACCTGCATCACAAGTAATATCATAATCAGCAGAAGCATTTTCATTCAATACAACACGGGCACGGTCGCTTGTCTCACCATCGCTAATTGTAAGATCTACGAGTAAACGGTCGTTTGCCTCAGGAGCCTTCATTGCCTTTGCATTAAGAGATGTAATAACTGTAGATTCTGTTTGCTTACCGGCAAGAGGGAATGTTATTTCGTCGACGCCATCTGGAGCCTGAACGAAGAACGCTTCATTAGGACGTAATATATAATCATCGTCAATCAAAGAATAAGCAGTATAAATGGTACTACCATATCTATCAGTAGAATAAGTGGTGATTGGAGCTTCAAAATTCATCTTCTTTGCATCGTAGAAACACTGATATGGGTTACCGATAAGATTCCAGCTCTGATTTACAGGATTCTCTGATTCATAGGCATTCAAAGGAAGTGAAACAGCCTGATTGCTGAACAATGCGTTACCATTGTCATTTGAAGGGAACCTACTCCATGTATTTGCACTTGTCTGATAGATAAAACCTGTTCCTGCAGGAATTACAGCGTCAGAATCAAAATCCTTCCAGTTTTTGTTTCCACTTACGATACCGTCTGATGCACGAGAGGCACCATCATAATAACGAATTGCAAAACTACCCTCTTTAGGAGTAATATCACTTACTTTGACATCAAATGGAAGACATATCATATACCATTGTGGATATCCGCTTGATGAATAACGAGTATAGAAATTCATATTGGCTTTCGTCAAATTTACATTTGGACATGTACTCATCACCTGTACATGAATGTTCTCATAACGATTGCTATGGATTGTAAATTCATTGAAATTCTGTTCGCTCTCGCCACCTATCTTGAAGATATATGGTGCTGGGATATACATACTTGGAGAACCTTCCAAACGTTGACGAGCACCAAGAGTGAGGTTGGCATTGAGATGGAATAACTCAACATCTTCTGTACTGAAACCTTCAATTGTGCCAAATGTCATCCAATTTGCATCAACCTTATAGTTGTTTACAAGGTAGTTAGGCACTTGCAATGTCATGTTTTGACGATAATCTGCAGTAAACGTACTATAGTAACTACAAACTGTAGGACAATAAATCTTGAAAGTCTGAATATTAGCACAATCTACGAAATCAGAATGGTTCTCAAATTTATAGAATCTTTCGCCTAATGTCACATTTGTCAGATATGGGTTGTAATTAAATGAATAACGCTCCATCCATAATACACTTTGCAAATCAAGACTTGTATTAGCTGATGTATTAAAACATTCACGACCAAAGTTTTGTACATTTGACATTGAGCCGAAATCGTTATTCCATGTATTGCGGGCAAAATATTCATTTACTGAAATAACACTCTCTGGCATTGTAAAACCTGTAAG
>JAGABW010000062.1 GCA_017614465.1 Bacteroidaceae bacterium | reverse complement strand
ATTCTTGACAATACGCTCACCTGCATGGAAGGCAGGTGTAGCGGTGGGTCTTGCCGTTGTCGGATAGTAACATCAGTCGGTTACGAAACGCATTATATTTTACTCTATTTGTGTTCTGTCTATTGCCAGAATATCATCAACTGTAGTTTCGGTCTGAATAGCATCATAAACAATATTCTCACCCTTGTATTTTACAAAACTGACTTTAAGACACATTCCAAGACTATCTTGCGGATTCTGATAATTCCATAAACAATCATTTGATTTAAGAAGTTTCTTACCCTTATCCTCTCTTCCCCAGTAACATATTGTCACAACCATACTATAATCGGATTTAACGAAAATATCGTCGAGATTTTCATTTGGCAAGCACTGTGGAGAATCAATGCAGACATTATAAACTTGTGCATCAAAATCGCCATATAGTTTTTTCACTTGTTCCATTGATAATCCCCTTAATTGCAGTCGGTTTATATCTGCTTCTTCATCAGGAGGCACTATGCTAATAGAATCGATGCATTTGGCATCTTTTATTAATGTCGCTGCAGTATGTTCCTTTTTAAACACATCAGGTAGTAATATCACAACAAATGTAACGATAATATATATTGCATATACAAGTTTGGAAGTCTTATGGGTATGTATATCAGCATTTTTGCCGCGTCTTTTTATGAAATACCAGCATATAATAATGATATTCTGTAATATAAAAAGTATGAGATATTCATTAACAGTATTATAACTATAAAAATAATTCCACAGAGTTGATATGATTATAGGAAGTAATACGTATAACAGGGCGTAGCACAGGTTATACAATATTCTCCTTTCTATCTTAAACAAATGTAACAATGCAACTGCCACCATGTTTATAGGAACTATGTATAAGAATATCAATATAGCACTCCAGCCAACGACATGACCATAGACAATATCATGTGATAAAATCAAATAATAATAATAAATATCAAAAATAGTTATGAAACAGATATATGAAAATAAAATCAGTCTCATTGTAAAACTGAAAAATGAAGACAATGCTTTCTTATTTATACTCATATTATATACTACAAGTCTTTTATTAATCTCATGATTCATTTGGTTATCCTTGGAAAATCACATCTTTCTGTCTGGCTACATAATCTGGTTTAGATATTATGTATTGATTATTTTTAAAACGCATAAACCTTTTTGCGTAGATGATAAATCAAAAAAATACGGATAAATATGTAATTCCTTAATGCCTATTGTTGTTTTATTCTATTTGTGTTCTGTCAGATAAAAACTATATATTATAAGTAAAAAATGTGGGTTCAATCACAATTTTGATTTGAGTGAACCCACATTGATGTTATTAACGAAATTAATGTTATTTATCGTTCATGTCTTTGTATTTCTGGAATCTCTTGATTGCATCATCACTACTTTGTGCAAAGAGTGTGTCGGCATTCTCAGGGAATGTGCGTCGTAATGATGCATAGCGTACTTCACCATCAAGGAATTCAGTATATGGCATGTTTGGTTCCTTTGAGTCAAGTTGGAATGGGTGTTCCTTGCGTGGATCGTAACGGTACAACAACCAATATCCACTTTCAACGGCTCTTTTCATTTCTTTCTGTACTTGTTGCATACCGATACAGATTCCATGAGAAGAACAAGGTGTATATGCTATGATTACAGAAGGACCATTATATTCTTCTGCTTCCTTAACAGCTTTTATCAACTGGTTTGGATCAGCTCCCATTGCAACTTGTGCAACATAAACATTTCCATATGTCATCATGATTGCACCCAGATCCTTTTTGCGGCTCTTCTTACCAGCAGAAGCAAATTTAGCAACAGCCCCCATTGGGGTAGCCTTACTACTTTGTCCTCCTGTGTTAGAGTACATTTCTGTATCGACAATGAATACGTTTACGTTTTCACCGCTTGCGATAACATGGTCAAGTCCACCGAAGCCGATGTCGTATGCCCATCCGTCACCACCATACATCCAGAATGTCTTCTTGGCAAACATGTCGCGTTGTGCAAGCATCTCTTTTGCTTTGTCGTTATTGTCTTTCTCAAGGCATGCAATCAGTCTGTCTGAAGCTTCACGTGACTTGTCTAAATCGTCGAACATCTCAAGATAGTTTTCGCATGCTTCTTTTGATTCGCCTGATGCTTCGTTTGCATAGTTCTCTACTTTCTCACGTATAAGATTACGACGCTGGCATACAGATAGGTACATACCGAGACATAATTCGGCATTGTTCTCGAACAAACTGTTTGTCCATGCAGGACCGAATCCGCGATTGTTTACAGTATATGGAATACCTGGCATTGCAGCACCCCATGCTTGAGAACAACCAGTGGCATTTGCCCAGAACACTCTGTCGCCAAAGAGTTGTGTGAGAAGTTTTGCATATGGTGTCTCTCCACATCCTGCACATGCAGCCGAGAATTCGAGAAGTGGACGGCGGAACTGGCTTCCTTTTATTGAGTATGGCTCGAACAAATCGCCTTTGTCTGATATGTTGAGACCGTATTCAAATAATTTCTTGTTTTCTTCGTTTAATGCCACTGGAACCATCTCGAGTGCATTAGATGGACAGCTCTGTACACAACTGCCACATCCTGTACAGTCGTATTCTGATGTAACTAGTGCAAAATGATAGCCTTTTGCTTTGGCACCCTTAGCCGGTGCTGTGACGAATCCTTCTGGTGCAGCGTTTTTCTCTTCGTCATTGAGAAGATATGGGCGGATTACAGCATGAGGACATACAAGAGAACAACGGTTACACTGAATACACTTCTCAACATCCCATTTTGGTACTTTTACAGCAATGCCTCGTTTCTCGTATGCTGTGAGTCCAAGTTCGATACATCCGTCAACACTGTCGCAGAATGCGCTTACTGGCAGATCATCACCTTTCTGGCTGTTTATAGGAATTAATATGTTCTTTACAACATTTGGAAGATTGCTTAGATCCTTCTGATTATCATCAGGCAGAGATGCCCATGATTCAGGAACGTTGATCTCACGCACTTCTTCTGCTCCACATTCGATTGCAGAGATATTGCGTGCTACGACTTCGTCACCTTTAGCGAAATATGACTTTCTTGCAGCAGCCTTCATGGCATCCAAAGCCACTTTTGACTCGATAAGTTGAGATGTAGCGAAGAATGCTGCCTGAAGCACTGTGTTTGTGTGGTTTCCCAATCCGAGTCGCATTGCTATTTCTGTAGCGTTGATTACGTAGAACTTGATCTTGCGTTGTGCAAGTGTACGCTTAACATCGTTAGGAAGCCATGCTTCGAGTTCTTCGTCGGTCTTTCCGCAGTTGAGAAGGAAACTTCCGTATTTCTTTACTTCAGAAACAATATCGTATTGTCCGATGTAACTCTGGTTGTGACAAGCCACGAAGTCGGCACTCTTTACATAGTATGAGCTTTCGATTGGTTTGTCGGCGAAACGTAAGTGTGACTTGGTTACACCGAATGATTTTTTTGCATCGTATTCAAAATAAGCCTGTCCGTACATGCCTGCAGTCTCACTGACGATATGTACTGTGTTTTTATTTGCACCTACAGTACCGTCGCCACCAAGTCCCCAGAATTTGCAACTGAATGCCTTGTTGACCTTGTCGTCGAATGCGATAGGAGCGAGTGACAGGTTGGTTACATCGTCGTTGATACCGATTGTGAATTCAGTTTTAGGACTTTCAGTCATGAGATTAGCAAATACGGCAAGAATCTGACCAGGATCAGTGTCCTTAGAAGAAAGACCGTATCTACCTCCGATAACTTTAAGTTTCTTTCCCATCTTTCCAGCAGCAGTGCAGAAGTCTTCGTAAAGAGGTTCGCCTGCACTTCCTGGTTCTTTACAACGGTCGAGAACGGCAACACGTTTTACTGTCTCAGGCAGAACCTTAAACAAGTGTTCCGCACTGAATGGACGGTAGAGGTGTACTTGTATGAAGCCCACTTTAGCATTGTTTGCGTTCATGCTGTCAACGGCTTCTTTTATAGCACCAGAGACACTACCCATTGCAACGATTACGTATTCGGCATCAGGTGCACCGTAGTAGTTGAACAAATGGTAGTCGCGTCCTGTTATATTATTGATTTCAGTTAAGTAATCTTCAACTATTTCAGGTAACTTATCATAGTAAGGGTTACATGCTTCACGTACTTGGAAGAATACGTCAGGATTCTGTACAGTACTGCGCATTAATGGATGCTCAGGATTTAAAGCATGGTTACGGAATGCAGCAAGTGCACGTTGATCAACCAGATCTCTAAGTTTTGAAGTGTCAATCATTTCGGCTGTGTTGATCTCGTGAGAAGTGCGGAATCCGTCGAAGAAGTGCATAAACGGAGTACTTCCTTTGATTGCAGCCAAGTGGGCAACTGATGCAAGGTCGATTACTTCCTGTACGCTGCCAGAACAAAGCATGGCAAAACCAGTGTTTCTACTGCACATTACATCTGAGTGGTCGCCGAAGATACTCATGGCATGAGTTCCTACGGTTCTTGCTGCAACATGAAGTACAACAGGTAAGCGTTCACCAGCGATACGATGAAGCACAGGAATCATAAGCATGAGTCCCTGACTTGATGTGAAACTGGTTGCGAGTGAACCGGTTTGTGCTGCACCATGAACAGCTGCGATAGCTCCTGCCTCAGATTGCATTTCTGTGAGAGTCACAGTTTGTCCGAACATGTTTTTTCTTCCTTTAGCAGACCAGAAGTCAGTGTGCTCTGCCATTGGAGAAGAAGGTGTGATAGGGTATATAGCTGCAATTTCGGTGAAGTCGTACGCCATATTAGCTGCGGCTTCATTACCGTCTATTGTGATAAGTTTTTTTTCCATTTTCCTTTTTAATGGTATATTAATTATGCTTTTTATGCTTTATTAAGTCCTAATTTGTCGATAGCTTCTTCGCGCATCTTATACTTTAAGATTTTTCCAGCTGCATTCATTGGGAAGTTATCTACGAATTCAATATATTTTGGAACTTTATGGCGTGCGAGGCTGGCTGTGATGAAATCGCGCATCTCAGCTTCTGTGATAGTCTCTCCTTCTTTAAGGATGATACAAGCCATTGCTTCCTCACCATATTTCTTGTCAGGAACACCAATCACCTGAACGTCTTTTACCTTAGGGTTGGTGTAGATGAATTCTTCAATTTCCTTAGGGTATAAGTTTTCTCCACCACGTATTATCATATCTTTCAGACGGCCTGTAATCTTGTAATTGCCTTCTTCGTCTTTACAAGCAAGGTCGCCGGAATGGAGCCATCCGTCTTCGTCGATAGTCTGAGCGGTAGCCTCTGGCATCTTGTAGTAACCCTTCATGGTGTTGTAGCCTTTAGAACAGAACTCGCCGTTAACACCTGCTGGCAATTCTTTTCCTGTTTCAGGGTCTATGATCTTACATTGTACGTGTGGGAATGCATATCCTACGGTCTCGCATCTTACATCAATGCTGTCTGTCCATGCCGACATTGTACTTCCCGGTGCCGACTCAGTTTGTCCGTACACACTGACAATTCCGGTCATGTTCATCTCGTCAGGGCGTGCTGCACGGCGCATAAGTTCTGGCGGACATCCCGAACCAGCCATGATACCAGTTCTCATGTATGAGAAGTCGGTCTTGCGATAGTCTGGATGGTTGAACATTGCGATGAACATGGTAGGTACACCGTTGAAGCATGTTATATGTTCCTGATTGATGCAGGCAAGTGATGACTTAGCTGAGAAATATGGCATAGGACAGATTGTAGATCCGTGTGTTATTGATGAAGTCATGGAAAGCACCATTCCGAAACAGTGGAACATAGGTACTTGAATCATCATACGGTCTGCAGTTGACAGTCCCATTCTGTCGCCGATGCTCTTTCCGTTGTTAACCACATTATAGTGTGTTAACATAACTCCCTTAGGGAATCCGGTTGTACCTGATGTGTATTGCATGTTACAAACATCGTCAGGACGAACTTCGGCAGCCATCTTATTGATTACATCTAATGAAATTCTGTCTTTTCTTTCCATTGCTTCATCAAATGTAAGACATCCGCGTTGACGGAATCCTACAGTGATTACATTACGTAGGAAAGGCAATCTTGAGCAGTGGAGAGGTTCTCCCGGCTTAGTGTCTTTTATTTCAGGACAAAGCTCATTGATAATCTCACTGTAATTAGAGTCCTTACTGCTTTTAATCATTACCAGTGTGTGGGTGTCTGATTGTCTGAGAAGGTATTCTGCTTCGTGAGATTTATATGCAGTGTTCATTGTAACGAGAACTGCACCGATTTTTACGGTAGCCCAGAATGTGATGTACCATGCAGGGACGTTTGTAGCCCACACAGCCACCTTGCTACCTGGTTTTACACCCATTGACACAAGTGCACGTGCGAAGTTGTTTACATCGTCACGGAATTCGCTGTAAGTACGAGTGTAGTCGAGTGTTGTATATTTAAAACAATATTGATCAGGGAATTCCTCAACAACTCGGTCGAGAACTTCTGCGAATGTGAGATCAATAAGTTCGTTTTCCTTCCATACATAGAAGCCTGTGCCGTCGTGATTAGAATAGAGTTTTACCTTCTTGTCTCTTTCTCTTTCAAATCGTTCCATATAGTTGACGAAATGCGGAAAGATGATATCGGCATCAGTGAGGTCGAGCATCCAGTCTGGTTTCCATTCCAGTGAGATGAATCCGTCGTAGTCGATAGAGCGTAATGCGTTCATGACTTCCTGGATAGGGAAGTTACCCTCACCTATGAGGTTGTAAGTATGTGCATCGTCACTGTCTCGCAAGTGTACATGCTTGACATATGCTCCGAGGTTGGTTATAGACTGTGCAGGTGTCTCTCCTTTGTCGCGATAAGGGTGGTGTACGTCCCAAAGTACGGCGAGCTGGTCACATGCAAAGTCGTTCATCAGTTCCAGAAGCAGTTTTGTGTCAGCATAGATACCACTGGTCTTTATAAGTATAGTGATGTTGCACTCAATTGCAACAGGAATTAACTCAGACAAGTTCTTACGTATGATTTCAGGTGCATCGTTTTTTGCAAATGCACATACGTATGGTGAACGCATGTCGGATGCGAGTTTTATGAGTTGCTTCATCTCGTTGAGCATCTCATCGTTTTCCTGAGATATATCATTTGAGGAGTCGAAACATGGTATGGTGAGTTTCTTTTCCTTTAGTTCTCTGTATGAACTGATTATAGAATATTTGTGAAATGGACCTGTAGCCCCACTTAAAGCAGGATTCTTTAAAACGTTATATGCTTCGATACCTGAGAAGCGCATTTCACAGGCTTTGTCAACGATATCTTCCCATTCATGACTTTGCCATCCTCTTGTAGAAAATGATAATTTCATACTTCTTCCTCCTCGTAAACTATTTTGTTAACAGCATTGAGATATGCCATAATACTTGCACCCACAATATCGCGTGAGAGTCCTCGTCCTGAATACACCTTACCTTCGTGGTTGAGGCGGATTACGGCTCCTCCCATTGCTTCGCGTCCTTCTGTGACAGATTGAATCTCGAAATTATCCAGTTCGTATTGTTTTCCTATGAGTTGTTCTATCGCAAGGAATGCTGCTGCGACAGGACCTTCTCCCATACAAACACTTTCGAGGATCTCATCTCCCTTACGAAGACGCAGATGGCATGTTGCTGTGATTATGTTTCCTGAATTTACGACATAGCTGTCGAGACTGTATGTAGGAGGGGCTTGGAATGCCACAGTTGCTATGATGGCATCTAATTCCTGAGCTTCTACGATTTCGTTTTTAGATGCGAGTTGTATGAATGCTTCAAATACCTTGTCGGCATCTTCGCCTTCAAGGTCGTAACCTAATTGGTTTGCAACCTTTAATACAGCTTCTTTGTCGTCGTGTATAGTTAATTGTATGTCGCTACTTTCCTGACGCTTGTTTACGATTTTTGCAGCGCGTTTGTTCTGGTCGGCTTCGCACACGTCTTTGATGCGCTCTACCATTTTCTGAAGTTCTGTAGTCTTTACATCACAGAATGCCTTGCATACATCAGATTTTGTGTCAAGAATCTTGACGAAACGCTTCAGCGATGTAGTTGTGTTGCCGTATGGTGTAGTCTTGATTTCATCAGCGCCGGCTCTTACAGCAGCAATGGCACATGAATCAGCCATGAACATCTCATTAGAACACCAAACTCCCAGTCTTACATTGTCAGGAAGTACGCTACGTATCATTTTTGTTGACTCGTAGCATTCGTAATCGAACAATTTGCCCGCTGTGTCGAATACAGACACAACAGTTGCACCATTTTCAACGGCAGTTCTTATTGTCTTGAGAAGGAATGCCTCTTCACTTCTTCCAAAGTCTTCTGCTACAAATTCTACCTCTGGACATAATGCAGCACATCTGGAAACAAGGTCTGCAATGAGTTCAATGATTGCATCTTGCTTTTTGTGGCATAAATATTCTATTTGAACAGTACTAACAGGTATTGAAACCTGAAGTCTTGGATGTGCAGCCAGTTTAAGTGCATTCCATGTCTGTTCCACGCTGTCAGGGTTGAATATGTCAACAGGTATAGTCAAGGTGCTGTTCTTAACAGCAGAAGCTAGCGATTTCACTAACAAGCAATCTTGCTTTCCATTTAAAATAGGTCCTGTCTCGATAACAGATACGCCTAACTTATCTAATAATTTAGAAAGTTCAATCTTTTGTCGGAAAGATAGTGGATTCTGTGTATTTCTATCTCCCAGCTTCATAGTGATGTCGCTCACATAGATCCTTCTGTTCATAATTGTGCTAACTTGTTTTGTTTCTATAAGAAAAACACTAAGGGATTATGTATGATGCATGATTTTTCTTTTTACCTTAGCATGCAATGAAATTCATCCCTAAAGTCTTATTACATAACGTATTTTATTAAGTATTTGTAAAAATGCAAATTGTGTGCAAAATTACTAAAGTATTTTAATATGACAAAATATTTGCTGTAAAATATATAATGTGGGCGGGTTTACACTTTCGTAAACGTTGGTTTTGTAAAGTGTGCTGATAACTCTTTGGCTGTGTTGTGTCTTTTGGGTAATGTCTTTTTTACGTTTCTTTTCGTTCTGTTGATGAAAAAACGAGGTTTTGTATCACTGAAAAATATTTAAATTGTTGGATGTTTGATTATTAATGGGATAGATGTGTTTTACGTATATGTTTCTTATAATGCCTTTGTGTGAGACGTCTGTTAAATTTGATTTAAATTTTAATTAATAACTGGTGAAATTTTTATTTTCGGTTGGGCGATTTGAATTTTAAAAAACAAATGGGAGTATGCCAGATTTGACACACTCCCATTCTTCTCAGTTTAGCTTTATATGTTTATTTTGCGAATTCTAATATCTCGAATTTATTGTCTTCCATAAGAAGTAGTATGATTTTACCGCTTTGAGTCTTCTTCATAAGACCTGTTTCCAGAAATTGCTTGTCGTTGAAATAAGTTGGTGCATTT
>JAGABW010000061.1 GCA_017614465.1 Bacteroidaceae bacterium | reverse complement strand
GTTCATGTTGTTATTTTTTTAAGTTAAAGTATTATTCTGCAAATGTACAAAATTTTCCGGAATAAATGCAAAATTATCAATTATAATTACGGCATTGCCAATAAGCTGTAAGGGATGTCATCGCATGACATGGAACAAGCAGCCTGCTCTTCTTGTGAATCATGGATTGAAGATTGGGGGGAGGTCTGAGAAGCAGACTTTGCCATTAGGGGTTTAACATATTTGGTGATTATAAGTGTGTCATAAATCGTGTCGTGTATGGTTTCTGTCTGTGTGATTGTGTCATGTATTACCTGAGAGTTATGCGCTACAGGTTGAGGTTCTGACTGTTGTACATTGTTATTAAGACAATAACCGATAATAAACCCGACAAGACAGGCAGCTACAGCTATGACTGCAGCGAAACCACGACGATGATGTTTAGGGCGTTGCCATGGTGCGACATTAATATTATTGTTGATTGTATCACGTTGACGGCGTGCAACCTGAATTATTTGTTCATTAGTGATTTTCATATTTCTTGAGTTTTTTGCGGATAATATTCATAATTTTGTTTAGACGCGACTTAACTGTTCCTTCTGGTATGCCAAAGATTTCGGCTATCTGTGGAATTGTAAGTTCTTCTTGATAGTGTAATGAGAATATCTGATGTAAAGGATCTGGAAGTTCCGATAACACTTGTTCGAGTGCTTGGTCAAGCTTTTCTGAGTCTAACTCCACATCTATCTGATGTTCTGTTATGGGTTCGGCATCGAGTGAAGCCAACATCTGGGTTTCATACGCATTCCTACGATAGTGATTGCGACAAAGATTATAGGCTATAGTGAAAAACCACGTGGCGACATTGCTACCCTCTTTATAGCGGTATCGCGCCTCGTAAGCCCTTAGAAAAACATCGTGTGTGGCATCGTCGGCAAGATTCTCATCGCCACCCAACTGCCGATAGAAAAAGCCTTTCAACCTACGAGCATAGCGGCGGTATAATTCCTCAAAAGCACTATCATTATCAACAGCGGCCTTCGCCATCAACTGTTCATCGGTTTGATGACGAAGTGATTTCATATTGAATATATTCATCGGAGATAGTGTTTTAATTCGTTAACATCATAATTTTTCTTCTCTAACTGGCTTATGATGTCCATAAAAGTGGATTTCAACCACTGATAACGCTCATAATCATGTTGTTTGTAATACGACAGCTGATCATGTAATAAGCGTATATAATTCGCTGCATATGCATCTAACGAAGCCTGAAATTGTGATTGTTCTTCTTTCGCCGGATGGAATGGCATGCGGAGATATTCCAATCGATAACGTTGTTCTATGTTGCGACGTTTCACCGCCTTATTATTATATGGTCGTGGAGAGTAACGCATTGTCAGTCCTTCGTTATAGATGGAAGCTTGCAAATCTTCGGGCACTCCAGTTCCAAGAAAAAGATGTTTCATATTGTGTGCCGACAGGTAGATAGGATGAGTGGAATTATCGAAAAGATAACGCATAAATACCTCAAGTGTCTTGATTTGTGATTGTTGCCACATAAATATGGGATTCTCTTCAAATTTCTCATCGATAGGTATGCCTATTTTCTGAAATAAGTCTATCACATATTCACGGTCCATCAGATGATCCTCATCGTATAGGATTTTATCCTTGTGCACACCCAATACTACTTGAAGTATGAGTTTACCGATAATGTCGGGAGAGGCATAACCAATATAAATTCCTCCTTCCTCCATACCTTGAAGTTCATTAAAATGATACTGCAACATCTCTTCGGGATATAATCCGCTTTCATAATAGTTTCTAAGCATCTTGTGAAGTCGAAGAGTATCTTGTTCTTCGATAAGATATGGAATCCAATATTCATAGTCGTCGGCTGTAGCATTGTTGGGAAAAACTGCGATTGCTGAGTCAGCATATTCTTCACGATGCATAAATAATGTTGGGATGTCAGGTTTCTTTAACAGACTATCAATATCCTCGGTATGAGGTCGGTAGCCTCCTTCATAAGCACAATAATAAAATGTATATGTTTTTGGAATTGCCTGTTCCATACGTCCAACAACGTTCATCTGTGCACGTAGTTTTTGAGGTTCGTGGTACGAGCGGGTCTTATCCAACAGATTTCGTACCATGTTTTCTGATTGTTCAAAGAGTTCGAGCCATGCACCCTCATCATCAGGATGTTGTTTTACATAGTTGTTCCAATAATTGTAACTACTATCCATCATAATGGAATCAATGGATGAGGTATCTGTGGATTGGGAACTTTCCGTGTTGCGTGCGTTGGCATCAAATACTATGATAAAGACCAACAAGATTGTAAAGATTGAATGTTTCATAATAAATTTTTTGGTTTGTTTTGACAGCATACACACGAAAAGTTAAATCGTTCACTATTTTTCTTACTTTTTTAGAAATCTGTGTTTGGATTGCTACGTTCTTTGTTTATCATTACGTATTTTATAATAACAAAATTACAAATTTACTTTTGATTTTCAAACATAAAAAACAAAATTTAATATAAAAAGTTTTGTGGTTTAATAAAAGAATTATACATTTGCACATGAAACAATAAGAATCGGCATGATCCGATTGGAGTTTTTCAAGACAAATTACCTTTTAACAAACTAAAGCAGGCACACGTATGGAGCTTTACCTCAAGAAGTATCTGCATTTAGCACCTAAAAAACTAACAAATTCAAAAACATACCAAATTTAATTTACTTTTTAACAAACAAACTTTATGAGAAAAAAAATCTTTACAGTTGCACTTGCAACAATGGCATTGGCGTGTACTACACAATCGTTCGCACAAAAGCCCTTTAAGTTAAACGGTGTCGTATCAGAAGGTCTTCACGATGTAAGATATCTTTTGTATTTCAATGAGGATAATTTCGATTATTCTTCTTCTACCCCTTCAGATACAATCGATGTGAACATGAAAAACAGGACGTTCACCATAACTAAAAAGATTAAAGAACCACGTAGGGCTTTCTTACAAGCCATATTTGATGACGGCTCTATCTGTCCAGTTGGTATGGGATTGTTGTTTATTCCTGGTGAAACAGCAAACCTTGTGGTTAAAGATGGCACATATGATCTCACAGGTAAAGATAAATTCTATTCTGCTTGGAGTAAGGTTGACAACAATATGACACCTTCACAAATGGCATATGCGGATGTTACCCAAAAAATAAAAAAATTCCAGAAAGACAATGAGGAAATAATTCAAGCATATTCTAAAGCAATGGAGGAATATCAGAAATTGCATGATGAACTCAACGAGAAAAGAAATGACATGGAAGCATGTGCTCAAAAACTCTTGGAGGAAAATCCTGACGATGAAGCCACAATTATGTATATGCTACAAAATAGATATGCAAATTGTAGGGATATATACGCAAATGCCGGAGATAAAATAAAAAACGGAAGATTCGGTCAGTTACTTAAAGAGTTGGCTGAAAAAGAGAAGAATGCTGAAGAAGAAAGGAAATTGCGTGAAGTGATGCGCGAAACCAACAAGTCTCTTACTGCTGAAGGCAATATGTTCAAGGATTTTGAAGTTGAATATGAAGGTCAGACACAAAAACTGTCAGACTACGTAGGTAAGGGTAAGTATGTGCTTGTTGACTTCTGGGCAAGTTGGTGCAGTCCTTGTCGTTCTGAAATTCCTAACCTCATCAAAGTATGGGAAAAATACAAAGGTGACAAATTTGAAGTGCTTGGTGTGGCTACATGGGACGAACCAAATGCCACAAAGAAAGCAATGGAGGAACTCGGCATAGAATACCCACAAATCATGAATGCACAGAGTATCGGTAGCGATGCATATGGTGTTAGTGGTATTCCACAGATAATTCTCTTCGGTCCAGATGGAAAGATTCTTAAACGTGATCTTCGTGGTT
>JAGABW010000060.1 GCA_017614465.1 Bacteroidaceae bacterium | reverse complement strand
TCATAATAAGTGATTCGGTTGGGATTCGAACCCAAGACCCACAGCTTAGAAGGCTGTTGCTCTATCCAGCTGAGCTACCGAACCATCTTTTTATTTGCGACTGCAAAGATACAAAAATATTTACAATTACATTTAACAATTGCTATTAATTTATTGTAAATTTGCTGTATTTTAATAAAAAACTCTGTAATTCCTTATAAAATCGATTACAGAGTTTGTTTATTTGCCTATTTTTATAGAAGATCGAGCTCCTTGAATGTGTCAACCAATGCGCTCACACAAGTGTCAACTTGTTCTTTTGTGTGTGTTGCCATAAGAGCAACTCGTACAAGAGTGTCTTGAGGTGCACATGCTGGTGGAATAACAGGGTTGATGAAAATTCCTCTTTCAAATGCTCTCTTTGTTACTTCAAATGTCTTAACGGCATCGCGTACATAAAGAGGTATGATAGGACTTTCTGTGTCACCAATCTCAAATCCTGCATCCTTGAATTGTTGGAGTGCGTAGTTTGTGATCTTCCACAAGTTTTCAATGCGTTCTGGTTCGCTCTTCAAGATGTGGAGAGCTTCCATTGCAGCTGCAGTAGCGGCAGGTGTGTTACTTGCAGAGAATATGTAAGTACGGCTTGTGTGACGAAGATAGTTGATTGTATCTTTATCAGCTGCGATAAATCCTCCGATTGAAGCAAGAGACTTAGAGAATGTACCCATTATAAGGTCGATATCCTTAGTAACTCCGAAGTGGTCGCATGTACCACGTCCGTTACGTCCGAATACTCCAAGACCATGAGCCTCGTCAACCATTATGCTTGCATTGTATTTCTTCTTAAGTTCAACAATTTCAGGTAATTTAGCGAGATCTCCTTCCATTGAGAACAAACCATCAGTTACAATCAGTTTGATGGAATCTGGATTACATTTCTGAAGTAAGTGCTCCAAATCCTCCATGTCATTGTGCTTGTAGTGATAGAATGTAGAAATAGAAAGACGACGTCCGTCAACAATTGAAGCGTGGTCGCGGTCATCTCCTAAGATATAGTCATTTCTACCTGTTAATTGCGAAACGACACCAGAATTAACTGTAAAACCTGTTGAATACACTAAAGCTTCGTCTTTACCGACAAATTCAGCTAATTCTTTTTCCAGTTGAATATGAAGGTCTAAGGTTCCATTTAAGAAACGAGAACCAGCACAACCTGTACCATATTTCTTTACTGCTGCGACAGCGGCATCTACAATGCGTTTGTCGTAAGTAAGTCCCATGTATGAGTTAGAACCGAACATAAGGACTTTTTTACCATCCATAACCACTTCTGTGTCTTGGTGGCTATCGATCTCTCTAAAGTAAGGATAGATGCCCAAATTCATGTATTTTTGAGGCTCTCTATACTCCTTGAATCTTTCTTGTAATAAACCCATAATTCAAATTGAGCAATTCAGATATTTATCTTTATTTGGTTTTGTGTTTGTATTTACACATCCCTGTTGCTCTTTTCTTTTTATTATTTATTATAATTCTTTCGATTAGTTCGTACAGCGTGCAAAGTTAAGAAAAAAGTATAAGACTTTGCCCCTTTTTATTAAAAAAAAGTCCAATCAATTAAAAAATATTTGTTTCTTCTGTCGGAAATGAATGTTTTTTTATATTTTTGCAATGAATTAACAGTGATTATTGCGTAAGAAGAATTGTTTTTTTTTAGTGCATGATGCGTAATTTGATTGTATGTTGAAGAAGAAGATTTTATTTATATATAATCCTATATCTGGAATATTAGGTAAAAAAATGATATTAAGTCAAATCGAAAGCAAACTTGATACTCATAAATTTACTTATGTTATTCAGAAAACTCAATATGCCGGACATGCCACAGAATTAGCTCGTAATGCTGTACGTGAGGGTTTTGATATAGTTTGTGCGGTCGGTGGTGATGGTACTGTCAATGAAATAGGACGTGCTTTGATTCATACTACTACTGCATTAGCAATTATACCATGTGGCTCTGGAAATGGTCTGGCGCGCCACCTGCATATCCCTCTTGATCCAATCCGTGCCATCGACCTTATAAATGAAGGTGAACCAATGCTTATGGATTATGGTGTGATAAATCTGCATCCGTTCTTCTGTACTTGTGGTGTGGGATTTG
Organism: Bacteroidaceae bacterium; assembly: GCA_017614465.1. GTDB lineage: Bacteria > Bacteroidota > Bacteroidia > Bacteroidales > Bacteroidaceae > Colivivens. The sequence goes on along the minus strand of JAGABW010000060.1, from coordinate 49,496 downwards.
ATGCTATAATCTCAGAGAAATTTGCTAAATCAAAATTCAGAGGACCTCTTTCTTATTTAGAAAATGTATTGAAAACCAGTCTCAACTATAATTCTGAAACATACGATATTGATATTGTAGATGAGAATGAGGAACATTCTGTTCAAAAGGCTTTCCTGATTTCTTGCGGTAACGCTTCACAATATGGTAATAATGTGTATATAACTCCTCAGGCTTCTGTGCGTGACGGATTGCTTGATGTTACCCTGATGAAACCATTTACAGTTATTGATGCTCCGCAAATAGCTCTTCATCTTCTAAATGGAACAGTTGACGACGGTGCACTTTTCAGTACTTTCCGTTGTCGCAGCATGTCTATCCATCGTCAGAAACCAGGTGTGGTTCATTTCGATGGCGATCCGATGGAAACAAGTAGTGATGTGGAGATTGCTGTAGTTCCTAAAGGACTTCAATGTATCTGTTCTCAAAAGGAAGGAGTTTATGATCCTGTTGAGAATGTTCAGAACACTCTTGTTGAGCAATTCAATATGATGTATGTAAGAAGTGAGGAACTCATAAAGGTTAACAAGCGTAATAATGAGCGTATTGTTGAGCAGACCCGAGATTTGTTGAAGAAACTTAAACCAAGAAAAAAGTGATAGAAGCAAGTTCGATGCTTTTATCACTATATATATGAATCGAATATTATTTCAGATGCTTATTTTTCAGGAAAGAGATTGTCGAAACTCAGTGGAAGCAGGTCTTTGGCTGAGTGAATGATTGTGATGTATTCTGTTCCATACAGAATAATCTTTATGTTTTTTGACTGTCGCATTTCCGTTTCCAGCATCACCTGTCGGCAACTTCCGCATGGTGAAATTGGGGTAGGGGTGAATTCCCCATTTGTGTCGCGCGCAGTTATAATTATGGTGTCGATCGCACAATCGGGGTATTTTGACTTTGCATAGAATAGAGCAGTTCGTTCGGCGCATAAGCCCGACGGATAAGCACAGTTTTCCTGATTGCTGCCAGTAATGATTTCGCCGTTCGACATAAGCAGGGCAACGCCAACACGAAAGTTGCTGTATGGCGCATAGCTCCTGTCTGTTGCTTCCTTTGCCGACTGTAATAACAATCTTTCGGATTCGTCAAGTTCTGATTCCTTTATTTGGGTTGTTCTGATTGTATGTTCAATGATATTTGGCATAATGACTGTTGTTTATACTCTAAAAGGGTTTTGCTCGCAAATTTAATAAATAATAAATATAATACAATAATGAAATGGAATTTATTGATTTAATTGCAAAAAAATATGTTATAGGACGAAAAATCGTAAAGAATTGATTATATTTGCAGAATAATATTCAATAAAACTATTAATTTATAAATGAAACTTATAAGATTATCCATTTTGGTATTATGTGGTTTTGCTGTTAATGTGGCAAATGCTCAAACAAAAAGTCAGGTTTTTATAGATTATATCAATAAGTATAAGGATATAGCCATTCAACAGATGGTAAAGCATCGTATCCCAGCAAGTATTACTCTTGCACAGGGATTGTTGGAGAGTGGTGCAGGTAATAGCGATTTGGCTAAACGAAGCAATAATCATTTTGGTATAAAATGCGGCGGAACATGGCTCGGCGCATCAACTACGCATTTTGATGACGGACGTAATGAATGTTTCCGTGTATATGAGACTGTAAACGACAGTTATGAGGATCATTCAATCTTTCTTCATAAAGAACGTTATGGCCGTTTGTATCGTTTGGGTATTCTTGATTATAAAGGATGGGCTCGTGGTTTGAAAGCATGTGGTTATGCTTCAAGTCCGACTTATGCCGATCGCTTGATAAATCTGATAGAATTATACGAACTTAATACATTGGATTATGATCCAGATGCACCAGTATATATTCCAGCACAGCGACCATTGCCTGTAATAGAACTGAATACACATGCCATTAAAACCAACAATGGTGTAATGTATGTAAATGCTCATGCTGGTGACACTTGGGCTTCTTTGGCTAAAGCTTTTGGTGTTTCTAAAAAGAAATTGTTGAAGTTTAATGACGCCACAGACGATGTGCCATTAAATAATGGTGATATAGTTTATCTTGAAACGAAGAAATCTAAGGCTTCGAAGAATGTGTTAAAGGACAATATTTATATTATCCAGAAAGATGATTCAATGTATGGCATCGCTCAAAAATATGGTATCACTCTTAAGAGCCTGTATAAGTTGAATAAGATTCCTTACGACTATGCTCCGGTGGAAGGTGGTAGCCTGAGATTAAGATAACGCTAAAAATAAATATAATACAAAATAAAGGTGCATCTGAGAATTCTCTGATGCACCTTTGTTTTATATATTCAATGGAGTTTGTTGGGTTATGCCAAATCGACAACCGTAATACCAGAACCTCCAAATTGTGGATTTTCGTCTTTAAATGAAGTTACTTCCGGTATTGTACTAAGATATTGTCTGATAAACTGACGTAATATTCCGCTTCCTGTACCATGAAGTATTCTTACTCTTCTGACATTGGCAACTACAGCATCATCGATGAAGTGACTGATCTCTATCATACATTCGTCTGCCCTCATACCACGTACATCAATCTCACTCTTGAAATTCAATGAACGTTTTCGTATCTCATCTTGTGTCTGAGATGTAACGAATGTGGCAGCACGTTTTTCTACCTTTGGTGCCTTTGATGGTTCCAGAGACGACAATTTTACATTTGTCTGTATTGCTCCAAATGCGACAAGTGCCTCGTTCTTTCCGTTAATCTTGATTATCTGTCCGACACTGGTTTGACCTTTCATCTTAACATATGAGCCAATCTGTAGTGATGAATTGTCTTGTGGCTCATTGTGGGCGATATCGACCTTTTGACCAGTTATGACATTTATATGTGTTTTTAACTTCTTTTCTTTCTTCTCTTTTTTGCCGTTTATGGCTGTGTCCTTGAAGTTGTCGAGCTTTTTGCGAATCAGTTTAGTCTTTTCGCGTTCAGCCTGTGCTTCTTTAATATCGCGAATGGTACGTTCGATTTGTGCATTGGAGTTTTTTATGAGTTCCTGTGCTTCATTACGAGCCTTGTCGATTATCTCGCGTTTTTGTGAGTGAATCTTGTTGTATTCCTGTTCGTAACGCTCTATTGTCTGCTCGAGTTGTTTCTCGCGATCATGAATGGCTTGACGCTTATTCTCCCAATATCTCTTATCTCGCACTATATCAAGCAGATATTTGTCGGCATTGATATATTCTTTACCTACAATCTCAGAAACCTCAGATATTACATCTTCGGGTATTCCGATTTTACGGGCAATTTCTATGGCAAATGAACTTCCAGGATTGCCTATTCGCAGTTGGAACAGCGGTTGCATCTTCTGACGGTCATACAACATTGCTCCGTTTATGATTCCGTCGGTATCTTGTGCAAAGTGCTTTAGATTCTGATAGTGGGTTGTGATAACGCCAAATGATTTCTTTAGATTGAATCGTTTAAGAATGGCTTCGGCTATCGCACCACCGATTTGCGGTTCTGTTCCTCCACCAAATTCGTCGATTAATATAAGTGTTGAATTGTTTGCATTCTTCATCATCATCTTCATGTTAAGAAGATGCGATGAATATGTTGACAGGTCGTCTTCCAGACTTTGTTCGTCACCGATATCTATAAAGAGGTTTTGGAATAATCCAGCCTTACTGCTTTCAGAAACTGGAATCAGAAGTCCGCACTGAAGCATGTACTGAAGTAATCCGACGGTTTTAAGACATACGGATTTTCCTCCTGCGTTAGGACCGGAGATAAGAAGTATGCGGTTCTCGGAATTAAGTCGTATGTCAAGCGGTACAACCTTACGATTATGACTTTCTAATGATATACGTAATAGGGGATGTACTGCAGCTCCCCAGTCGATATGAGGGTGGGGCTCTATTGATGGTTGCAGTGAGTCTGTGTATATCGCAAACTTAGCTTTTGCACGTATGAAATCAATATCTCCAAGATATTCATACGACTGAATCATATCGAGAATATAGGGACGTATAGAATCTGTAAAGATTATAAGCAGACGTATAATCTCACGTCTTTCCTCGCTTTCCAATTCTCGTATTCTGTTATTTGCCTCTACCACCTCTGTTGGTTCTATATACACGGTCTTTCCTGAATCAGATTCATCGTGTACAATACCATTGACCTTGCGTTTCATGGCTGGTGCCACAGGAATAACCAGACGGCCGTCGCGAACAGTAGGAGTTGAGTCTTTTTCAATAACACCCTGAGTCTTTGCCTCACGTAGGATTCTATGCAGCATACTTGATATGCTGTTGGTTATGTTCCTGCGCTCTTGTCTGATACGCATCAGTTCAACAGTGGCTGAGTCCTTGACTTCACCGTATTTGTCAAGAATCTGGTTGATACGTCTTACAACATTTGGAAAGGTCTTGATATTCTGACCTAATGCGTATAAATGAGGGTAGGGAGTGTCATTAGCAGATTGTATTTCATTATTGTTGACACCTTGTCCTTTATTGTTTTTTTGATTGAAGAATGTTACAATCTTGTCTATTGTATCTAATGATTTTCCCAGTTCACACAACTCTTCCTGAAGTAAATATGTGTTTGCAATCTTAATGCGTCTGAGTGCATTGCATACGTCGAAGAAATTCTGATCAGGAAAATCCTCTTCTTCATTTAATACTCGTACAAATTCTGTAGTTAGTGAAAGATTACGAAGTATATCATCATATTTGTCACAGAATTGCATTTGTGCAACTCTGTCACGTCCTAACTGACATAAACAATTCTCTTGTATTATTTTTCTAATACTTGAGAATCCGATTTTATCTTCAAAATTTACAGGATATACCAATTTAATCGCTTTTAGTGTGAGTGATTATTTATCTTCGGAGATATTCTTGTGGCTTGACCACAAATAATCCATCCTTTCTTTTAACTTATTCTCTTGTGCATTATTCTGTGCATGCCAGAATTTAATGCCATTTATTTCGTCGGGTAGGAATTGCTGCTCTACAAAATTATTCTCATAGTCATGAGCATATTTATATCCTTGTGCATATCCAAGTTCCTTCATTAGCTTTGTTGGCGCATTTCTCAAATGTAATGGCACGGGTAAGTTTCCTGTTTCCTGTACATTCTGTAATGCTTGGTTGATTGCCATGTAAGCCGAATTGCTTTTAGGTGATGTTGCCAGATATATTGTAGTCTCAGCTAATGGAATCCTGCCTTCTGGCCATCCAATCTTATGTATGGCATCGAATGTGGCATTGGCAAGAAGTAGTGCATTTGGGTTAGCCAATCCTATATCTTCGCTGGCCGATATGATAAGTCTTCTTGCAATGAATTCAGGAGTCTCTCCTCCTTCAATCATTCTGGCGAGATAATATATCGCAGCATCGGGATTACTGCCACGTATGCTTTTTATGAATGCTGATATAAGATCGTAATGCATCTCACCGTCCTTATCATATGCAAGAGGGTTTTGGTGCAGACATTTTGTAACCAGTTCGTCGGTTATTATTATGTTGTCGTCTGAGTTCTCAACAACTAATTCCAATATGTTCAACACTTTCCTCGCATCTCCTCCGCTATATCTGATTATTGCATCAGTCTCTTGTAACTCAATGTGTTTCTCTTTTAAGACTATGTCTTTCTCTATCGCCCTGTGTAATAAGCCAAGAAGGTCTTCCTTTTCAAGAGATTTGAGAACATACACCTGACATCTGCTTAGCAACGGTCTTATGACCTCAAACGAAGGATTTTCAGTTGTCGCACCTATAAGTGTGATTGTCCCTTGTTCCACAGCACCGAGGAGCGAATCCTGCTGGCTTTTGGAGAACCTGTGGATTTCGTCGATAAACAATATCGGATTGATAGAATTAAAGAAATGTGACGAGCGAGCTTTTTCTATAACATCGCGCACATCCTTAACTCCACTTGTGACTGCACTTAAGGTATAGAATGGAACTTCAAGCGTCTTTGCAATGATGTTTGCCAGAGTTGTCTTTCCCACACCTGGCGGACCCCATAGAATGAAAGAACTAATGCGTCGCTGATTTATCATACGACGTATAACAGCCCCTTCTCCAACAAGATGTTGCTGACCGACATAATCGTCAAGGGTCATAGGGCGCATTCTTTCAGCTAATGGTTGCACTTCCGTTGAGTTATTTTTTGCAAAGTTACGAAAAAAAACGAATACAATGCAACCCTCTAATATAAAAAGGTAAACTTCATGTGTAGTAAGGCTTTTCGGCGCTTTAACTTTTTCAAGTATTTATCTGACAGTAATAAAAAAGACTCTTGCAACGTGTGTTACAAGAGTCTGGTAGAATCAGTTATGTATGAACTGATTATTTGTTGAGTGCAAGTGCAACGTTAACAGCACAAGCCACTGTACATCCAACCATAGGGTTGTTACCGATTCCGAGGAATCCCATCATTTCTACGTGTGCAGGAACAGATGAAGAACCAGCGAACTGAGCATCAGAGTGCATACGTCCGAGTGTATCTGTCATACCGTATGAAGCAGGACCTGCAGCCATGTTGTCTGGGTGAAGTGTACGTCCTGTACCACCACCTGAAGCAACAGAGAAATATGACTTGCCAGCGAGTACACGTTCCTTCTTGTATGTACCAGCTACTGGGTGTTGGAAACGAGTTGGGTTAGTTGAGTTACCAGTGATAGAAACGTCAACGTCTTCCATCCACATGATAGCAACACCTTCACGTACATCGTCAGCTCCATAGCAGTTAACCTTTGCACGTGGGCCGTCAGAGTAAGGAGTTTTCTTAACTACTTCAACCTTACCAGTGTAGTAGTCGAACTTAGTCTGAACATATGTGAAACCGTTGATACGGCTGATGATCATAGCAGCATCTTTTCCAAGACCGTTAAGAATTACGCGAAGTGGGTTCTTACGTACCTTGTTTGCCATTTCAGCAATCTTGATAGCACCTTCAGCTGCAGCGAATGACTCGTGACCAGCGAGGAATGCGAAACATTGAGTCTCTTCGCGAAGAAGACGAGCAGCAAGGTTTCCGTGACCTAAACCAACCTTACGGTCATCAGCAACAGAACCAGGGATACAGAATGCCTGAAGTCCGATACCGATTGCTTCAGCAGCGTCAGCAGCGTTTTTGCAACCTTTCTTGATTGCGATAGCGCAACCACAAACATATGCCCATTTTGCATTTTCAAAGCAGATCATTTGAGTTTCCTCACATGTCTTGTAAGGATCGATTCCTGCTTTTTCACATATTTCGTTAGCCTCTTCGATAGAAGCAATGCCGTTTTCGTTTAATGCAGCAAGAATTTGCTTAATACGACGGTCTTGTGATTCAAATTTTACTTCTCTTATCATATTTTGCTTCCTCCTTATTCTTTACGTGGGTCAATAGATTTAACTGCGCCTTGTTCTGGTTTTGTACGTCCGTATGTACCAGTTACATTCTTGAGAGCTTCGTCTGCAGGCACACCTTTCTTAATAGCATCCATGAATTTACCCATGTGAACAAATTCATAACCGCAAACTTGGTTGTCGCTGTCGAGGAACATCTTAGTGATGTAACCTTCTGTAAGTTGAAGATAACGAGTACCTTTAGCTTTTGTTCCGTAAAGTGTACCACATTGGCTAACAAGTCCTTTACCGAGGTCTTCAAGACCTGAACCGATAACAAGTCCGCCTTCAGAGAATGCACTCTGAGTACGTCCGTATACTATTTGAAGGAAGAGTTCGCGCATTGCTGTATTGATAGCATCGCATACAAGGTCTGTGTTGAGCGCTTCGAGGATTGTTTTTCCAGGAAGGATTTCACTTGCCATAGCAGCAGAGTGAGTCATACCTGAACAACCGATTGTTTCAATAAGACATTCTTCAATGATTCCGTCTTTTACATTAAGGCTGAGCTTACATGTACCTTGCTGAGGTGCACACCAACCGATACCGTGAGTCATACCTGAGATGTCTTTAATCTCTTTTGCCTGAATCCATTTACCTTCTTCTGGTATTGGAGCAGGTCCGTGGTTAGGACCTTTGGCAACACAGCACATTTCTTGTACTTCTTTAGAATAAACCATAATCTTTTTTACAATTAAATAATTTATAAATTATATTTATATTTTATATATACTATTTGGAGTGCAAAGATACTAAAAAATGAAGAAAAAATGATATACTTTCCGATTTTTTTCAAATCATTTATGTTTATTTCTACTATTACAATATTGATTATACTATAATGTATAGTCGGTTTAGTATAATATATGTTTAAGCCTGCGTATAAAACAAAAGTATTCCATCGTGTAATGACGGAATACTTATTTGTTGGTATTGTAATGATTTATACTGATATTGATTATAAATAATCAGTTTCTTAGGTTAGATTATTCATGTCGGATAGCTTCGATAGGGTCCATGTTGGCTGCTTTTCTTGCAGGTATATATCCGAACAGTACACCAATTACAACACAGACACTGAAGGACAGCAATATTGACCATAGCGGAACGATGCTTGGCATTGCGAATAGTGGCAACACCCATTCCGAGGCGGCAATTCCCAGTAAAACTCCGAATATACCTCCTGTTACACTGATGATAATTGATTCGATAAGGAACTGAATACTTATCACGAAACCAGTTGCTCCAACTGCCATTCTCAAACCGATTTCTTTTGTTCGTTCGGTAACAGATACAAGCATGATGTTCATAATACCGATACCTGCAATCAATAATGAGAAACCTGCTGCAATTCCGAGAATAAGTGTAACAGTGTCCATTGTTGACGACAGAGTTTCCATCATCTCGGCTTGTGAACGGATGGTGAAGTCATCAGCATCTTCGTCTTTTATTTTATGGTTACGTCTTAGTATTTTAGTAAGTTCGTCAATGGCATCGTCTGAGAGTTCCTCTGTGATAGCAGAACAAACAATAGATGAGAAATATGTCTGTGCTGCAATACGTTTCATCACGCATGTATATGGCGCAATGATGACATTGTCCTGGTCCATTCCCCAACTGTTATATCCTTTGGATTTCAGCACACCTATAATCTTCATAGGTATGGACTTGAAACGAATGTTCTTACCGATAGGATCTACATTCTCGCCAAACAGCTCGTCAACGATGGTTTTTCCTACTACACATACTTTTGCTGATTTTTTTATGTCTTCTTCTGTGAAACACTCTCCCTTCTCTACATCCCATTGTTTGATTTGCAGATATTCTGGAGATTCTCCATATATTGTGGTGTTTGTGTTGTTGTTTCCATAGATAACCTGTCCGCCAGAAGTGACTTCGGGTGAAACATAAGTTACATATTTCTTTTCGTTTATTATACTTTCATAATCCTCTATCTTCAGAGTTTGCATAGCTGACGGATCCTGACGCACACCGCCACGCATATCAGCACCAGGGCGCACTGTAAGCAGGTTTGTTCCCATTGTTGAGAGTTCCTGTCTTATGCTTTCCTTAGATCCCTGTCCGATACTCATCATCGCAATCACCGCAGCAACTCCAATGATAATACCCAGCATACTGAGGAATGAGCGCATTTTATTACTGAATACGGCTCGTATAGATACTTTGATTAAATTCTGAATATTCATATAATCAGTCGTCTTGTGGTTTTGGTAATGCTGCAAGTGCTTCTGCTGCAGATTCTATATTTGTATTGATTGTGTCCTCACGGATTTTTCCGTCTCTAAGCATAATATTTCTACTGCTATATCTTGCTATGTCGGGATTGTGAGTTACAAAGATGATGGTATGTCCGTCTTTATGGAGTTTCTGGAATAATACCAGCATCTCGAATGACGTGCGTGTGTCCAGATTTCCTGTTGCTTCATCGGCAAGAATCACAGCAGGAGTATTTACCAGTGCTCGTGCGATGGCAACTCTTTGCATCTGTCCTCCTGACATCTGATTGCTTTTATGTTCCAAACGGTCTCCTAATCCAACAGCCTGTAATGCCTTTATTGCTGCTTCACGTCGTTGGGCTGATGAATATTTGTTGTTATACATGAGCGGAAGTTCCACGTTCTCAACAGATGTTGTGTTAGGAAGAAGATTATAATTCTGGAACACAAAACCGATCTTTCTGTTACGCAGGTGGGCTCTCTGATTCTTTGACATCTTCTTCACGGGAACACCGTCAAGATAGTATTCACCGCTGGTAGGGGTGTCAAGACATCCCAATTGATTCAACAAGGTTGATTTGCCCGAACCAGATGTTCCTTGTATCGTCACAAATTCACCCTCGTAAATCTTAAACGATATTCCGCGAAGTGCCTTGACTGTTTCTGAGCCAACTTGGAAATAACGTTTAACCTGGTCAAGTTCTATTATTACTTTTCTCTCTTTTTCCATATACAGAACTGTCTTTATCTTCCTGGAGCTCTATTTGCGTTAGCGTTTCCTGGTTTTCCGTTGTTGTTTCTGTTGTTACGTGGTCCAGGCATGAAAGGATTGCGTGATTGTGAGTCACCTTCCATTTCCATTGACGGCATCTCAAATTCTGTAATTACTTCTGTGCCTGGTTTCAAACCTGAAATGATTTCAGTGAACATACCATTTGACTTACCAATCTCAACTGCGATTGCCTTGAAGTTCTTACCATCTCTAATCCATACCTTGTCTTTTGCTTCACAGTCAACAATTGCTTCATCTTCCTTGAGGAACATCTCGTTTGGTGTGAATCGTAATGCTTTAGTAGGAACAGACATGATGTCATGCATTTCCATTGTGTATATTGTAACGTTGGCAGTCAGTCCTGGTTTAAGTTTTAATGACTCGTTTGGGGCTGAGATAACCACTTCGTATGTCACAACGTTGCTTGTTGTTGTTGCTTGTTGGCGTACTTGTGTCACAGTTCCCTCAAACACATCTTCAGGGAAGGCGTCAACAGTAAATGATACTCTTTGACCTTCTCTCACCCCACCTATGTCGGCTTCGTCAATATTAGCAATCACTCTCATGTTGGTGAGGTCTTGTGCTATGATGAACAGGGTTGGGGTTGTCATTGCAGAAGCAACAGTTTGTCCTTCTTCTACTTCTCTGCTCAATACCACTCCGTCGATTGGAGAAGTGATAGTGGCATAGCCTAAGTTTGTTTGTGCTTTCTGAACATTCTGTCTCTGGATTGAAACTTGTTGTGTAGCCTGTTCATATGACAGTCTTGCACTCTCATATTCATTTGCACTTACCAAACCTTTATTGAACAATGTCTTATAACGATTGAAATTGGCAGTCTGATAATTAAGGTTGCTTTGATAATTTGCCAGATTGCTCTTTGCTGAAGCCAGTTCACTTAACAGGTTGGTTTTGTCTAATTCTGCAATAACCTGTCCTCTGTGTACTTCGCTATTATAATCGACATAAATCTTGTCGATAATACCAGACACCTGTGTACCTACTTCAACTTGGGTAACAGGTTCGATAGTTCCTGTGGCGGTGATACTTGTGGATAAGTCCTGCTTTTCTACAATTGCTGTATTATAATGAATTTCAGGCTTTTTATCACAAGCAACAAATATTAGTGATGTAACAAATAAGATTATAAATGATTTTTTCATATGATGATGATTTATTTATTTTTAAAGTCTGATTGTCTCTCCTTTATAGAAGCGAAGCATTGCTAAGTTGTATAATGTGTTGTATTTACATTGAAGCATTTGCTGTTCTGCTTGCATGAGGTTAGTTTTACCTGTTGTCAGTTCTACAATATTCTTTAAACCAAGTCTGAATTGCTCGCTAACCAAATCATAGCTTGCTTGCATACTTTCTACGTTTGCTTTAGCATAGATGTATTGTTGCTGTGAAGTGGTTGCGTTTAACCAATAGTTTTCAATTGTGCTTGATAGTTTCTTTTCTGTATCTTGTAGTTGTAATTGACTGTTTTGATATGCCAATTGTGCTTTATGAACATTGGTCTTGTTTTGGCGTTGATCAAAGATCGGAATGCTAAGACTGAGACCAATAGAGTTGCTGAGATTGTTTTTAATCTGCTCTCCTAATGCTGTGTGAGTACCGCTTGCATTATTTGTTCCTACACTTGCATTTAGGTTCACACTTGGCAAATAGCCTGCTTTTGCAATTTTTATAGATAATTTATTTGATTCAACATTAAGTTTGCCACTTTGTATCTCTGGACGTTGTGCAAGAGCAACATTGTAAACCTCTTGTTTTGATGGAATCGGAGTAATTATTTGGTCGTCAGTTGTTTGTGTCTCGCTGATATCGAAATTGTCTTGTTCTGGCAACTCTAATAGTTGCTTTAATTGGAATCTGTAGTTTTCAAGTTGTGACTTTGCATTAATCAAATTATATTGGTCCTGAGTGGTCTGTGCTTCAAGTTGCATAAGTTCAACTTTTGCTAAAGTACCCACATTTACCATTGTCTTGGCTCTGTCACGTTGTAATTCTGATGATTTCAGAATGGCTTCGCACACATTGACTGCTTCTTTCTGATAAAGCATCTGTACATACAATTGTGTTATCTGTTCCATTATGGAATTTTCGCTTTGCTCTGTGTCGAGTTCTGACATCTCAGCAGCGTATTCGTTTTGTTTGATGGTTTTAGTGTTTCTACCACCATTCCACAATGTCATATTTGCATTCAAACCATAACTTCCATTGTAATTGACTGTGGATTTTGTACTTGTCATTGTTCCGTTTGTCAGGTTGATGGTTGACTGACTGAATGGACGCCATGACATATTCTGGTTTGTACTGAAAGATAGGGCAGGGAACAACGCCGCCTTTGATTGTTCCACAGATAATTTATTTTGAAGAGTTGTAAGTTTGCTTTGTTTGAGTTGAATATTATTCTCCAACGCATAATCTATACAATCTTTTAATGTCCAAGCTGATTGAGCTTTTAATGATAACGCTGAAATGTTTATTAAAATAAATATGATTAAGCGTGTAGTGTTTTGTTTTACGTTTTTATAATTCATATTAATGATTTTATTGTTTGCAAATAATGACTTATACAAGCTATTATGGTTTAATAATAATGCTTAACTTTAACTTTTATTAAAATAATAGTGTGTAATTTCTTCAGTGGAAAATAAAATAAAAAACAGATGGACTATAAGCCGGGTTCTGTACCATTTTGCAATGGTGCCTGTCATTTATCCAGATTGAATGTCACCATCCAATTCATATTTAGCGTTCTACCCTGTAGCTCGGGCGAGCAACCCTCAAGCGCTACTATACATGAACTTGCAGCCTCCAAGGTGTACAGCAAGTATGTCACCATACTTCTGGTGGGCTCTTACCCCGCCTTCTCACCCTTACAACCATTGAAAACAATGATTGCGGTTATTTTCTTCTACACTTCTTAGCTTTCACAAACTACTTCTATATTAGGAAGTGGAGTGCTCTGTGCTGCCCGGACTTTCCTCTCATGCGATGCATCAGCGACAAGCCGCCCATCTGTTTATTTGTGTGCAAAGTTACAAAATATTTATTATAATCATCTAATAACAAGATTTCTTTTCTTTGCAATAATCAGTCTTTGTGATATTGTATTACTGAATATGGTTCCAACCCTGTGCTTTTAAGTCGAATTGAGCACCATCTCTTGTTATGAGCACTTTTCCGTCGTCGGCAGAAGTGATGTATCCAATCATTTTTACATCTTCCATGTCTTCGATTTTTTCTTTATCCGACATTGGAACAGTAAAGAGTAATTCATAATCCTCGCCACCGTTAAGTGCGCATGTTGTTACGTTCATGTTGAATTCTTCAGCCTGTGATGCAGTTTCGTAATCGAGCGGGATATGTTCCTCATATATTCTGCAGCCACATTTGCTGTCTTCGCATATATGAAGCAACTCGCTGCTGAGTCCGTCGCTTATATCCATCATGGATGTTGGCTGAATACCCAATTCTTTTAGTTTTAATATGATGTCGCGTCTTGCTTCTGGTTTAAGCTGACGTTCAAGCAGATATTCTCGTCCTGCAAAATCCGGTTCAGCCATTTCCGGAGTCTCCTTGCCTTTGTTCTCTTCAAGTTGCTGATAGAATACGGCCTTTTCACGTTCGAGCAGTTGTAGTCCCATGTAGGCAGCACCAAGGTTTCCGCTTACACATATAATATCTGTTGGTTTTGCTCCGCTTCGATATACTGCTTTCCCTTTCTCAACCTCACCAATACATGTGATACTGATTGTCAGTCCTGTCATTGACGAAGTGGTATCTCCACCTACAACATCAACCTCATGGCTGTTGCATGCAAGACGTATTCCTGCATAGAATTCATCTAAATCTTCAACCGTAAATCTTTTACTGAGACCTAAACTTATGGTTATTTGTTTAGGCATTCCGCCCATTGCATACACGTCGCTCAAATTAACCATTGCTGCCTTATAGCCAAGATGTTTCAAAGGTACATATGTTAAATCGAAATGTACTCCTTCGAGCAACAAATCAGTAGTAACAAGTATGTCTTTCTCTGATTCATAATTCAATACAGCGCAATCGTCGCCAACACCCTTGACTGTTGATTTGTTAACCAACGGAATATTGTCTGTGAGATGTTTTATGAGACCGAATTCTCCGAGTTCTTGTATTGTTTTCTTATTCATTATTATTTTTTTTGTTTTAGTTCTTTTTATATTGTTTACAATAATCCAGAATCAGATTATCAAATTTGGATTTGTCGTCGTTCAGAATGTTCACTTCGATCGGGATACTGCATAAATAATCAATATTTGATAAGTTCCCGAGGCGAGTGAAATCCTTTTCTGTTGTTATTATAAGCCGTTTTTTATCTGATGGAAGATTTTCGAATGTATCGTCAATCTTTTTCAGTTCGCTATCTGTAAAATTATGATGATCGCTAAACCTGATAGTTTTCATCATAGTTACATGTTTCGACAGTTCTTCTTCTAATGGTTTGGGATTGGCAATACCTGTAACCAATACAATATTATAGTCAGCCAAATCTTTTAAATCAAGTCCATTAGAGAGCTTTCCGTATTTTATACCTGTAAAAAATAATTGCTGATTCTCAGACAAACCGAGTTTTATGGAATTATAATTTACATCATCGGCAGAGATTTGCTCTTGTCTGCATTTTGTCATTATGATAATATCTGCTCTTTTTTTGCCCGACTGATTTTCTCGTAGTCGTCCGGCTGGCATAAGATAATCCTTATAATACGGTTTGTTGTAATCTGTCAGAAGAATGTTTAGTCCAGCCTTGATGCTTCTGTGTTGAAACGCATCATCCAGCAGAATGACATCTGCCATGTCTATAATCTTACTTACTCCATCGCATCGGTCTTCATCTACAGCTATCACGATATTGGGAAATTTCTTCTTTATCTGTGAAGGTTCGTCGCCAATTTCCTGTGCTGTCGATTGGTCTGTTGCCAACACAAAACCTTTGGTCTTTCTCTTGTAACCTCTGCTTAGTACTGCAACTTTGTACTCGTTCTTACTCAGTAGATTTATTAGATATTCGGTGTGAGGGGTTTTCCCACTTCCTCCAACTGCCAGATTCCCAATACATATGAGAGGTTTGTTGAAACTTTGTTGTTTTAACAAACCATGGTCATACATCATATTCCTAATGGATGTGATGAAATCATAAATCCATGCAAAGGGAATTAATAAATAGTTCATTATATCTGGTTTATAAGTTGAATTTGATATAGAATGGAGTTCTTGCCTGAATCTTGTCTTTGTTTTGAATACTTCTCATTGAAGAGAATATTTCGTAGTATTCACCAAGATTCTCTTTTATCTGTTTCTCCGCATAACTGTCGGATGATATTCTTTCTAATATATTACTGAAGATATCGTTTTTATTCGGATATGTTTGTAGAGTATATGATTTTAGTTTTGCTGCCTTTTGAGCAATCTTTATGGCATCGTCCAAATCACCAATTTCATCAACCAAACCGATTTTCTTTGCATGTACACCTGTCCACACACGTCCTTCGGCTATTGATTTTATAGAGTCCTGACTTATGCCACGTCCATCAGCACATCTTTTAGTAAATAACTCGTAACAGTTGTTTACATAATTCTGTATGACAGCAGACTCTTTTTCGTTCATTGGTCGTGAAACATCTGGCATATCTGCATATTCATGAGTCTTAACAGTTTTGAAATTGATTCCGAGTTTGTCGTCTAATAGCTCGCTTAAATCTGGTATAAGACCAAATACTCCAATCGAGCCAGTGAGTGTAGTAGGTTCGGCTACAATCTTATTTGCTGCACATGAGATATAATATCCTCCACTTGCTGCATAGCTACCCATACTAACGATTATAGGCTTCTTGGATTTGATATATTCAACCTGATGCCATATTTGTTCTGATGCAAAGGCGTCGCCTCCAGGGGAATTCACTCTTAATACCACCGCCTTAACATTTTCATCCTCGGCAAGTGATTGTAAATCTTTTATGACATCTCTCGATGCAATATTTGTTTTAGATGTGTATATGTTGTCGTCAGACTCTTGTACTATTTCTCCAACAGCATAATACACGGCAATGATGTTACCATTAGGATCTTTTGGCGTCAATGATTCCATACTTGCAACATCTTTTACTGAAACTACCATGTAATCATCTTCTTGACATCCCATCATTTTAGATATGATTTGGGGTATTTTGTCAGAATAAGCAATCATATCCACAAACTTGTTTCTTTTATACTCTTTTGCAGTACCGTAGAGCATTGGAGTGTTTGTCAAAGAGTCAAGTGTGTTTCTTGGAATATTACGAGATTCAGCAACATCTTTACTTAGTACGTTCCAAATCTCCTTAGTGAATGTTTCTATCTGTTCGCGGTTTGCATCGCTGAAGTCGTCGAGTATATATGGTTCAACGGCTGATTTGTATGTTCCAACCTTGAACACCTGCATTGATACACCGATTTTCTCAAACAAATTCTTGTAGAAGACGGTTTGAGCACTTAATCCCTTCCAATTTAGGGTTCCTTGAGGATTTATTATTATCGAATCGGCAACACTACATATATAATATGCACCTTGTGTGTAATTGTCGCCATATGCAACAATAAACTTTCCTGATTTCTTGAAATCAACGAGCGCGTTTCTTATTTCTTTAACCATCGCAGGCGATGCATTAAAATAATTACCTGCTTCGATATATATACCCTTTATGTTATCGTTGTTTTTTGCATTATCAATAGCTTTAAGTATTTCATCGAGTCCGATTTTCGGGTCTTCATTCCCAATTAACTCGGTCAATGGGTTTTCATCTGCACGTTCAGCAATTTCTTTGTCGAGTTCTAATAACAGCACGGAATTGTCACTGATGTAAGCTGGGGTAGAGTCGAAGGCCGTCAGACTGATTAACGATAATGCTACGAATAATAATAACACCAATAATGTTATTAAAATACCAGTAATTGTTGCTATTGTATATTTTATGAAACTTTTCATGTCTGTATTTTTATTATATGTTATAGTAGTTATTATTAATAATATAGTTAATCATTTCTGTAGTTTTAATTTATATAAATTTTAGTGTGAACTAAAACTATTTATTTAAACAAAACTTTTGCAAAGTTGCGAATAAATATTGAAAAAAAGGAATTTTCCTTTATATATTTTATATAAACTAAAAAAAAGAAAAGGTATCAAGCGACTTAAAGCCCCTGATACCCCTTCTTCTTTTTATGTAATTAATTATTTAAGTTCCCAGTTGAAAATCTTGTTCTTTTCTTCTTCTACTCGTTTTTCGAAATCTTCTTGAGTCTTATCTGTGAGGTAGTGAATACCATCGATAATACCGAGGACGCCCGGAATCCAACATAATATATATAATACACTTCCAAACCCCAAAGTTATAACAGTTATAATTGATACAATTACAAATATAGCTACCCATCCGAGAAGATAATAGAGAGCTTTCTTTGTGCATCCAAGATAGAATAGATGTATTCCAAATGTACCTAATAATATAGCAAGCACTGCTGCTATAGTTTTATCCTTTTTCTGTTCCATATAATATAAGATTTAAATTATTGATATTTTTACTATTGCAAATATGCAAATAATTATTGAAACAAGTGTGAAAAAACATAAAAAAAGTTGTAAAAATATTTCTTTGTTATAAAATATGTCTATTTTTTGTAACTTTGTACCATGATTTTGCTAAATAAAGAGGATTTAAAGACATCAATAGACAAACCAGTTTTTCATGATATCTCCCAAGTGGCTGATTCTCTTGGGTTAGATTGTTATGTTATTGGTGGATATGTAAGAGATTTGTTTCTCGAAAGAGAAAGCAATGATATTGATGTAGTTGTCATAAACAGACACACAGAGGAGAAGAACCTACAAAATTCATCACGACCAGGAATCCTGATTGCTGAAGAACTTAAAAAGAAATATGGCAAGAAGGCAAACCTGTCTGTCTTCCGTAATTTCGGTACTGCCCAATTAAAATACAAGGGTATGGAAATTGAATTTGTCGGAGCACGCCGTGAGTCATATAGCCATGATTCGCGCAAACCGATAATTGAGGACGGAACTCTCGAAGACGATCAGAACCGTCGTGATTTCACCATCAACGCCATGGCTCTTTGTCTGAATGGCGAAAGATTTGGTGAACTGGTCGATCCATTCTACGGATTATATGACTTGGAAGATGGAATAATCAGAACTCCGTTAGATCCCGACATAACATTCAGCGACGATCCATTACGTATGATGCGCTGTATCCGTTTTGCCACTCAACTGAATTTCACATATGAGGACGAAACATTTGATGCCATTACACGTAATAAGAAAAGAATAAAGATTATTTCCGGTGAACGAATAATCGAAGAACTCAATAAGATAATCTTATCTTCGTATCCGTCAAAAGGCTTTATCGATTTGGAACGATGCGGTCTTTTGGAAATCATTTTCCCAGAACTCTATGCCTTGCAGGGGGTAGAGGTACGCAACGGCAGGGCTCATAAGGATAATTTCTATCACACATTGGAAGTGTTGGACAACGTGGCTTCTAATGGGGGAGGACTATGGCTGAGATGGGCGGCCTTGCTTCACGATATAGGTAAGCCACGCAGCAAACGATGGGATAATTCGCAAGGATGGACATTCCATAATCATAACATGATTGGAATGAAGATGATTCCATCTATATTCAAACGTATGAAACTGCCTCTTGATCAGAAGATGAAGTACGTGGCAAAACTCGTAGAACTGCATATGCGTCCAATTGCCATTGCTGATGACGAGGTGACAGATTCAGCTGTACGCCGACTTTTGTTTGAAGCAGGAGATGATATCGACGACCTAATGCTGCTATGTAATGCCGACGTCACTTCCAAGAATGAGGTACGTAAGAAGATGTTCCGTCATAATTTTGAATTGGTACGACAAAAACTTATCGATATCGAAGAGAAAGACCGAATCAGAAATATGAAATTTGCCGTAGATGGTGACGAAATCATGTCGGTATTTAACTTACAACCAGGTAAGGAAGTCGGATTATTAAAAAACAAGATGAAGGAAGCTATCTTAGATGGTGTTATCCGAAACGAACATGATGATTGTCTTGCCTTCCTTCAAGAAGAATGGAAAAAACTCAACGAATCAAAGTCTGATAATTGAAAATAGAAAGTGTTTTTCACATCGGGGTGATTTGAAACAAAAAATCACCTTTATTTTCAATCCTTTCAATATTTCACAGTTCGTTCATCATATGAGACGAACTGTGATTTCAGAAGTGTTATTACTTGTTCTTACGTTTTGCCATACGAGCGGCAACTCGTTCTTCGTAATCGATTATCATTTCATTGAGTTTATCAATCAGTTCTTTATCCTCGGCTACTTGACACAAATCATCCACATACTCCATTATTAGATAATACTGATTGTCGGTTTTTATCTTTCCAGAAGCAACAATCTTTTCAACCTTCTCACGACGTTTCTTGTTTAGATCTAATAGATCAAAGTCATATTTGTCTAAGAATTGCTGACGATGCGAAAGAAGAAAATCGAAATCATTACTTATGTCATTTATAGTTCCATTATACCACATAGAGATTCTACCATAACGTCCTTTCTCAAAATCATCATTTGTTTGTTTTATTGAATCCTCATAATACTCAATAGTATCATCTATATCTTTTTGGGCTTCTTTATCTTTACTATATATGGCATATAGTTTTTTGTTTTTACTAATAATATATTCACTAAGGGCATTAAGTAAATCCCTGCGGAATTTTATTGTTGTTATTTTATCCATATCAATATTATTATTTATATCTTATTCCCGTAAATGGCGCTAGATTACCGGAATAAAGATTTGAAACTTTTCATATACACAGGAACTCCTAACACCTACTTTACATTCTCATTCATCTTGTCTAAAAGTAATGAAAGAGAATCAAGGTAATCAGTATGCATCTGGATTAATCTCACCTTATTAAATTCTATGTTCATGAAACCACTTTTCCTTAGTTCTGTATCATATGAATCTAAAACAAATGATTTGAGATTTATCTTTTCTATTTTTCCCACATATATCACATCCTCACGATGCAAGCCAACAGCAACTAATACATTATTTTCTTTTAGGTAAGAATATAGCAAATCGTCTTCATTCAGGATATTAGAGTCTATTTGGGGCAATATGTCTTTTGAATCATCCTTTATTGATAGAATTCTATGCAGTTGGGTATCTTCTTTTATACAACCAATGTTAGCAATGTGTTCTTTGTTCGTAAATTGAAATCCATCTAATACGTAATCAACAACGTTTAGTCTGATAAAAGACCAACGTGTTCCATTACCTAAAAGGATACCTCTTATAAGTTCCTTATATCGTTTGATTTTAAATTCTGTTATTTCCATTTACTTGTTTATTTTAAGTTTTATATCGCTCTTTCTTTCTACTTATATCTTTGCTTTCTTACTTGTCCTTTTTGGTGATTGTCGTCTGTTGGTTGACAACTTCATATCGACAGCAAAAATACAAATAACAATTATAATGAACAAATAAAAATACAAAAACGAGCCTTGTTGATTTGGTTTAGCTTTGCCTTATCGATGTTAGCTTTCACCCCACAGCTACCATAATAAACAATATATTTGTTTCATTTCTTAACTCAATAACAATTTTGTTTTATACTAATAATTATTTTGTATAATATGTTTCCCATGTCAGTTGTCTCACTTGATATAAACTTGTAAGACAACCTAATAGGAGTAGTGTTTGTTAATTATTAACACAGATTATTTTTTACATCTTAATTTTTGATTATTATCAAAATACAATCTCCAACATTTCGAATCAAGGAACCACTTTTCTGTGTCATATTTTGATAACATACGATTTGATTTAATGTCCTTTTCCAGATTTTCAGTTAACGGGGACAACAAAACAGGGATTTCCCCATCTGAGTAATCATATATGAAGAGAAAGTTGTTCTTATATTCTTTATATCCGATAAAATTCTTATTTATTGGTTCCATCTTTTTATTTGGTGATGGTCTTTCTATCATTTTAGGAATCTCTACATCATTTGCGTTTAACAAAATCTCATACTTATCACCTTTTTTAAAAAATGCAATTAAATAAAAAAGAGAATCTTCTTCACTTTTGTTGTAATGATTATCTAAGTCTTGTCTATATTCATCAATACATTTGTAGAAGAATGATAGATTTTCATTGTGTTCTGACAAACATGAATAAAACACAAACTGAAATAATATACATAATAAAGCACAATTTCTCATTTTTCGTATGGATTAGGTTTAATATATTAATTTTGTCAATGACATCCACTTTTATACTACTATCCCATGGTGTATATTAGTATAATGACTTTACATTTACTAACTAAGTTGTTCATATGTGATCATTTATATTTCTATTTTTCAACAATGTCATTTGATAAGTTTTCAACTATATCCCAGATTGCTGTAGAATACGAATCATAATCATTGTTAATTAAATAGTGGTGGTATAAACTATCGAAGTCTGTATCAAATTTATTTGATTGTAAATATGTATCAGAACAAAAGTGTTTCATAAACATTAGATGAAACTTTCTCAATTGTTCTTTTGTATACAAATGTTGGTCTATGAAGTCAAAAATCTGCTTATTATCTTGCAAAATAATTGAATCATAATAAATGCCATTGTTTTCACCCAAACACACATAATGTTCTTTACCATTATTCAATTTAATTAATGACACTACTCTAAAATCACGACTAACAGAATCCTCTGTTTCTAATGTTGAATTTAGTAAGTCAATATATTCACTAATAAATTTTTTATTATCAATGATGGTATCAATTTTGTTTTCATGTGAAACCACATCTTCCCATGAACTCAAACCTTTAATTGTTTCGAGACCTTTAGGAATATATGCGAATTTTATATATTCTACATGATCTACATTGATATAATGTGAATGAGAACAAGATAAGAGTGAATAAAATCCCAATAATATTGTCACAAGTCTAATGACCTGATGACCAATTATTTTTTTTATGTATCCATTCATTTGTACGAACTTTATCAATTATTGTTGATGAAACATCTCCTTTTACAATTACAGGTTCACCATAGTGATGATCGGATCTTGTAATCTGTCCTTTTTGGTGATTGTCGTCTGTTGGTTGACAGCTTCATATCGACAGCAAAAATACAAATAACAATTATAATGAACAAATAAAAACATAAAAAAAGGAGGCTCGTTGATTTCTTCTTTTTTGCTTATAATTCACAATACTGCACAAAAAAACGTTTATTTGGGAAACTCTCACACACGCATTTGTAGGTGTCACCAAAAAAGGTACTCAACTTATATATGAGAAAATAGGGGGGGGTACTATAAAAAAATAAGGTGTTCCCATATGAGAACACCTTGTGTATATCGATATAGTTTTATATATCTATTATTCAGCGCGAAGAGTGAAGCGTTTGAAATCAGTGACTGTAAGTCCTTTTTCAACACTGTCGAGGTATTGAGCAACACTTACCTTGTTGTCATCGATATAAGCTTGGTCAAGCAGACATGATTCTTTGAAGAATTTGCCGAGCATACCGTTAGCAATATTCTGAATCATTTGTTCTGGTAATGATGCAGCCTTTTCTTCTGCTACCTTAACCTTGATTTCGCGTACCATTGCAGCTTGTTCTGCAGTGATCCATCCCTTAGCCATATTTGACTCGATGTGGTCTTCACTGTCAACGTGTGCAGGGTTAACGCCAGCCTTCTTGATTGCAGCTTCAACAGCCTTGTTGATTTGGTTTTGCTTAGCCTTCTCGATGTTAGCCTTCATTTCAGACTCTTTTACTGATTCTGGTACAGATGCTTCGTCAAGAGCAACTGGAGCCATTGCAGCTACTTGCATTGCTACGTTCTTTGCAACATTAGCGTCGCAAGGCTTGTTCATAGCAACGAGAGTACATAAGAAGTTTTGGTTCATGTGGTTGTAAGCACATACGAAGTCGCCTTCAACAGTGTTATAACCATCAAGTTCCATCTTTTCACCAGTCACACCAGAGCGTTCAGTGATAAGATCTGGAATTGTTCTTCCATTAATAGAAAGAGCCTTAACTTCGTCTAAAGTCTTGCACTTGTTAGCAACTGCAAGATCAAGGATTTGAGTTGTCAAAGCAACGAAATCTGCATTCTTAGCAACGAAGTCTGTTTCACACTTGAGGGCAACCATTGCTGCGAAGTTACCATCAACTTTTGCAAGTACGCAACCTTCAGAAGCCTCACGGTCAGAACGCTTAGCTGCAACCATCTGACCCTTCTTGCGAAGAATCTCGATTGCTGCGTCCATGTCGCCTTCAGCTTCAGTAAGAGCTTTCTTGCAGTCCATCAAACCAGCTTGTGTCTTTTGACGGAGTTTATTAATTTCTGCTAATGTGATAGCCATAATTATATTCTAAAATAATGATAATGATTTAATTATTTATTCTGCTGCTTCTGTAGCCTCTTCCTTAGCTGCTTCTTCTACTGCAGCCTCAGTTGTTTCTTCAGCTTTTGCATTCTTACGAGTACGACGAGCTGGCTTCTTTGCCTTTGGTGCATCAGCAACTTCTTCGTTTTGTTCGTTAGCAGCTTCCATGTCGCTCTTTTCAGCCTTGCGTTCTTCGAGACCTTCAGCGATTGCATCACAGCAAGCACCTAAGATTACTTCGATAGACTTTGTAGCATCATCGTTTGCTGGGATAACGAAGTCAACGTTGTCTGGGTTTGAGTTTGTATCAACGATAGCGAATACAGGGATACCAAGACGGTTTGCTTCGTGTACAGCGATATTTTCTTTCATCACGTCAACTACGAACAAAGCTGATGGAAGACGTGTAAGGTCTGCGATAGAACCAAGGTTCTTTTCGAGTTTTTCACGCTTACGACGGATTTGTAAGTTTTCACGCTTAGAAAGTTTGTCATATGTTCCGTCAGCAAAGAGTTTGTCGATGTTAGCCATCTTCTTAACAGCCTTACGGATTGTAGGGAAGTTAGTTAACATACCACCTGGCCAACGTTCGATAACGTATGGCATGCCTACTGATGCAGCTTTTTCAGCAACGATATCTTTAGCTTGCTTCTTTGTAGCAACGAAAAGAATACGCTTTCCTGATTTTGCAATTTGCTTCAAAGCATCAGCAGCTTCTTCTATATTGTTAACTGTACGATGAAGGTCGATGATGTGAATGCCGTTGCGCTCCATGAAGATATAAGGAGCCATAGCTGGATTCCACTTACGTTTGAGGTGTCCGAAGTGACAACCTGCTTCTAGTAATTGTTCAAAATTTGTTCTTGACATAATTGTTCTTTTAAAAATTGTTTACGTTCTTTTTAGTTTTAATTAACCAGCTTCCAAGTAGCTTGGTATATATAATGTATACCAAGATCTTGAAAGTTTAGATGCTAAACATTCAGTTATGCGGCATTAACGCTTACTGAACTGGAATCTACGGCGTGCTTTTGGCTGACCTGGTTTCTTACGTTCAACGATACGTGAGTCACGTGTGATGAATCCGGCAGCACGAAGAGCTTTCTTGTCTTCTGCGTTGATTTTTACAAGTGCACGTGCAATAGCGAGACGCAATGCTTGTGACTGACCTGTAAATCCACCTCCATAAAGGTTAACTTTGATGTCGTATTTTTCTGCAACGTCAAGAAGGTTGAGTGGTTGCTTTACTACGAACTGAACAAGTTCTGATGGGAAGTAGTCGTTAAGGTCTCTTTTGTTGATGGTAATTTTACCTGTACCTTCAGTGAGATATACTCGTGCTACTGCTGCTTTACGGCGACCTAATGCATTAATCATTTCCATATATCTTGTCTATTTATTTCAATGTATTTATATCAATTGCTTTTGGACTTTGTGCTTCTTGTTTGTGTTCTGCACCTTCATAAATGTAGAGGTTGCCGAGAAGCTTAGCACCAAGATGTCCCTTAGTGAGCATACCCTTAACTGCGTGGCGAACCATACGTTCATAACCGTGTGGACGTTTTGCCATTTCTGCAGGAGAAGACTTGTGCTGACCTCCTGGATAACCAGAATATGTAAGATATTGCTTATCTGTCCATTTCTTTCCTGAGAATTGGATCTTGTTTGCGTTAACGATAATTACGTTATCACCACAATCTTGGTTTGGTGTGAAACATGGCTTGTATTTGCCACGAAGAATCTTTGCAACCTTTGATGCAAGGCGTCCAATTGCTTGATCTGTTGCATCAACAACAACCCATTGCTTGTCTGCTTCTTCTTTTGTAACGAAGCGTGTCTTTGCGCTTAATGTATTCATTTTTAATTTTTAGTTAATTAAATGTACCAAATTACACTCCATAAAACAACACGCTCTTTCTCCTTGATTGGAGCGAGTGTGTGGGAGATGTTTGTTTTTCAGACGATTCACAGACCACGATGCCGGCCAAAGCAGTCGCTATCTACACGCTGAAGGAGGTTCTCGTTTTTCCTCCTTGATAATAATCGGCTTGCAAAAGTACTATTTTTTTTTAATATGACAAAGTGTTTTTTATTTTTTCTGATGTCTTTTGTCGAAAATCTTGTTTTTGTAATGTCGATATTACACTTTTTCACGACTAGTTGAAACTTGTTCTCTAGGAAACTCATATATTGAGGTTTGTTAGCTCACTAAAATGATGAATCATATTTTTACCTCTGTTTATTAACAAAAAACAGAATTTGAGGATGTGCAGCCCCCCCTCAGTTTTTTCTATTCTAATCATCCATATCCGATGATGCAATAAAATCGTCATAAGCTGCTTGTTCTTCTCTTTTAGCCGCTATATATCTGTCATAGTCGAAATCGTCATTCTTTTGATAATAAGTTTCTGTACCAATATTTACATTTATTCTGTTGCCACCATTATCGGTATTACTAGTAGCGGTATTCTTTTCTCCTTTTCCCTTTTCTGATTCTTCAATATCCTTCTTAACCTTTTCTTGGTTCTTTATTGGTTTGGGTGCTTCGTAGTAGTCACTATGCAAAAAGAAGTAGTAGATAAACATGCCGCCAAATGTCAAAAGCACCACTAACCACCATGGCATTATATTACACAAGAAAGCGACGCAAATGCCAATCAAAATTAGCCAACCAAGACAACTTATTATTTCCATATTACAGTTTTTTTGTAACCTTAATTCTGTTAAACTTTATTTGTATGTATTGTAAGTTCATGAGCAATAAAAAGTTACCCGTGGAACGCTATGTCATGTTATCACTTACTTTAGTATTGAAATCAAAGTTAGTATAGTCATACACGACATGGCAAAGATAAGCATAAAATATGAAAAACACTACTTTCTGTGGAATATTTCAGGTTAGTGAACAGTTTGTTTTGTATTCGTTTTTCTCTGTTTTTATTGTGTATTCATACCCGATGCTTTCAATTCATTAACACAGAAATATACGGATGTTCCGAGGTTTCCCAAATGCTTATTTTACGATTTTGGGTAATTCTATACGGAAGGTGGTACCTTTTCCTATCTCTGAGTATTTTACGAATATACGTCCTTTGTGGTATTCTTCTATTATTCGTTTTGCTAATGAGAGTCCAAGTCCCCAACCTCTGCGTTTGGTGGTGAAGCCTGGTTTGAACACAGATTTATAGTTTGCCTTTGGCATTCCCTTACCGTTATCTTTGACTTCGATTATTATATTTTTATTGTTTTGTTCAAGAGAAATATCTATGTGGCCAGTTCCGTTCATTGCATCAACGGCATTCTTGCATAGGTTTTCTATTACCCATTCAAACAAAGACTCAACCATATATACATTGATATCTTCTGTCTGTTTGAAGTTTGTGGTTATCGTGACTTTTGATGATGTACGTCGGTCCATATATTCAACAACTCTGTTGATGATTTCCACTATATTTACAGGGCGTGGTTCTGGGATTGAACCTATTTTTGAGAATCGTTCAGCGATGAGTTGCAGACGTTTTATATCTTTTTCCATTTCTGGCAATAGTTCATCGTCGGGATAGTTCTCCTGTAGGATTTCCAGCCATGCCATGAGGGATGATATTGGTGTGCCGAGTTGGTGTGCTGTTTCTTTTGATAGTCCCACCCATACTTTGTTTTGTTCGGCTTTCATTGTAGAGAATAGGGCGAGTAATGCTATTAATACGAAGATGATTACAACGGAAAGTTGTATATATGGATAGACGGTAAGTCGTTTGAGCATTAATGATTCGTCGTAGCAAATCTCAATATATTCGTTTTCTTGTTCAAGTTTTATTCGTATTGGTTGGTGACCGGCTTTCATGTTTTTTGCCATTTCTTTGATTTTGGAAATGGAGTCCTCGTCTTCTTTGAAAGTCTTGCCCAAGTTGCGTGATGTTTGTACTTCTCCGTTTTGGTCTAATACGACGACAGGGATTGTGTTGTTCCCGTTTATCACTTTTAGAACCAGGTTGAGGTCGGTTTGTTCATCTGCCTGATTGAGAGATCTCATCGCTTCTGCCCAAACTTCAACTTTATTGGTTTCTTCTTTTTGAAGGTCTGTTATAAGGTAGTTTGATGTGAATAACGATAGAATTGCGATTATTATGGCAATTACTATTAATATTAATCTTATGTTTTTGATCTGTTCGAATAATTTCATTACGATGTGCGTTGTAGTTCTATTATATAACGTACCTTACATTGTTTTATTGTATGTAACGATAAATATTGGTATTAATTTGCCTTACTTTTATAAATAAAAAAAGCAGAGCTCGAATGAACTCTGCTTAGATATTTGTTAAATAATGCTTAGATTATTTAGCGTCTTCAAGGAATACACAAACGCGGTTCCAGTCATTTTCTGGGAATACTTCAGAAGTAGCTCCAAGACCTTGCCATTCAAGACGGTTTGCGTTGATCTTGTAAGTGTTAACAAGCATGTTGTAAACAGCCTTAGCACGGTTTTCAGAAAGTTTTTGGTTGAGTTCAGCAGAACCTTCTGGAGAAGCATAACCCTTGATAGTAACTTTGCTTTCTGGGTGATTCTTCATGTAAGTAGCGATCATCTGAACTGATGGTTGTTGAGCCTTGTTGATGATGCTCTTGCCTTGATCGAAGATTACAACTGGAGCAAGTTGAGTTTGGTTAACCTTAGTTTCGTTAACGATAACAGTCTTGTCCTTAGCACGTTCAGCAGCGAGTGCAGCTTCAAGATCAGCGATAGTCTTGTTCTTGCCGTTGATTTCGCCACGGAGTGAGTTGATACGTCCGTTCAATTCATCCATTTCGCTCTGAGAGTATTTCTTGTCACAGAATACGAAGTGGTGAGTTCCGTTAGAGTTAGCGAACTTGTAAGTAACACCAGCTGTAAGTTGGAGGTAAGAGTTTCTTGAATCAAGAACCCAGTGAGTGTTGTATCTGTCGTTACTCAAGATGTAAGTGATAGCTGGCTTGAGGTTGATAGCCCATGCATCGCTTGCATTGAAGTTGAGTGAAAGACCGAAGTTAGCAGTACCGCAGTTCTTTTCTTCAATTCCATAATAAGACTTGCCATAAACATGTCCCCATCCGATACCTGCGTTAGCAACGAGTTCTACTGGGCTTGGCTGACCTTTGTAACCTAAGAAAAGGTTGTTAAGGTTGATGAGTGCATTAGCACTAACGTTAGAGAAGTCAAATGCAGTCTTTGGAGTCTTTGAGAAACTGTTGTCATAGAACAAGAATGACTTTCTGTTAGCGTTGTTCATGTTGATAAGCGCATCTCCAGAAACAGAGAATCCGATTGTTGGAGTGAAGTACTTACCGATTTCAAGACGTACAACTGGACGCATGTCACCGAATACGCTCTGACCAATAGTTGGCTCGTAAACACCACCTTGAAGTGAAACGAACATGTTATCAGCGAATTTACTGTTAACTGTTGCATTCTGTGCGTTTGCACCGAGTGCCATTGTTGCTAAAGCAACGATTAAAGAAATTTTCTTCATAAAACTTTAATTACAAATGTTGATTAATTAGAAATTGTTTTTCTATATTTTCTATTAAATTTAAATATGTTTCTTTTTTATAGATTTAACTAAAATATATATTTTTACATGTGCAAAGATATAATAAAAAAATGGAAAGTAGAAAAAAAATGTAAAAAAAACACCTCTACTTTCCTATTTTTACTAAAAAAAGTGAAAAAATCCTCTAATTTGCAAGGTCAGAAATGAATTTTATTCTGACAAGCCTTATTTCTTCTTCAGTTATATCATCGTCGAGGTTTTCGATTGCTTCCTCTAAAGAGTCTGTTTCGCTCTCTCTGAAGTAGTCGTAAATCTCGTCAACTTTGTCTTCGTCAATTTCTGCTTCGATGAAATAGTCTATGTTGATTTTTGTGCCACTATATACTATTGCTTCGATTTCGTCAAGTAGTTCGTCGAACTCTATGCCTTTAGCGAGTGCGATATCGTCGAGTGAGACTTGTCTGTCAATACTTTGAATGATACTAATCTTTTGAAGTGATTTATTGGCAACAGTGCGTACTCGCATATCTGTCGGTCTTTCTATGCCATTCTCTTCACAGTGGCGTTTGATAAGATCAACGAATTCCTGTCCGTATCTTTTAGCTTTTCCTGCACCTACACCTGGTATGTTCTGCAGTTCTTCCAAGGTGATAGGGTAGTATGTTGTCATTGCTTCTATTGATGGATCCTGGAATATAACATATGGAGGTACGTTATATTTCTTTGATAGTTTTTTTCTAAGATCCAATAACATCTTATGTATTGTTTCATCAACAGAACCGATTGTGTCGGGTGCGTCATCAATTACTACATCGTCGAATTCATTATCTTCGACAATATTGAAGGTTGAAGGATTTTTCATAAATTGTTTGCCTTCTGGTGTTATTTTGATTAATCCGTAATTTTCGACATCTTTTCTTAGGTATCCTTCAATCATAGCCTGATTTAATACAGCACTCCAGAATGATGCCTCGTGGTCGGAGCCTTTACCGAACAAACTGAGTTTTTCATGTTTGTGCGATAAAATGAATTCAGTTTCTACTCCGCGCAATATATCGCTAACATATTCTGTCTTGAAGTTTTCCTTGATGGCTTCTATTACTTTCATTGCGAGTAACAGTTCTTGTGTGGCATCAATCTTTTTCTTTGGATGCTTACAGTTGTCGCAATTGTTGCAGTTTTCTTCTGGATAGTTTTCTCCGAAGTAGTGCAATAGTAATTTGCGTCTGCAAACTGATGATTCGCAATAGTTGGCTGTTTCTTTTAATAATTGGCGTCCTATGTCTTGCTCGGCAATAGGTTTGCCTTCCATGAATTTTTCGAGTTTTTGCAGGTCTTTTCTTGTGTAGAAAGCAATACATCTTCCTTCTCCGCCGTCACGCCCGGCACGTCCTGTTTCCTGATAGTAGCCTTCGAGACTCTTAGGTATGTCGTAATGCATTACGAATCTGACATCCGGTTTGTCTATACCCATTCCAAATGCGATTGTAGCAACGATTACGTCGATACGTTCCATTAGGAAATCGTCTTGTGTGGCACTACGTACAGCCGATTCCATTCCTGCATGGTATGGTGCGGCTTTAATGTCGTTGGCTTTGAGGTTGGCAGCGAGTTCTTCTACTTTCTTTCTGCTTAGGCAGTAGATGATTCCGCTTTTGCCTGGATGTGCTTTTATGTATTTGATGATATCTTTGTCGATATCTTTTGTTTTCTGTCTTACTTCGTAATATAGGTTTGGTCTGTTGAATGATGCTTTAAATTCTGTAGCATCAGGCATGCCCAAGTTCTTTTTTATATCTGTGCGTACTTTGTCGGTAGCAGTAGCAGTCAATGCTATAATTGGGGCTTTGCCTATTTCTTCCATGATAGGTCTGATGCGTCTGTATTCAGGACGGAAATCGTGTCCCCATTCAGATATACAGTGTGCTTCGTCGATAGCATAGAATGAGATTTTTACAGATTTCAGGAATTCAACATATTCAAGTTTTGTTAGTGATTCAGGTGCAACATACAGAAGTTTGGTGTATCCTGCAGTTATATCATTTTTTACTTGTTGAATGCTTGTTTTATTTAATGAGGAATTAATGAAGTGTGCAACATTGTCATTTTCACATATGTGTTTAATGGCATCAACTTGGTTTTTCATTAATGCTATTAATGGTGAGATGACAATTGCAGTTCCTTCCATGACTAAAGCAGGGAGTTGGTAGCATAATGATTTACCTCCGCCTGTAGGCATAAGTACAAAGGTGTCTTTTTTATCAAGAAGGTTTTGTATTATTGCTTCTTGATCCCCTTTGAATGAATCAAATCCGAAATAATATTTCAACGCTTGCTGCAATGTCATATTTTTTTTCATAACTATATAAGGTTATTATCTTTACAATTTACTATTGTTGTGAATTTGCAATTTTGCTCGCAACCTTGTCTATTTGTTTCTTGGCATATTCAAGTGTGATGGTTAGTGTCTTAGGTTTAGATGAAGGTGTTTCAAACATTTTTTCCATCATTATTGATTCTACGATAGAACGTAGTCCTCGTGCTCCCAACTTGAATTCAATAGCTTTATCTACAATGAAGTCAAGAACTTCTGGTTGGAATTTGAGTTTAGTTCCGTCAATTTCAAACAATCTGGTGTATTGTTTGATAATTGAGTTCTTAGGTTCTGTAAGAATGTTTCGTAATGCATCGCGGTCTAATGGTTCAAGGTGTGTCAGGATCGGGAGTCGTCCTATGATTTCAGGAATCAGTCCGAATGCCTTGAGGTCCATTGGTGCAATATATTGCATTAAGTTTGATTTGTCGACTTTTGCTGTATTCTCTACTGCATCAAATCCCACCACGTGAGTGTTGAGTCTTTGAGCGATTCGTCTTTCTATTCCGTCGAAAGCACCTCCACAGATAAACAAGATGTTTTTAGTGTTGACCTGTATGAATTTCTGGTCAGGGTGTTTTCTTCCTCCGTATGGCGGTACATTGATTACGGAGCCTTCAAGTAATTTAAGCAGTCCTTGTTGTACTCCTTCTCCGCTTACGTCTCTTGTGATTGACGGATTGTCGCTTTTGCGTGCAATTTTATCAATCTCGTCAATGAATACGATTCCGCGTTCGGCAACGCTTGCATCGTAGTTGCATTCCTGTAGAAGTCGTGACAGAATACTTTCTACATCTTCTCCTACATATCCTGCTTCTGTCAATACGGTTGCATCGACAATAGTGAATGGAACGAGTAGCATTTTGGCTATAGTTCTTGCCAACAGAGTTTTTCCGGTTCCTGTGCTACCAACCATGATGATGTTAGACTTTTCTATTTCAACATCATTGGCATCGTCTCTGCCTTGTTCGTATTGTAGTCTTTTATAATGATTATATACAGCCACCGACATTGAGATTTTTGCTTCATCTTGTCCGATGACGTATTGGTCTAAATATTCTTTAATTTCCTTAGGTGTAGGTAACGTTCCGATTTCAAACTTGTTAGTTGACTTTCGGTTCTCCATCACTACTTTGTTGGCTTCCTGGGCGCAATCATCACAAATACATCCGTTGATACCTGTGATTAACATGTTGACTTCATTATTGCTTCGGCCACAGAAAGAACAATGTTTCATCTTATCCATTCTTATTTTTATAGTACTCTTTTCTCTTTATTATTTTCGAGTTAATACTTGGTCTATCATGCCATATTCTTTGGCTTCTTCGGATGTCATCCAATAGTCTCTATCGCTGTCAGCCCAAACTTTATCGAACGACTGGTGTGAATGATCTGCTATGATTGTGTATAATTCTTTCTTTAATTTTTGTATTTCACGAGCTGTAATTTCGATATCGCTGGCTTGACCTTGTGCGCCTCCCATTGGTTGGTGTATCATGATGCGTGAATGGGGTAGTGCAGAACGTTTGCCTTCTTTTCCTGCAACAAGTAATACAGCAGCCATTGATGCAGCCATACCAGTACATATGGTTTGTACATCGCTGGAAATGAATTGCATTGTGTCGTATATTCCCAATCCTGCATACACGCTTCCGCCTGGTGAGTTTATGTATATACTGATGTCTTTTCCGTTGTCAACAGAATCAAGGTAAAGCATCTGTGCTTGTAACACGTTTGCTGTGTAGTCGTTGATTTCAGTTCCTAAGAATATAATTCGGTCCATCATCAGTCTTGAAAAAACATCTAATTGTGTTACGTTAAGTTGACGTTCTTCCAATATATATGGGTTAAGATAACCTGCTTGCGCCTTAATTACATCATCTAAAACTTGGCTATTCACTCCTATATGCTTTGTGGCATATTTTCTAAAGTCTTCAATCATAAATCAAAAATCTTTGTTCGTTATTCTTACGCAAAGTTATATATTATTTTGTATATACCAAATAATTTTTATACTTTTTACTATTGATTACATGTTTTTGCAGATTGTTTTTATGGTTTGTTCTTATACATATAAGGATAATTAAGCTATCCATATATTGTTAATGTGTAATCAACAGTATGTCACAACAAGTAATGCTCATTTTTTGTGAATGAACAGATTGCTGAAACTGCTATTTACAATTATATATTATTTCAACTTGGTTTTTTTAAGTTGTTCTGTAAATTCCTTTGAAAGGTTGGCTGCGTTTAGGTCAATACCTTGTCCTTGAAGCAGTCTTATTGAGTTGTAGAAGGCGTATCCCATACCCGATGTGACTATACCTGCTGTTGCAGCACTTATTGTGCCTCCTATTATTAGTCCTGCTTCTGGAATGAGTTTAATAAGTCCTCTTACTATGGTTCGTCCGGTTGCAGTTGCTCCCATGACTCCAGCTGCGCTACTTACTAATGTTGTGATAAATTGTTTATCGGCTGGTACCTTCATCACCTTGCATATGCTTGCTATCATTCCTATCTGGACTGGGGCGAGAAGTACCGCGTCTGAAAAAGGGATTGGCGTTGCTCCTATAGTTGCCGCACTGGCAGCTGCAATGGCAATAACCTTGTCAACGGCTTTTTTTGTTATCTGGGTATTTACTTTCTGGCTCGAGGCTAATGCTGCTTTTGCAATATCTGGCATTAGTTCATAACTGTGATCTATCAGCTCGTCCAAACCGAATGCAGGTATTGTACCTATTGGTGTTTCATATGGCAGAGCCAATACCCGTATCACGTTTGTGGCCTTTGGTGTCTCGTTTTTCACAAGATTATAGAAATCCAGTTTGGTGTCAACGGTTTTAGTTAGAACCACCACAATAGGGATTTCCTTTGATAACTCGTTTATGAATTCGGTTTCGGCACTTTCCAATCGTTTTCCGTCGTTACTGATGCAGAACCAGCCTAAATGGATTTGTTCTTTAGGGTCACCCAATTGTTTGCGGCGATTGATTTCGCCTTTGAGTTCTTTTATTACTTCTTTGTAGTTACCCAGTTCAAATCCTTTTGTGTCGAAGATATGTACAGGTTCTCCTTCTTTTGAATATTCTTTCATGTTCTGTGTCACAGGGCGTCCCACACCTGTTTCTGCAAGGTTTCCTTGGAACACAGCGTTTACAAGAGTGGATTTTCCCACACCAGTCTTACCAGCCACGATAATGTTGGCATGACCGATTTTCTCTAAAGCCGCTTCTACAAGTGCTTTCAGATTTAATGAATTTGCGTTCTTTGCAGCGTCTGATATGTTTTGAATGGCAGGTTGTTTTTGAACTGCCTTCACATCCTTTATGATGTTGATAATATTTTTAATTCCCATATCTGTATTCTGTTTATTGTTAATTCTATCCTATGAATGCCCTTAATTTGTCAGTCTCACCAGCAACAAGTATTACGTCGTTTTCCATGAACACCAATGTAGGTTCAGGATTCATGATATATACGTTGTCGCGTTCAACTCCCATTACCAGACATTGGGTTTTCTCTCGGATTTGTGATTCTACAATCGATTTTCCAATGAAAGGATTACCGGTTTCGAGCACGAAGTTTTCTAATGTAACGTGATTCCTATCCTTATTATTATGTTTGTTCTTGTCGGGATGCTGACTTTTATCCAGCATAATCCTGAATTTGTCTATTTGTTCGTCGCTTCCAGCCACGACGATTCTGTCGCCTGGATACACATGCTTGTTGCCTCCCGGAATATTAGTGAAAACACCTCCACGGATAATTCTTATTACACTTACTCCCGATTCTTTTCGTATGTTAAGCTGGCTCAGTGTCTTTCCACTGAACTCGGATTCCGTTGGTACTGTGAAGTCGGAAATATGTATATCGTATGGAAGCAGTTTGCTTACAAAATGTTTGCCAATCGGACGTTGTTTATCGGCTGAAACTTCTCGCGCAGTGAGGTTGGTACTGAATCCTTCTTCTAAGCGACGTGATTGTTGTTTGATTCTTCTTGAGAACGATATGATAATCAACAAGATGATTGATAATCCGAAGAGCATACCTGTGGTAAGGGTGAATATCTTATATAAAGCATAGGCAATGAATGCCATACCTATTAGCAATCGCAGAAGATATAATCCTGCAAGTGATGCTTTTTGATGGTTGCCCTGTTTCCATAATTCACGCACTTCGTCCGATATACGATAACGTGCAACGATATAATATAGAAAAGGAGAAGATACTATCAATAATGCTGCCAGAGTGATGATTTTGGTTATTAAGTCAGCCCATTTCTCATTGAATACACTGCAAAACCATTCCGACTTTGTAAGAATAAATGGTGCAGCATATTGAAAGAACAATATATAGATAAAAATACATATTATACTTGCAATAAGTACAATTCCCGACACCTTCTTGAAATATTTCTTCCATGTGCTTTCTGTCTTGGCTGAATTGCGTTTTTGTGCATAGTTCTCAAGAAACATTTTGGTACCCTTGCTGATATGTCTGTTTATCAATTGCTCGGCAGGTTTTGACATCTTCATGATATATGGTGTGAGAAATGTCGTGATTACAGATACGGCAACCACGATAGGGTAGAGGCTGGCATCAGTAATGCCTGCGTTTTGTCCAAACACAGCAATGATAAAGGCAAATTCACCGATTTGTACCAATGAGAAACCACTTTGCAAAGATACTTTGAGTGATTGTCCTGAAAGGAGTGTTCCGATTGAACCAAAGAATATTTGTCCGAATATGACTATGAATGTTATAATGATGATAGGCAACCAGTAATCTATTAAGAGTGATGGATTAATCATCATGCCGACAGAAACGAAGAATATGGCTCCGAACACATTCTTTATTGGTTGTATAAGATGTTCGATACGTTCAGCCTCAATGGTCTCAGCCAAAACACTTCCCATGACAAATGCTCCGAGGGCACTACTGAAGCCCGCTTGTATTGCCAACAACACCATACCCAGACACAGTCCAATAGCAAAGATCGTAAGTGTTTCGTTGTTCAGGTGTTTTCTGAATATCTTGAGAAATGAAGGTATTATAGCTATTCCTACAACAAACCACAACACGAGGTAACCTATTAATTTTCCTATCTCGAATAGTAACTCGGTTCCTTCGAATTGTTTTTTAACTGCAATTGACGATAGGACAACCATGAGAATAACGGCGAAAAGGTCTTCGACGATTAATATGCCGAACACAACATGTGCAAATTTATGTCCGCCCATTTTCATGTCCTCTATGGCCTTAAACACAATTGTGGTGGATGACATACACAGAATTCCTCCAAGGAAAAGTGAATTCATCTCACTCCAACCCATTAAACGTCCTGTTAGGAAACCAACCGACATCATGCCTACCACGATTGTACCAGCCGCTATAAGGGCTGTGTTTCCAATCTGTATCAGCTTCTTGAAACTGAATTCAAGTCCCATGGCAAACAAAAGGAAAAGCACTCCAATCTCACCCCATGTTTCAACGCTCTCATTATCACTTATCCACGATTCACCAAACATGTATGGGCCAGCTATCAGTCCTGCCACAATATATCCAAGCACAACTGGTTGCCTGAACAACTTAAACAGGAGACTGACGATACCTGCAGTGAGCATTATTATACAGAGGTCTTGAATCATGAGGTAGGATAATTATTGTATTGTTGGATAAATGATAGTTGTAACCTTGATTTAATTTAGTTGGCAATCATTGTGTTAACATTCAATGTTGTCGTCTATATGATTGTTCCACAGGTAATATTGAGTCTCTTTTGACAATACTCCCGATAATAGCAGCAACGATAGCAAGTTAGGGATAGCCATCAGTGCGTTCATCATATCGGCACAACACCATACAAGATCTAAATTGAGCACACATCCTACAATTGTAAGGAAAACCCATGCTATTCTATAGAATTTGATGGCTTTGTTACCAAAAAGATATTCAATGGCACGCTCTCCGTAATATTCCCATCCTATTATTGTTGAGAAAGCGAATGTTATTATACCTATAGTAAGGATAGGGGAACCTACGTATGGAATCTTACTGAATGCCAATTCTGTGAGTATAGATGTCGTTTTTAAATCAATCTCAGGATAAGCCAAGATACTTGTTACGATTACCAATCCAGTAATAGTGCATATTACGGCTGTGTCCCAGAATGCGGCAGTTGATTGTATTAAAGCCTGGCGAACAGGATTCTTGGTTTGGGCAGCCGCAGCAATGATAGGGGCAGATCCCATACCTGATTCGTTAGAGAACAATCCTCGGGCAACACCGAATCGGATGGTTGTCATTATGGCGCAACCCACAGTACCGCCTGTAGCTGCTTCTAATGAGAAGGCGTCTTGAACAATCCAGCAAATGGCTTCCCAAATATATGAGTGGTTTACCCATAAAATGTAAATACATCCTAAGATATATAAGACCGACATTGTAGGAATAAGTATTGAACAGAATTTTGCAATACTTTTCACTCCGCCTATAATCACAATTGCGACGATTGATGCAATAATCGTACCGACAATCCATTTACATGTGTTAACGTCGATAATGTCTTTCATCATGTTGCTGACATTCTCTCCGATGGCGTTGGCTTGTACTGTATTACCAATTCCGAAAGCAGCTATGGCAGTAAATATACAAAACAGTACACCGAGCCATTTCATTCCTAATCCACGTTCAAGCACATACATCGGACCTCCCGACATTTTTCCGTTAGATCTTCTTACTCGATATTTTATGGCGAGCAATCCTTCTCCGTATTTTGTAGCTATACCGAACAAACCAGTAAGCCAGCACCAGAAGATCGCTCCCGGACCACCTAAAGACACGGCGGTTGCCACACCTATAATGTTACCAGTTCCGATCGTTGCAGCCAACGATGTGGCTAATGCTCCAAACTGGTTGATGTCTCCTTTTGAATCTTTATCGGATGAGACGGACAGTTTGATTCCTTTCCACAGTTTGCGTTGTGGAATTTTCAGTCTGAATGTAAGGAATATATGAGTACCCACCAACAGAAGAATCATTGGCCATCCCCATATTATGTCACATAAATCTTTTATTATATTTGTGATGTTATCCATTAAAAATTAAATTATATAGAATATTGATTATAAATATTTAGTTTTATCATTAGTCCTTATTTCTATTCCACTGCAAAGATAATAATTATTTGTTATTTTCATAACTCTTACTTTATTTTTTCATCCCCATTTTTCACTTTTATATCCTCAGAGGCATTACGTGATATTATTGAAATCATAAAAAGACTTAAATATTTGTTTACGTCAAATGTTTTGTATACTTTTGCAACTCACATATTAATTAAAAAACAATATTATGCTTAGTGTAGAAGAACTAAACGACAAATTGATAGATCTCGCTTTTGCTGAGGATATAGGTGATGGTGACCATACAACACTTTGTTGTATTCCTGCAGATGCTGTCAGTGAATCAAAACTGTTGATAAAAGAAGAAGGTATATTTGCTGGTGAAGAAATTGCAAAGGAAGTGTTTAAACGTTTCGACCCAACAATGCAGGTAGAGGTTTATATCCACGATGGTGCTCATGTTCGTCCTGGCGATATCGTAATGAGTGTGAAAGGTAAGATCCAAAGTCTTTTACAGACTGAACGTCTTATGCTAAATATACTTCAACGTATGTCTGGTATTGCCACTATGACAAATAAGTATGTCAAGAGACTGGAAGGTACTCATACAAGAATATTAGACACACGTAAGACCACTCCGGGCATGAGAATGCTTGAAAAACAAGCCGTAAAGATTGGTGGTGGAACTAATCACCGTATTGGTTTGTTCGACATGATTCTTCTGAAAGATAACCATATTGATTTTGCGGGCGGAATTGAAAATGCTATCGTAAGATGTCATGAATATCTGAAAGAGAAGGGTAAAGACCTCAAGATTGAAATCGAAGTACGTGATTTCAATGAACTCAACGAAGTGTTACGTGTAGGTAATGTCAACCGCATTATGCTCGACAACTTTACTCCTGAGGAAACCAAGAAAGCAGTTGCTTTAATTGGTGGTAAGTACGAAACCGAATCTTCTGGTGGTATCACATACGATACTATTCGCGATTATGCAGAGGCTGGCGTTGATTTCATCTCTGTAGGTGCTCTCACACATTCTGTCAAAGGATTGGATATGAGTTTTAAGGCTGTGGATTCAAGCAAACTAAAGGTCTAAGAGGCAATATCCAAGAATCTGAATTTTAGAAATTTGTAAATCAAATCAAATTAACGATATGAAAATCAAGGTATTCTGTTTGTTATTAACACTTCTGACAGTATCATTATCAGTTTCTGCAAAGAAATATCCTGTCATAAAGTTTGATAAAACAACTGTCGATTTCGGTACATTCTCACAAGACTCTCCGGTTCAATCATGTGTGTTCAGATTTACTAATGTAGGCAAATCTAAGTTAGTTATCAACTATGTACACACTGCATGTGGTTGTACTGCTGCTACTTATACGAAAGACTTTATCAGTCCTGGCGGTTCTGGAGAAATCAGAATTACATATGATGGTACAGGACGTATGCCTGGAAAATTCAAGAAATATATTCAGGTGTTTACAAATTGTAAGAACGACCTTACACGCCTGTTTATTCAAGGTGACATGTCTGCCATGCCAGAAGAGACATTAAAGTCGAATAAATAAAACTTACCGATATTTATATTTTTGTAACAGAATAGTTGAATTTTCAACATAAATCAACTGAAAATGCCGATGGATTTTCTATGATAACGATAGAAACCATTGGCATTTTTACGTATAAGGAAGTCAGAACACGCAATTATTTATTTCGATTGACTATTGTCAAATGGCAGTTTACATATGGAACTATAAAGCGTCTTTATTTGTGTGATATATGATATTTTGCCCATAAATATTTGTAATTCTGATTTTTTATCGTAAATTTGCATCGTGTTTTTCATGGTATTAGATTTATTTTAAGGTTAGTAAAAATTGTTTATCGAGAGATAG
Source organism: Bacteroidaceae bacterium (assembly GCA_017614465.1). GTDB lineage: Bacteria > Bacteroidota > Bacteroidia > Bacteroidales > Bacteroidaceae > Colivivens. Next base: position 8,633 of record JAGABW010000060.1, on the reverse strand, counting down.
GCATTTTACGCGCTTTGTCAATAACATTGACAAAGCGTTTTTTTGTTTAACCGTTTTTTCAATTGTAAAATCAATTGTTCACGATTGCCACAGAAAGATGTTCATATTCCTAATAATAAAACCCCAGACATTATTTTAAATAAATGCCTGGGGACAACTATTTTTTTTAAAAATTATGAATAAAAAGTTTCTACATTAATGTTTCGTTGTATTCTTCATTAATTACGCTTATTGCGTTTAGTGTACGTGGAAAACCGATCCAAGGCAAAATAGCAGTTGCAGCAGCTATCATTTCTTGCTTTGAGATTTCCAGATTCTTGCAAGCCTTAGCGTGTGTATGTAATTGTGAATCGCAACCGCCCATAGATGCAAGAATACAGAATGTGATTAACTCACGGTGTTGCATGTCAATTCCGTTACGTGAATAGAACTGACCATAGCAGTAAGTAATAATAAACTCAACGATATGTTCCTGTCCCTTTGGTGATATTGCCAACATATTATCGACAGTACCATAGCCAAATGTCTCATCGAGCAATTCCTTACCTCTTTTATAGCATTCTTCTTTAGTCTCAACTGTGTTTTGAGGGTCTAAAGGAAGACGGATTCCATTATTCTCAAAAATGTCGTTCATCAATAATGTGTATTCAACCACTTGTGATGCTCCGACATATGGATATGCCTGATAAACGATTTCACGTATCTCGCGTGGCTTTACACCTACGTTCAAACATGCGTCAACATACATCTTAAACTCGTTGATAGCATTACATCCGATAGTTGAAGCTAAAATACACATAACACGTGTTTTTTCAAGTACACTACCATCGGCCTTTACCAAGGTCTCGTCAAATGCAAAATTATCAACTATTTCTGTTAATTCAGGATCTGTACGCAAGGTATTAATTAGGGTTCGCGGAGAAAACAGACGACGAATTTCCTCGTGTGCTCGTTTGGTTATCTTTACTTCCTTCATAATCGTTTTCTGTTTTTAGATTAGTTATTTTTTCAGACTTATGTTCTTTATCATTTGCAAAGATATAACTTTCCGCGAAAACAAAAAATTATTCTATAACTTTTTTTTGATGTCAGCCAATACAATCTTGATGTCGCCATATGAGATAGTGGAGGGCAGTGACTCTTTTATCTGTGAGAGCGGGGCGTCCAAACCATATTTTATGACAGCAATTTTGATTTTATTCTGTTTGTCTTTGTCAACGAATTCTTTTACATCTATCTCGTCTTTTGTGATTAGTGCCACGAGATGATTTTCAATTGTGCTGACACCAAGATTTCTGATGCTGGCAATCTCTTTTATGCTCTTTCCTTCACGTATTAATCTGAGTGTGATTTCTTGTGTGGAAATTTTTGGCTCTTTAACTTTCTTTGCGTTCTTTTTCTTTTGTGGTGTGTCGTTTAACAGACAAAGTGCTTTATCGTTCAAATAGGTCTGAATTGAAAAACCATGTTCCTGAATCGATTCAAGCAACGCACTCTTAAAGTTAATGCTTTCTGTGAGATTATCAGCCGCACCCTTATATTGCTTGGCTATTGTTTTGTTGGTTATATCAATCTTAATGTCTTTTAATAGCGTGTCGAATATCTCGTGGACTTGTGTGGCAAAATACTCAGCTCCTTTTTGAATGCGTTCTTGAAGTTTTTCATCTGTACGTACATCTTCCGAAGTTCTTATGATATTACAATATTGTTTTTTGAATGTACCAGCCACCTGGATAATCTTCTGGTCAAGTGCTGAGATTGTTTCTGCACATTGATTAATCAGTTCTTCATGTTTTTTATAGAGATGTTCCTGAAGGATTCTATACACATAATTTATGTTTCCCGTAATTTCATTAAAGTCGAATAATTCGTCAATGAGTTTTACGAAATATTCTTGTTCTATCACAGGTAATTTCTGTTTTGAATCTTCCGACAGAGAGATATTTGTGTCGATAAATGTATTAATGCTCCTGTCGTTGATTATTGAAAGCGGATTTATCGGCTGTGTCAGTTTAAGTCCTTCAAGCGACCTGCATCGGCTTATAGCCACATATACTTGTCCGTGAGTGAATGAGTTGTTTATATCTACCACGGCTTGGTTAAAGGTTAATCCCTGACTTTTATGTATGGTGATAGCCCATGCTAATCGAAGTGGGATTTGGCGGAATTCACCCTCGACTTCGGTTTTGATTTCTTTAGTCTCCTCGTCAATAATATAATGTGTGTTTTCCCATGTCTCTTTTGTGACAAGTATTGCCTCATCGTCTTCGGGACATTTCACAATCACGTTATCTTTCACAATATCAATAATTACTCCGATTTTTCCGTTATAATACAGATGTTTTCCGCTCGATGTGTCGTTCTTGATAAACATAACCTGTGCTCCCACTTTTAGCGACAATAGTTTTTCTGCAGGATATGCCGACTCTGGAAAATTGTCGATGATAGTTGCTTCAAAAGTGTGTATAGGCTTGTTTATCGCATCAAGTTTCGACTGGTTATAATTATTTGATGTATTGTTATGTGTTGTCAGTCTGATTGGTTCAGCTTTATCCTCAGAGTTGTCATCGTTTTGAGCGGAAAAATTGTTCGGGTTGAGTGCATTGGTATCCACTCTGCTGTTGAGGATGTCTATTGATGCTTGGTCGAGGCAGTTCTCACGTATTTTGTTTAGGATTCCGATAAACTGGTCGTCGGTCTGTCGGTAAATCTGTTTTAATTCAATAGTTACGTAATCTATTTGTTGCAGAGCCTTGCTACTGAAGAAATAAGGTGTGTCATAATACTCCTTCAGGATGTTCCATTCTTTTTCAACGGCAATAGGAGCCAACTGATATAAATCGCCTATGAGCAGCAGTTGTACACCACCGAAAGGAAGGTCACGGTTTTTGTAGTTACGCAACACATTATCAATTGCATCGAGAAGATCACATCTGACCATTGATATCTCGTCGATAATCAGCAAGTCGAGTGTTTTGAGTATTTGTTTCTTTTCTTTACTGAATTTATATCGTTTGTTTCGGTCCTCTATGTATGTGGTTCCTGGAATATAAGGAGAAAAAGGCAGTTGGAAAAAAGAATGGATTGTAACACCTTGTGCATTGATTGCAGCAACTCCCGTTGGGGCTACCACCACTTTTCGTTTTGGTGACAGCTCCAGTATTCTTTTTAGGAAAGTGGTTTTACCTGTTCCAGCCTTTCCTGTTAGAAAAACCGATTTGTCGGTATTTGCAATAAATTGCCATGCAACCTCTAAGTCTTCGTTGTTATAGTTGATCTTCACTGGTGTGTCCATTCTGACAGATTATCTCCTTTTATTTTTCTTCTTTCCCGCTTTGTTTGGCGTCTTGTTTTCGTTTTGTTTTGACTGGTCTTTGTACCAGAAGAAATATTGGTTTTGCTGTTTTTTCTCTTCGGGTGTCTTTGCTGAATAAACTGGTTCCAGCGTGTAAGGATGATAACCAGTGTACCAAGTCTCAGTAGATATAGTCATTGGCGTAGGTGTGAAATCCTGCACTTGTTCCAGTTTGTATCCCATCTTTCGAGTCAAATCTGCCAGTTGTGCCATGTCCTTGTTTGTACATCCTGGGTGGCTGCTGATGAAATATGGTATGAGTTGTTGATTCAGATGAGCATTTTTGTTTACGTTGTCGAATAATCTCTTGAAGTCATAGAATAACTGAAAGGGTGGTTTCCTCATGAGTCTCAATACATTATCGCTCGTATGTTCAGGTGCTACTTTAAGTCGTCCACTCACATGATGTTCTATCAGTTCTCTTGCATATCTGAGGTTTGTCTTGTTGATTTTCTCGTTGTCTGAGTGATGCAGAATCAGGTCGTATCTTACGCCACTACCGATAAAACTTTTCTTGATTTCTGGCAAGGCATCTACCTCGTGATATATGTCAAGCAGCGGAGAATGGTCGGTATTCAGGTTTTTACACACTTTAGGATGAATACACGACGGACGTTTACATTGCTTGCATATAGACTTGTCTATTCCACCCATCATATACATGTTGGCACTCGGACCACCTAAATCGCTCAAATATCCTTTAAAATCAGGCATCTTAACGATTTGTTTAATTTCCTTCATGATGCTCTGTTTGCTTCGGCTTACTATGAACTTGCCTTGATGGGCAGATATAGTACAGAACGCACATCCTCCGAAGCATCCTCTGTGCATGTTTACAGAGAATTTAATCATTTCATATGCTGGAATTCTCTTTCCTTTGTATTTTGGGTGTGGCAAACGAGTGTATGGCAGGTCGAACGAATGGTCAACTTGCGATTGTGACATTGGAGGGTAGGGAGGATTTACCACTATGGCATATGTCATCCCTTTAATCTCAGGTCTTTTGTTAGGCGTTATCTGAGTTTTCTGTATGATTCTCTGTGCATACATTCTGTTTGATTCCTCTTCGATATGCCTTACATTCTGAGCCTGTTTCTTTTTATCTTTCAAACACTCCTCGTGAGAAAAAAGAATAATGTCATCATCGTTTGTTTTTAATTCTTTGTCGGTCAGTACGATAGCCGTCTGAGGTTGCGTCTTGGTGATGACAAGTCGGTGGAACGTGTCAGAATTGATTTTTTCCAGGTCGTGGTTTATCAATTCGTCGTTCAGCAGGTTGGCCAACGAAACGATAGGGAGTTCTCCCATACCATAAATCAATAAGTCGGCTCCACTGTCAATGAGTATGCTTGGACGTAAGCGGTCCTGCCAATAGTCGTAATGCGTGATTCTTCGCATTGATGCCTCAATACCGCCTATGACTACAGGCGTATCAGGGTATAATGTCTTTAGGATTTCAGTATATACAATTGTCGGATATTCAGGTCGTTTGTCGTGGCGTCCGTCGGGTGTATATGCGTCTTCACTTCTAAGACGTTTTCTTGCAGTATATTTGTTGACCATCGAGTCCATACATCCAGGCGCAATGGCAAAGAACAGACGAGGCTCGCCTAATTTCTTGAAATCACGAAAATCACCATGCCAGTCGGGTTGTGGAACGATAGCCACACGATAGCCTTCTGCCTCAAGTATTCGTCCTATAACAGCAGCAGCAAACGAAGGGTGGTCCACATATGCATCGCCCGAGAAGATGATGACATCGATATAATCCCATCCTCGTTGTTCTACTTCCTTCTTGGTTGTTGGCAGAAATCTGTCTGTATTGTATTCTGTATGTTCTGTGTTGTTTATTTGCATAAGAAATTAGTTATCGCCTGCATCAATGTGTTGCGTGCATGGTCTTCTTTAATACTTTCAAGAGGGAATCCAAGCATTATGGTTTTGTAGTCTGTTCCGTCGTAAGCCACAGCAGCAGGGGCATTGTTTGAGTATAGCATCATCACAAATGCTTTTTCGTCTGCATCCATTGTGGTTATATATGGCACGGCATAGCTCTTGTCGTTCATCTCGCGATATATGTGCATGCTTAAATCACATCCTCTTATTCCGTCGATACAATATTCGTGTATTGGTGCTTGTAGTGCCAAATGTCCCAGTTCGCTCCATTTCTCATATGAAGGAGTTGCTCCGCTTATTAATAATCTGCCGCCTTTTGCACAATATTCCTTTAAGAGGTTTACCGTTTCGTTTTTGGCACTTTTTTCTACTCCGAATATTATGTCGATCATCTTATAGTCGTTTGGCGCAGTCACTTTCTTGAGGAATGCTTCTTCTGAGCATGAGGTATATGAGTGTACACCTTGTTCTTTTATTCCTTGTCCGTGAAGGGCAACATAGTCGAAGGTGTTTCCCATGATAATCTGACCTTCGAGTTCTTTGCCACTATAACCAGTTCCAGATGTAGCCTCACTTCCCATGTTTTTCTTGCTGTATGTTATCTGTCTGCCGCAGAATCCTGCAAAAGCCCCATATTGAATGCCCGGGTCTTTGTCGAGGTCAAATCCTTGTATTGAATCATTATTTACACATGCAGGTCCTTCAAGTCGGTTAAACGCGTTGACGATAAGTATGGTACCAATATTGTTTGGTGCGATGTAAGCCGAAAGAGTTTCTGAAGGGAAACTTATACCTCCATGGTTTACGGCACATACCTTGAACGAATACTGCCTACCAGGAATCATGTCGATGACCGCAGTCTTTCCGTTGAAACGTTTTCCGTTGTCAAAATCTCCGTGGTCAATTCTTGTATATACGATATATCCGTTAGGCTCGGCAGTTGGTTCGTAATTGTCAACGGTTTCGTCCCAACTGAGTATAGCACAGCTTTTTTCCTCGTTGAGTTTTACTGCGAAGTTATGTATTGGCAATGGTTGGATCACATAGTCAGTCTTATGTTGTCCAGCCATATATTTCACAATTGATTTATATACAGAGCGACTGAAGTCGAATTTGAAATGCGGATCGTATCCCATGCGCATGTCGGCATAGTTTTGGTGCGACAACATCTCAAGTATGGTCGAAGGAATCTGAGTCTCTCTTGTCTCGCAATAGTTTCTGTTCCAAACCTGACGAATCTGCCAGTTGTATTTCTTCATGTCTTTCTGTAGCCCGTTGAGAAAGAGCGATGCGAGGTCGTAACTTGCATAACGGTCCTGACCGTTACGTGTCTTACCGTTGTAATAGTCGGTTGAGCATATGGCAAGCGAACCGATGAATTCTTCGTCACGGTTGAATCCGGCATCGGTATGGAAAGCCATGGCAAGTTCAAATGGTATGTTCAGACCTGTTGTATCTGGCATATAGACACTACCTCCCGACAGATAGTTGATGGTGTTTGGTCGTGCCCACAAGTCGTTGTTGTAGTCGTTGGCTCCGTTGTATCGGTTATACACATATTCAGGCATACCTGCCCACTGTGCATAATATGTTGCGGCTTCAGCCCATCGTGGAAGTCCAGAAGTGTTTCCTCTTTCAATTCTCTGTGTGCCGTTGCTTCTTGCTATATTTCCGTTTCCGCTACCCAATCTTACGGCATCGGCTGTTACAACTCCGTTGTGCTCACTTGCATTAGTGAGTATTATCCTGTTGTTGTATGGGTTGTTTGCTTCAAAGTTGAATGGTCCCAGATATACCCAAGTGCCGCCACCCATTTGCTGGTTGACTTTGAATGATGTATGTATGCCTTTATGAACAACCGTATAATGAGCATCAGGAATGCTGTTGTGTAGGGTGGTGTACGACACATATACAGCATAATTGCCGTCCTCATGGATTTCAGGCACCCATTCGGCTTTGGCTGCAGCTTTATGAGGTGACTCAGTCTTTGTCATTCTGGTTGTACCATTTTTGAATGGGTTTTCGCCAAACGCATATATTGGTTTGAGTGAAGCAAAACCAGTTGAGTCGGTCTTTTCCCATTTCCCTGTTTCGATATAAGTCTGTGGATTGTCGTTGTCTGTCAGAATCTCATTGTTTTGCCAGTCTCGGTCTCTTGGAGTGAACACATATGCACCGGCATTCTCCAACATAGGGATAATATATGGAATGACGAACGACTGTGAGAACAAGTCTTCAGTCGTACAGAACAGTCGTGGACGTTGCCATTTCCATGAGTTCTTGTCGTTAGCCCAATATGCGCCGTGACTTTGCCACAGAGCCAGATGCATGCCGTCCAGCCCTTTGTTAGCTTTATATGGTTTTTCGGATGCCATTACCCATGGATGTCCGTTATAATACTTCTCGGGCAGTCTTTCCTTTGAGATTCTGCCTGTTCTTATAGCGTTTGGAATGAGGTCGTGTATCTCGTGATTGTCAGTAATGACATTCAAGTCGTAGTGTGATAGCGAGTCGGGGATGCATTTGCCTATTTCAGAATAGATGTTCTCCACAATATCCTCTGTGAATATCTGTTCCTTGAAGCCTCCGCTTGCATATATATTTATCTTTTTGTGTCGTTTGTCTGTGATGATACTATCGAGAGTCGAACTTTTTATATACTGATCGTTTCTTTTGTAGTTTGTAAAATAGTTCAGAACCATTCCGCGCATGGATTGAGCACGCAGAGAACAATCCTGAATCTTAGTCAAGGGGAAAATCATTGATAAAAGAAACAGAATCAGCAAGAATCGATATGTTTGCTTTTTTATCATTGTGGTTTGTATGTAAGTGATTTAAATGCAACAAGTTTGTCGTATCTTCCTCCAAATGGACGATGATACACATAGATGTAGTATTCGTTTTCTGTCTGGTGGAAATCTCCCTCGGTCATATCGCCTGTTGCTTTCTCCGAACCATTAGGAATAAACAGATACTGGTAGTTGTATGATCCCTGTTTTAGTAGAAGGGTCTTTTCATACTGATGGTCAATCATGTTATATTCCATCTTGTTGTCGTCAGTAAACAAGCCATATGTCAGGTCGCCATGAATATACACGTCGCCTCCTGTAATCTCAGGCATGTTTAGTGTGAAATGAGTGTAGAAATAATCACTTTCTGAGTCATTTTCATAGTTGTCGCTATTGCGCACATAGTATCTGCCGTCTTGATCCTGGTCGTATTTGTAGTTGGTTCGTGGCTTGTCGCCAAACAAGTATGCATGATAGAACGGTGGTTGATATGCCATTCTCTCAACACGCATGGTCGGTACATATCTGTCGAGTATTTCGAAACGTCTGTATTCGTTTCCTGCATCGAAAATCAGTTTTTTGTTGTGGTTATA
>JAGABW010000059.1 GCA_017614465.1 Bacteroidaceae bacterium | reverse complement strand
TCATTCAGCGGATACGTGAACGTAGCGCTGAGGTTCACGTCCTCCGCGGGCATGTTGAACGTGTAGGTGTTTCCACTTTTGGTGTAGGCAATGTTATTGCCCGATGTCGCGCCCGTCAGGGTCAGCACATCAAGAGTCTCGTCCATCTGCTGGGTATAGGTGATGGTCACTGCTTCGCCCTCCAAAGCCGAGGTTGGGCTGACGCTGAACTGCGAGTAGATGTTGTTGACCTTATATCCTTCCACGATGTTGAAGTCCTTGGTCAATGTATAGTCTCTGCCGTCAACAGTGACATTGACGCTTGCCGTGTAATTGCCAGCTATATAAGGTATTTTTGACGTTGTCTCGTTGGTCGTCTTGTTTGTGAAGGTGATGGCCTCCGCAGTAGCAGAAAGTCCTGTCTGTTCCTTGAATTCAAACAAATTCAGCGAAGGTTGGCTAGAAGGAGCCTGCTCGATTGTACAATCGTTAGCAGTGAGCGTCAAAGAGGCCTGACGGTTGGTGAGGTTGCACTCGTGTCCTGCTCCATTGTTGGTACAAGTGACGGTCAGCGTACTGCCGCTGAATGTCGAAGGATTAGGAAACGAGAACGTATGCTGAGGGTCGACAGCAATCTCCTTTTCATAGGTTACGGCAATATAGCTATTGCTTGTGTCAAATTTAAAGAACTGTAAATCTGGTGCTGTTTGTCCAATTGCCTGTCTGAACATTATTTTAAGTGGTGCACCAGATGATACATTCATATTGCCTACATAAGTAACATCACCGGAATATGTTGATTCACTTTCCCAGGACTGATAGGCAGTTCCACCATTGCTTTTCTCAAGCAGGTTACTCATGCTTGTGCCAGCATAGAGACATAATCCGGTTCGGGCGAATGCAAATGTTTTGAGTTCAACCTTAGTTACTTTGCCCGTAATGTTGGGGAAAGAAATCTCCGTATTGTATGAGTCAGTAACCAATTTGGAACTTGAAGTCTTAATTGATGTTCTATTCCTATTGTTGTACCAGACCATGTCATTATTCAAGACCATTGTGTAGCCATTGCCATTAGTCAGTGTGCTGCCAGATATTGTGAGCACGCCGTTCATCGGCCACGTCTCGGTGACTTCTTCCGTCGCAGCACATATTGTATTCGAAAACAATATGAGGAAAATAAATGATAATAATTTGTTCATTTTAATAATCAAAAAAGTCATTGTTTATGTTTGTAGCTAAATAAGCATGATTAGCTTTAATTAATACTGGATTGACTATCTTTATAAATTGATAATCGTCATTGTAGTAATAATTATGCAATCCATTTGAAGTCGCAGGAACATATGTATCAGAAAGTACTGGTACGAGTATTGATGTTGCTACGTCACAAGAAGAAGGCGTTGCAATCACATCGAAATGATTTCCAGAATTACGTTCAACGCAAACACCTACATTCGCAGGAATGACGTTAGCATTTACTTTTTGTATTTCATCGTTGACAATGCCAGTACAATAAGTGGCCGTTGCATTGTTGCTAACCTTGAAATTTGTATTTGCACACAACGTTCTAGTTGAACTGCCCTCATAGATTCGTGATTTAAGCTGCTCATACAAATAATAAGGGAAGAATCTGTCTTCTGGATCATCAATGTAATTGCTCAAATATTGAAGTGGTACAATAATTTCGTCTACATAGTTACAGCCACCAACAATATCATCGATTTCTCCGAAGTCTATTTCACTAATGTCGTTAGTAAACTCCAAAGTAGTGAGGAAACAACAATAGTGGAAAGCATAATCCTGAATAAATCTCAGATGGTTTGGCAGACGGATGTATTTGGCATGGCAGTCATAAAATGCGCCAGTGTTGATGTTGACTACATATTTGTACTGATTATTTTCATAGATATAATCAGGAATGTAAACCGTGTCTCCCTCTTCAGAAGGGAAAAACGTAAGTGATAGACCGATGACACCTGATGATGGATCGTAAAAAGGAGCAAAGTTGAAAACACCAGGATCATCAACGATGGTCGCTTTAGTACTCAACGGTATGCCGAGCAGTACCGTGAGAAAAAGAGAATAAATGAACTTTCTCATAATTTCTTCTTGGTTAAATGTTTATTATTAATAATGTTGTTTTGGCTGCAAAATTATCTAAAATCCACCAAAAAGGCTGTCACACAGGATATAACTTTGTCATAACTTGTTATAACTTTGTCGTTATTTGTTATAATTTGTAGTGTCTAATTATAATACCTAATGTTGTTTCTCTCCTTAATCTGCCTTTTTCTGTGGTTCTTGCAGCAAATATACTAATAAATTTATATATAGTGAAGCATTATTTTCAGACGACAAAAATATCCACCTAACAACACATTTTGATATGTAATTTTGCTGTTAAGTGGATGATTCTTCCGATTAATGGATTGAGAATTATACTTCGCGCTTTTTTGTATATATTTGTCATCGTAAAAGTTAATAGGGCGGTTCCTGAAAAGCCTACGATAGAGTAAGGACAAATTTTTTCTTTTATTATGTGTTTATACAGAGGAATTTCAAATGTTCGCCAAATGATAAATATCCTGAACAATCAGACGGCTGGTGGATGGAAGAAAGATATAGAGCGAACTTTCAATCAAGTAAAAGACGAGATTCAAAACTTAGAGGAAATCATGGTTAATCAAGTCGGAACAGGTGGAGAAAGATTTCCTCAAATAGTTTGTTATGATGATTCCAAAATAGCAGAAAGGTCTGTAATTGAGTATACTTGGGATAAATTATTTGCCAATGGCCTTGGGTTGGTTGGACTAATTACTATTTCGATAGATCCATGTTATGTAAATGATAAAGTCAGTTCAGAGAAAGGAGTCTTTTGTGTTAGTTCTGCACCTGTGGAAATTGTCGATGTCATATTAAAGCAGACAAATATTTGTCCCAATTTAACTATGGTTTATGATACTTATAAAAATAATAGAGTACGTCCCCTGAACATGACTGATAATGGAGAAGAGTATGATAAATGTCGATGTACTTATAAAAGAACATTCTTTCGTTAACAAGAAACTCCTACATCAGTCATAAAGATTGCCGTAGGAGTTTATATAGTCTTATAGCATTAATATCTATTTCATCCAGTTATCATAGTCGGAAATTTTGTTGGGTGGTGAATCCGTCAATGCCCCCCGACAAGTCTATGTTATCGCTGTCAGTCTCGCTAAACCCATATATGGTTATAGTATGTATCTCCGTTTGGAGAGGAGTCTGTTGCTCATGACGTTGAGATCATGAGCAACAGTATTACTAATTTATGCTTTACGTGGCTAAAATAGTAAAACACTTATTGTTATATTTCGGAATCTTTTCTATTACATTATCTACAAATTGCTATTGTTGAGGAGTTTTTAATTTAACGGACATTTTTACACCGTCAGATATTTGTATTGTTGATATATCTGCTATTTCGAGATTGTTCCATTCAATAGGTAAATCTGGAATTTGTATTAGTTCTGAAATCTTATCTGAAGAGAAATCGAGGAAGATGTTTATCGCTCCAATAACTATTTCTCCAATAAGATCTATAATTAGTCCTATACCAGTAAGACCTAAGATTAATTCAATAAGCCTTCCTATCCAATTTAGAGAAAGGTTTATATCAAGATATGGCTCATTAAAGTCAATCGAACACTTTCCTGATTCTACTTTGAGATTTCCATTCATCATAAAGATTCCTGAGAATTTTGAGATTTTAGCACAAACAATCTCTAAATTACCTTCAATATGTATGCCATTATCAATGAAACGAAGCTTTATGTTGTTCATTTTAATTTCTTTGCAACCATCTTTGCCATAAAGTTCATTTTCCGATATGAGGTAAGGACCATCATCATCTGTACCAGTATGAAATTCTACACCTTTCTCTTTCATCTGCTGGTTCAACAACGGACATAACACATAGTCCAAAACTAACTCGTTTGATAGAATCAACACACTATTATCATCATTGTTAGATGGGTAGAGTTCTTTATCAATATCAATTTTCAAATTTTTACCAGATATACTGTTTATGGTTTCGGCAAACATACATAACAATGACTTGTTTTGTCCGCCTGCATCGTAGTTAGAACCATTATAATTTGCATAAGTTGGCATAAATGGTTCAAGTTTATCATATATTTCTGATTTGACTTTTACTGAAAACAATTTGTAAGAATCGATTCCTATGTTGCCAATTATGTAAGGAATTATTTTTTTGTTTAAAATCTCTATCAGGCCATTCCACATACATAATTCAGAAAAGGTATCAATACAGGCAGGCTTATCAGCCTCTAAAGATGCAGATATCAGTGCTTTTTCTGAAAAACTAAGGATAACACTAAGTTCTTGTATGTTATTGTCATATTGGGAAGTGGTAACAACATTCTGCAAAATGAAATCCGCAATTATTCTAACGTTTGGAATTTCAAACTCTCCGTTACCATCAATTGCTTTAACGTTGATGCTATCAAAGATTAATTCTGATTTTAGTACTGTTTCGTCTATAGCATCTGGGTTTTGATAAAGGCTTTTAAAGATAATGCTTGGCAAATTGAAAGATAAAACAACACGCTGATTTCCTATGTTTAATTCTTTCGTGAAAACAACTCCTGCATGATTGGCTGTGAATTTGTCGTAGAAATATTCAAAGGCCTGATTTAATGCATTCATTTCAGCAGAAGAAATCATATCCCACCCACGAGAATAGTTGTTTTGAGGCTTTACGAAGCAATTATCATCCTTCGTGGAAGAAAGCTTATGTTTAAAGCATTCATCAATTTCATTGTTGTTGTAACCTAAGAGACAACCTAATTTTTTGTATAACAGACCGATTTCGTCGTCAGTAATGATCCCATTTTTCTTAGCTGTGTCTATAATATCTTTAACACAACCTGATTTTTCATTCAGAAGTTTGTCGAAGTAACTGTTCCTTCCATCGAAAGTGTTAATTAACTCTTTGTAGACGGAATTATTGTCTAATTCCATGTTTTTGTTTCTCATCTTGTCGTCGTTCTGATCGACCATGAAAGAATTTGAAATTTTAGTCATAACGGTATGTTTTGATTAATAATAAAGATTACTTCAAATTCGTTTTGAATTTGACAATGCAAATTTATTAAAAGTCGGACAAGAAGGGGTGTACGCAGGATGTAACTTTGTCGTAACTTATTACAACTTTGTCATAACTGGTTATAATTTGTAGTGTCTGATTATAAATTCCAATATTGCTTTCCACTCTAATCTGTTTTTTGTGGCTATTTGTAGAAATGATTCTAATTTATTTATAAGTCTTAAAAGCATTATTTTCAGGTTGTGGAAATCTTCACCTATCAACGCTTTTTACTATTAAGTGGATAATTATACTGATTGATGGATTGATAAAAATACTTTGTACTTTTTGGTATATATTTGCCATTGTAGAAGTTAGTAGGGCGGTTCCTGAAAAGCCTACGATAGAGTAAGGATCTTAAATTACAAACATGATGATGAGATTATATAGAGGTATTTCAAATGTTCGACAAATGATTAATATTCTGAACAATTGGACAGCAGGTGGAAGGGAGGCATCCACTCTACACTCTTTCGATGAATTTATAAGTTCTGATTCCGCAATAGAGAAACTGATTGTAAAACAAGTGGGGCCAGATGCAGAGAAAGTTTGGGGAATAGTTTGTATTGACGATTCTATATTGACCGAAAGATCTGTGATAGAATATACCGAATGTCCAGATATTGCTAAACGATTTGGCTTGTTAGGAGTTGTTTCTATTGAAATTGAAGACCGTTTTGTAGATAAAAAGATTAGTTCAGAAGGAGGTCGCTTTTGTCTTAGTTCTGCACCAGTGATAATTACCGATGTCACATTAAAGCAGAATATCACATGCCATCATTTGTCTGCTGCCTATAATTATTTCGTTCAATACAGAGAAGTTCCAAAGGACATAGATAATAAAATGTATGATATATGTCGATGCGCTTATAAAAGGTAATTCATACGTTAAAAAACTCCTGCGTCTGTCATAAAGACTAGTGCAGGAGTTTCTTATATCCTTATAAATTTTAGTTTCTATTGCAACCAGTCGTCGTAATCGGATATATCATTTGGCGGTGTAGAACTGCCTGCCAGAAGCTGCATACGATGCCTCAATAGTACAATCTTGCAAGTTGGTTTCTTATAATCTGTCTTCTTCATTGCTCTATCCTCCATTCATTATTCGATTACGACCTTATGGCCATTATTTATATACAATCCCTTCATCGTTGGCTTCTCGTTGAGTTTCACGCCGTCCAGCGTGTACCATTCGTCGAGTGATACTTCGCCCGTCGTGGTGTCGAGCGTGCCGATGTTGGTGACTGTACCGTTATCCACAAGTTTTACTACAATACGCTTGGGTAGCTCGTCCGTAGTCGCCCCACGAGTCAAAGCTCGGGCGTTGTTAGACGTATTGCTCCACAGCAGATAGCAACTCATCGGGCGGACTTTTGCACCCTCGGCCACCTTCACGAAGTCGCCAACCTCAATATCTGTCTTCTCCACACCAGCAAAGCCGTATGCCCTGCCTATTTCGGCGGCATGTTCTGCACTATAACCGTCATCGCTGCTATCGGTTGTCCACTTGACGTAGGAGTACGTTCCCTTAAACGTCCAATTACTACCAGCATCCGCCATCTTACAATTTCCACCACCAGCCGTACAGAGCGAAACGCCTGTATTGGGGATAGTGAACGTGATACTCGTCTCCGTCGGCAGGAACAGATACGGTGTGTTGGCAGTCAACGCGCCAGCATTATTTGCATCATCGCCTGTTTCCTTCATCGTTGCAACCCAATCGTTTCCGTCTTTCTCAATACCTACAAACTGGTAGAATGTGCCACCCTCGTTGCCCGTGCAGGTATAGCTGAACGGCAGCATTACCGTCGATGCCTTACCAACGGTGAATGTGCGGTTATACGTCACATTATCGACCGTCACTGCTGTCGGAATATTGATGGTTGCCGTTGATGTTCCGTCAATGGTTGCGGTCAAGCCCTGTGATTCTTTTGTCAGCGATACTCCTGTGCAGACTATGGGTTTGAGCGTCTTGCCTGCAAACTCTGCCCTCTGGTCGTCGTC
>JAGABW010000058.1 GCA_017614465.1 Bacteroidaceae bacterium | reverse complement strand
GTACGAGTTGACTCCGACACTGTAAACCGTCTGATTCAGAAAGAAGACAGCCAGTCACAAGACACTGAAAACGGAAGTATCCTTGTTGACTTGTTCCAAACTCAACTTCCAAAAATCGACAAGACCGAGTTTCATGTTGAACCACAGGCAATGGGTACAGAATCAGCACCTATCACTATCACACAGAGCGAATACATGCGCCGTATGAAGGAAATGGCAAAACTGCAACCGGGAATGTCATTCTACGGCGAAATGCCAGACATGATGAACCTTGTTGTAAACACAGACCACCCTCTCATCAAGAAGATTCTTGACGAAGGCGAAGCATCAACAGCAGAGTCACTCAAACCAATCGAGATGGAATTAAAAGGACTTGATGCACGCAGACAAGTAATCGAGCAGGAACAACAAGGCAAAAAATGGGACGAAATCAGTCAGGAAAGCAAAGACAACCTTGAAAAGACACGCAAGGACATCGATGCTGAAAAGAGCAAGAAAACAGCAATTCTTGCCGATTATGCTAAAGACAATAAGACTATCCACCAATTAATCGACCTTGCTCTTCTGCAAAACGGTCTGCTAAAAGGTGAAGCACTCAACAACTTCATACAAAGAAGTATAAGTATCATAAAATAACTCATTTAATCTTCAAAAAGCAAGCGATGGCATCCCACTGTCATCGCTTGTTTGTTATACAATGGTCTAATACTAAAAAGTATCTATTTTCAAACTTTTTCATGAAATTCTTCGTTGTTAAAGAAAAAAAACGTAAATTTGCAATCTAAATGTGCAGAACTGCAAAAGACAATAAAACAAACCAATAAAAAACAAATCGAAATAAACAATTAAAACATAATAAAAATGGCTAAGAACAAAAATTCTAAAAACGACGCTTTGGCACTCGATGTGCAACTCACAAAAAGTGAAGCATTCATTGAAAAGCACCTCAAAACTATCCTAATCGTACTTGGAGTAATTATCGTTATTGTTGCCGGTATCTTTATCTGGAATAATCATCAAAAGAACCAAAATGCCGAGGCTGCAGAATACATTGCTAAAAGTCAAGCTGCTTTCAGTCAAGACCAATACGAACAAGCCCTTAACGGAAGCGATGCAAAAGACAAAGGTTTAATCAAAATCATAAATGAGTACGGAAGCACAAAGACTGGTAATTTGGCTAAAGCATATGCCGGACTTTGCTACTATAACTTAGACAAGATTGACGACGCTATTAAGATGCTCGAATCATTTACTCCTCAAAATGACGAAATCATCTCACCATCTGCTGTTGCAGCTCTTGGTAACTGCTACGCAACAAAAGGCGATGTAGAAAAAGGTATCGACAAACTTCTTGAGGCTGCAAAAATGTCAGAGAACGATGCTGTAACTCCTATCTTCCTTTTGCAAGCAGGCGAACTCTACGAATCTATCAACCAAAAAGATAAAGCAGTAGAACTCTACGAACAAATCAAAAACAAATATTTCCGTTCTCCAATCGCTAACGATATCGACAAATATATCGAGAACGCAAAATAATTAATTGATTTATAACTAAATACGCTATACAAGTGGCAACAAAAAACCATAACTTAAGCGACTACGATATTAATTCTGTACCTGATGCCAATGGCATGAAAGTAGGAATTGTAGTAGCCGAATGGAATGAAAACATAACAGGGGCACTCTTACAAGGTGCCCTTGATACTCTTTATAGACACGGAGTAAAAGAACAAGACATACATGTAGAAACTGTACCAGGTAGTTTTGAATTGATTTACGGAGCCACACAAATGGCTTTGACTGACGTGGATGCTGTAATCGCTATCGGATGCGTAATTCGAGGCGACACACCACATTTCGATTACATCTGCCAAGGTACAACACAGGGACTGGCACAACTTAATGCAACACAATCAAAACCTGTAATATATGGACTTATCACAACTAACGACATGCAACAGGCTATTGATCGTGCTGGAGGAAAGTTGGGAAACAAAGGTGATGAATGCGCTGTTACAGCGATAAAGATGATTGCATTATCAAGAAAATTAAACAAATAATCCAAGGTATAATTACAGGCATAATTACTCTATATACATGCCTTATTATACTCGTCAACATTCCAGCAGTTCAAAATCAATTAGGAAGTTGGATTGCAGATGCCTTGTCTGATAAAATCGGTTCGGAAGTCAGCATTGGAAAAGTAAATGTGGGTTTCCTGAACAGACTAATTATTGACGACATCAATATCAAAGACAAAAGCGGACAAGACCTGCTCAAAGCCGACAGAACTGCTGTGAAAATCAGCATAATAAAACTTTTAGAAGGTGAAATCAGCATTGGAAGTGCGCAATTGTTCGGATTAGATGCTAATCTTTACAAACGCACTCCACAATCTGAAGGTAATTACCAATTCCTGATTGATGCTCTTAGTAATGATAATGAAAAGTCAACTCCACTCCACCTGAACATCAACACATTCATACTAAGACGCGGACATATAAAATATAACATTCTCTCTGAGAAATACACATCTAACAAGTTCAATGTCAACCATTTGGACATCAACGACATTGACGCCACATTATCGTTGCGTGAACTGACCGACGACAACATCGATATAGTTATACGCCGATTCAATTTCAAAGAAAACAACTCTGGATTTATCCTAAAGAATTTCACTGCAAAAATCAATGCAGACAAGACACATGGAATCGTAACCGATTTCAATTTTAAAGCTCCTCAATCTTCATTATATCTGGACACTCTAAAGTTTGATTACAACACTAAAGATCAAACTTATTCATATAATACATATATCTACGATTCATATATCACTCCGTCGGATTTCAGTGCATTAATGCCTGAATTGAAGGATATTACCCTACCCCTTTATCTCTCAAGTACAATTCAAGGCGATCAGGACAATATCAACATAAACAATTTCAATATACACTCCGACGACAACCTGATGCGCCTTAAAATGAACGCTTATGTGTCTGATTTGAAGAACGATGCAACAATAAATGCTGACATACAGGATTTTGCTATAAAACACGATGAAAAACAGCAGTTATTGTCACTAATTGCCCCATCTCTAAAGTCTGATATAATCAATAATATTGGCGACATAAAATATCAAGGACACTTAGAAGCATCAAACAACAAAATAATAAGCAATGGCTATATGCTCACTGATGCTGGAAAAATTGATATGGACATCAACTTCACAGATAACACATATTTAAAGGGCAACGTAACAACCGACAAGCTATACCTGTCTAAATTGCTTAATAATCAGTCATTTGGAGAAGCTGCGTTTAATCTAAACATTGACGCACAACTGGTTAAAGACAGAATACCACAAGGAACACTACTTGGAAGTATAGATAAGTTTGAATATAACGGAAAGAACTATCACAATATAGATATCGACATCACATCACTTAAAAATGTGTTAGACGGTAGCATTAAAGGAAAAGATCATGCTCTGCGATTCGATTTGGAAGCTATATACAATACTGCAAACACTGATGTTGATATGTCGCTACATATTGACACTGCAGACATTAATATACCATCAATAAAATTCCCTATAAAAAATATAAATGCGTCACTCCAAGGAAATCTAAACGGATATAAGACTATCAATCTGAATACTGACGGAATTGACGCCAATATACAAGGAAACATTAAAATCGAAAAAATAAAGGACTCTTTCCAAAATCTGTTGGCTAAACATATCCCAGCATTGTCGGATAAATCTCCTAACCTGAACGAAGATTTCGATTTCAACCTAAGCATCAGTCAATCACCTATCACTGAGCAGTTTATTCCTGATGGATATACAATAAAATCACCAATAAACATCGTGGGAAGGATAAACACTCAAAGTGATTCTCTGTATATGACAATCGATGCCCCAAGCATCACTAACAACAACAAAATATTTACAGACACTCGTGCCATCGTATATTCAAACAAAAACCTGATTAGCGCGACTGTCAATACCACAAGAGCAGAAGAAGAGGAAGGAAATCCTACAAAACTGCATCTGTCTGTTGATGCCCACGATAATAAACTACACACACTTGTGAAATGGGACGAGGAAGGCACTGTATATGCCACAACTCAGTTCTCAGACAGTTTGGGCAAACTAAAGACTAATGTACATCTACACAAGTCACAATTCACAATCAACGACACAACATGGTCAATACATCCTGCTGACATTACTGTATTTAACAAGAAAATCGACCTGCATAATATTAAGATTGCAAATAATGACAATAATAACAAGACTCAACAATATATTATATTAGACGGAACGGTCTCTGAATCGGCTAATGACACTGTAAAGGCAAAATTAAATAATCTTGAGATTGCATATATCACCGACATTGTGGACTTCTCTGCCGTCAAACTTCAAGGTTTGGCTTCAGGAGAGGTTGTAGTTGCTGCGGCATTGACAAAAAGTCCACATCTAAGTGCAAATCTTATAATAAATAATATGTATTTACAGGATGGACGATTGGGAACTGGATTCATACAAGCATTCTGGGATCAGGAAAACAAGGGAATCAACCTTCTTGGACATATCATTGACAACTACAAAGGTCTTGACAGAGCAACCGACATATCGGGATATGTTGCACCAGCAACAAAACAAATGGACTTAAAGATTAACACAAATAACACTAACGCTGAATTCCTTAATGGTTTCCTGGGCTCCACATTCCGAGATATTACAGGTTCTACCAATGGCGAGATTCATGTTATCGGCCCACTCAACGACGTGAATATCGTGGGTGATATAAGTGCTGATGTAAATCTACGCCTAAATGCCACAGGAACAATGTATCACATTAATCCTGAAGACAGCTTACATCTGAGACTGCATCAGTTCTGTTTCGACAACATCCGACTGACTGATGAGGGACAACGCGGTACTGCCGTTGTAAACGGAACTCTCTCACACTATAACATGAAGAACTTCAAATATGATTTCGATATAAAGTTCAACGATATTAGCGTATATGACGAGAAAGAATTTAATTCCGATAAATTCAAAGCAACTGTATTTGTAAACGGCACACTTAACCTTCATGGAGCCGACGGACATCCTCTCAGAATGAATGCTGAAATCACCCCATGTCCTGGTTCTGTTTTTGCATATGACGCAGCAACCCCTGACGCTATATCGTCTTCAAACTTTGTGGAAATACGAGAACATCAAAATTATCTGCCTGATTTCTCATTCAACAAAGAAGAAGTTGTACAGACAAACGAGAGCAACATTGCAACAACAATGCAACCATCATATAAAGGTGATATATTCTTTGACATAATCATCAATATAACTCCTGACTGTGAGATAAAATTAAGGATGGACAATGTTGAAGACGGATATATGTCAACCTTTGGAACTGGTACATTGTTAGCTCATTACCACAACAAGAGTCCATTCTCACTCAATGGAATCTACCAAATACAAAAAGGAAAATACCGTCTGTATCTTCAAGACATCATATATCGCGATCTTGAAATACAGCCTACAAGTAATGTTGTGTTCAATGGCAACCCATTTGATGCCAACATCAGATTGTTATGTAACCATACAATTAATTCTGTGCCATTAAACGACCTGACAGGAACAACATTGTATAATCAGAATCCTAAAGTCAAGGTGATATGTATTCTTGACATCACTGGTAATCTGGGGAATATGAATTTCGGTTTCGACATTATGATGCCGAATGTCAACGACGAAACACGCCAGTTGGTTCGTTCACTCATCAGTACCGATGAAGAGATGAACATGCAGATGATTTACCTGTTGGGACTGGGACGATTCTACACAAACGAATATATGAGAGCTACTGGTGAGACAAATACCACTGGAGCGGTTAACACCCTACTCTCATCTACAATATCAGGACAGATTAACCAAATGCTGTCGAACGTAATCGGAACAAACAGCAAATGGAATTTCGGTACTGGACTCGCTACCGGAGAAAAAGGATGGAACGACCTCGATATAGAAGGAATTCTTTCTGGTACTCTTCTGAACGACAGACTGTTAATTAACGGAAACTTCGGATACAGAGACAACACACTGACAAACAGAGCCAACTTCATAGGAGACTTTGATGTCAGATGGCGACTCTCTGAAAACGGAAATACATATATCAAGGCTTATAACCAGACCAACGACAGGTATTTCACAAAAGCTACACTTAACACACAAGGAATCGGAATCAGCTATCAGAAAGATTTCGACTCATGGAAAAGACTATTTAGACGTAAATCGAAAGAATTTAATAATAAATAACGAGAACTTTTAAACTTAAAGTTTTACACTTTAAAAAAAAGATGTAACTTTGCAGATGAAAACGCTCGTAAAATAAATAAACAACACAACACAATACAAACACAATTTAATTAATTTCTTAAAATTAGGAGGGTTTTAATATGAATAGATTTGGATTCGTTAGAGTGGCCTCAGCAATTCCACTCGTAAAAGTTGCGGATTGCAAGTACAACGTACAACAAATTGAGAGTTTAATAGCTCAAGCCGAAGGAAGAGGTGTCCAAATTATATGTTTTCCCGAACTCAGTATCTCAAGTGCAACTTGCGGAGATCTAACAGCACAAGAACTTATTATCACCAGCTGCGAGAAAGCATTGTTCAGTTTATTGGATTTCACACGTTCACTGAATATTGTCAGTATAATCGGCATGCCTCTAAGAATCAATTCCACATTGCTCAACACTGCATTGGTCATACAGGGAGGAAAAATACAAGCCATTATACCAAAAGACGATTTTGAGACTTGTACCACAACAATATGTGGACAGACAATACCTGTAAACAGGAACCTTCTGATTAGAACCAATAACATATTATTGGGAATTACAATCGGAAACGATATCACCAGCCCAGTACCAATGATAAACAAATTAGCACAAGAAGGTGCTGAAATCATTTTTAATCTGGCTGCAGCAAAAGAACTCGTTTCTTCATTCTCAACCACCAACAACCTGCTTAGCGCAATAACAACACAATCTCATTGTGCATGCGTATATTCTTCATGCGGATTCGGTGAA
This sequence comes from Bacteroidaceae bacterium, assembly GCA_017614465.1. Lineage (GTDB taxonomy): Bacteria > Bacteroidota > Bacteroidia > Bacteroidales > Bacteroidaceae > Colivivens. Next base: position 4,599 of record JAGABW010000058.1, on the reverse strand, counting down.
TCAACATCCGATGCCGTATATGCAGGAAACGCATTAATATATGAAGACGGACGGCTTTTAGCTCAATCTGAGAGATTCTCAATGAAAGAGCAACTGATTATCTCTGACGTCGATATTGAACTAATCAGATACAGACGAATAACATCTGAATCATTTAATGCAAAATACAGCAATAATCTTATCTCACTCCCAATATCTTCAATGTCATTAGACTCTGACGATAAAATTATTTATCCTATACGCAAAAATCCATTCATCACCGAGGATGGAACTATGGAACAACGATGCAAAGACATCTTGGACATCCAAGTGTCTGGTCTTATCAAACGAATCGTTCACACAAACGCCAAGTCCTTAGTAATCGGTATATCTGGTGGACTCGACTCAACCCTTGCCGTACTCACAAGTGTGATGGCAATGGATAAATTAGGACGTGATAAGAAAGACATTATCGCAATAACAATGCCAGGATTCGGAACAAGTAACCGCACACATTCAAATGCAGTAAACCTCATGGAATCACTTGGCATCACCGTTCGAGAAATATCTATAAAGGAAGCATGTACACAACATTTCAGTGATATCGGTCATAGCATTGATACACACGATGTTGCATACGAAAATGCACAGGCAAGAGAAAGAACTCAGATTCTCATGGATGTTGCCAATATGACAAACGGATTTGTTGTCGGAACAGGCGACCTCTCTGAAACTGCATTAGGATGGTGTACATTCAACGGAGATCACATGTCAAACTATGCCGTAAACTGTTCTATTCCTAAAACACTTATGCAGCATGTTGTAAGATGGTATGCAAACAATAATGCAAACGAACTTACAAAACAGACATTGCTCGATATCGTTGACACACCAATAAGTCCTGAGTTAACTCCTGCAGACAGCGACGGAAACATAAAACAAAAGACAGAAGATATTGTAGGACCTTATGAACTGCACGACTTCTTCCTCTTCCACACAATCAGAAACGGATTCCGTCCTGCAAAAATACTATATCTTGCAAAAATTGCATTCGAAGGAGATTATTCTGACGAAACCATCTTACACTGGCTGAAAACATTCTGCCGCAGATTCATCTCACAACAATACAAACGTTCTTGTTCTGTAGATGGACCTCAAGTGGGCTCTGTCACATTGGGACCAACTCATTGGCATATGCCAAGCGATGCTGCATATGCAGAATGGCTCAATGATTTAGAAGAATAATTTCTCAAAGCTTAAAATGATTACAAAAAAACTACTCGATAGTATATACAACGATTTCAATGTCGAGAAATTCAAACAAGGAGATCCTTGTGGTGTGGTATATCAGCTTATGCAACACACTGATTCACAGCTCGACATTGAAATCGGAGCTTTGATGATAGCAATGATCAGTTGGGGCTCCCGAAAAGTCTTTATACCCACTGCCCTACATATGATTAGAGATGAAATGCAATGGAAACCAAAAGAATTCATCTTTAACAATCTATTCGAGGATTCATATAAAAACGCTAAAAATCAATGTGTTTATAGAACTCTTAACGTTGACACATTCAAACAGGTTTGCAGAAACATTAAAGAAAACCTACAAGGATTTTCTACGATGGAAGAACGCTTAAGCCAACTTACAACACAACAAGCAATTGCTGAAGTATGCAGATGGCTGGAACCCGCAAAAGTCGGCACTATGAATAAATCTGCATGCAAAAGAGTATGCATGTTTTTCAGATGGATGATAAGAAAAAATGTACCCGACATGAACATATGGAAAAGCCGGAATCAACAAGACCTATATGCAATAATGGATGTACACGTATGTAATCAGACTAAGGACCTATTGAAAAACAAACAACCTACATGGAAAGCATGCGAGGAATTAACCAACATATTCAAAAGTTGGGACAAGAACGACCCTTTGAAATACGACATTGCATTAATGACACTTGCAGACAGCGAACAATAATCCGTTATTGATAATCTGGTTGCCTTATCACACTTGATTACTAAGAATTGATGATTGAAAATTAGCAATAAATAAAAAAATGTTAACATACAATCACAAATAGCTTTTTTTTATTACCTTTGCAAAAATTATTAATAATGATTAATATTAATCAAATTAAAGGTATGAAAAAATTATTTATTTTATTACTCTCATTAACATTTGCGATTAACACAAATGCGCAAAGAACACTTTTTGGTAATAAAAACACCAAATATACAACAGAAAATTCAAGGTATCAGAAAGGAACTGTACCTGAAATTAGAGGTAGAATTGTGTTCCAAGATGAAATTGAAACAAACGACCAAGACAAGGATCAAGTATATAAAAAACTCGCAAATTGGGCAAATCTGCGCTATATGCCAAACACTTCAATAGGCACTTGGCCAAGCAATGTTTTCTTCAAAAATTATGAATATGCTGCTGTAATATCTGCAGATCAAAAAAAGCATTCATTACAATGTACAGGAAATGAAGAACTTGTTTTCCACAAAAGTGCTCTTTCAAGCGACTTTGCCACTATCAATTATTTCTTAGATCTTGAGATAACTGACGGTAAGATATTGTTTAAGATGAGCAACATCTCATATTTATATAACTTCACAGATACCCCTGAAAAGATCAACGCAGAAGATTGGATTTCAGACAAGAAGGCATTCAACAAAAAAGGAAAGCCAATAAAGAAATGTGCTAAATTCCGTAACGAGACCATTGATCTTAAAGACAGACTTATCAACGATATCAAAAGTTGTTTAAAAATAAAAGAGACTAATAAAACCAAAACACCAGTATTGTGAAAACAGATGAAATTGACAAAATAATTGCCGAAGCGTTAGAATCTGAGAAGAAGAAATCACATAAAGGAAAGCCTCTCAGCACACATAATGGCAATAGAATTGCATCAATACGAAAAATACTCAATATCGTTTTTATTATTGGTTTTATTGCTGCAGTAATTATCTATTTTGTGTTTCCTGAACAGAAAATTCTCTTTTTCAGCATTGGTTTCGGTGCAATAGCACTAAAAATAGTTGAGTTCTTCCTAAGATTTATGTTTTAGGGAACTCAACACATGGTTTTATATCAAACCACCGCATACGAACCTACAGAATTCAACGTTTCAGACACAAATAATCATTAAGAACCTGTAATCCATATGGATTCAGGGAATAGAGACAACAGAAACTATTCACAAATCTGAATATTCATTAAATATCAATAAGTTAATTATTTTCATGTCACGATTTATCATAACCTTCTTCGCTGCATTTTTTATTTCATCAATAGTATCTGCACAACGAATAATCGGAGAGTTAGAGGCTAATACCGATAAGGATATGATTCACGAAGATTCTTTGGATCAGGAAAAAGAACATGAGAAAATAGTTCCTGTTGATATCTATGCATGGAATATCGACGATATTTACGGAAACCGCACCCCAACAGTTGTAGATACGCTCCATCATCAATTCCAGAACTATGGATTAAATGAAGGAATTAATGGTCACTACAACCATTTAGGAAATTTCGGTTCACCACGTCTTAATCGTATTTATACAGAAAGAACTAATAATGAGGATTTTATATTTATAAATCCTTTCGATCAGTTTTTTATACCAACATCAAAATTCAAGTTCTACAACACAAAATCACCTTTTCTTAACGCTGCATACACATGGTGCGGAGATAAGACAAACGGAGACGACCATATAAAAGTCACATTTACCAGCAATGCTGGCAAACAATTCAATTATGGAGCTTTGTTTGACTATATCTACGGACAAGGCTATTACATTAATCAGTCCACTGCACATATGGGTACAACTGGCTGGGTATCATATATAAACAATCGTTACGACCTGCATTTCTACTATACACACAACCACATGAAACTATCAGAAAATGGAGGTATCTTAAACGAATCTTACATCACTCATCCTGAAAACGAAAAGAAAAGCCTCAACCCCGACGACATACCTACATGGCTATCAAGAACATGGGGAAGACAAGACCACGATATCATTCACCTAAATCATAAGTATAATATAGGATTCACACAAACTCAAGGCGACTCAACCAACCTTCATGATGTGTTCGTTCCTGTAACAAGCATATTCCATACCTTTCATATGCAAAATATGAAACGTTCATACATTGCATACAATACACCTGAAGACTATCATACTTACATGTATTTTCCTGGCGACTCAGCACACGATAAAACTTCATACTCACAAATTAAAAATATCGTAGGTCTGTCACTCAGAGAAGGATTTAATAAATATGCAGCCGCTGGATTAAACGCATATATCGGTTTCGATCACAAAACATTCAAAATAATGGACGAAGCCTACACAAACAATAACCAGATATTCAACAGCCACAAAGAAAACGACATGATTATCGGAGGTCAACTCATAAGAACTCAAGGCAAATTTATCCACTACAATATCGACGGAGAATACACTTTAACTGGAGAAAATTCTGGAGATTTCAATATAAAAGGACACGGAGAGTTTAATATCCCTTTATTAGGCGACACCGCACAAGTAAATTTAAATGCTTTTGTTCTTAATAAAACTCCTAACTACTACATG
>JAGABW010000057.1 GCA_017614465.1 Bacteroidaceae bacterium | reverse complement strand
TGCTCGATTGCCCTTTTATATATGGCCGGTGCGAATCCGTATGGACCGCCAATTATATATATACGGTGTTTGAGCCCCGAAATCTGTTTCTTTTCAATCCATGCGGCAAGTTCGATGCTTCTGAATTCCTTACCATGTTCATCGAGTAAGACAACATAATCCGAGTCGGATATCTGACGCAGAATCTGTTCGGCTTCGAGTTGCTTCTGTTGTTCAGCCGATAAAGCTTTTGTGTTTTTAAGTTCAGGAATCGTGGTGACCGTAAACTGAGTGTAATGTTTCAGTCGGTCAGTATATTCATCGATTATTTTCTGAAAGTCTTTGCTTGTCGTTTTTCCAACCTGGATTAATGTAGTTTTCATTCTTTAGTTTTTACCATATTATCTGCTGACACTTTTCACACCCTTTATCATTTTGATTTTCTTAATCAGTTGATTAAGGCTGTTATTACTATCGATCATTACAGTAAGAGTTCCGATGAATAGCTTGTCTTCGCTGGAACGAATGTCTATGCCTCGCAGTGTTATGTTTTTTTCTTTAATGATTATGCTTGTGATATTGTTGACGATACCTACATCATCGTTACCGATAATATGTAGGGTGGTGGTGAACATACCATTTGCTTGTTCAGCCCAGTTTACAGCAATTTGTCTGTTGTTGTAAGTGTCGAGGTTCATCATGTGTTTGCAGTTCGGACAATCTTTTCTGTGTATGGTGATTCCTCGGCTGATAGTCACAAAACCAACGATTTCGTCTCCGTATATAGGGTTACAGCATCTTGCAAGGTTGTATTCAACGCCTTTTACGTTGTTTCCAATGAGCAGAACATCCTTACTGTCTGATTGTTTGGCTTCGTTTATCTGTTCGAATCGGTATGTAGATGCGCTTTGAGCCTCTGTTACAGGAAGTTCGTTGTTGTCACGTTTCTGTTCTTCTTGATAGAGGTCGATAATTTGGTTGACATCAATTCTTTCTTCGGAGATGGCCTTGTAAAAATCATTGACGTATTTAAAACCTAATCGTTTGATGGTTTTCATCATGACAGGTTCGTTGTATTCAATTTTTTTGTTGTGGAACTTACGTTCAATGGTTTCTTTGGCATAACTTACAGTACGCAGTTCTTGCTCGTGGATGGATTGGCGAATTTTAGTTCTTGCTTTTGATGTGATTGCATAATTCATCCAGTCTCTCTTTGGCAACTGGTTCTGACTTGTAAGGATTTCAACTTGATCTCCGGTTTGTATTTTTGTGCGCATTGGCACATTCTTTCCGTTGATTTTTCCGCCAACGCAGTGTGCACCCACGTTTGTGTGTATTGCGAAAGCGAAGTCGAGGATAGTTGCCCCTTTTGGCAGTTTAAACAAATCTCCCTTAGGTGTGAACACAAATACCTCGTCAGAATACAGGTCGACTTTGAATTGATTGACAATTTGTTCGTCGGATGATTGGCTGGTTTCCAGTGCAGAACGAATGTCCTTGAGCCAGTCTTCAAGTTTGGCTCCACTGTCTTTCACACCTTTGTATCGCCAGTGTGCAGCAAGACCATGTTCGGCAATATCGTCCATTCTTTCGGTTCTGATTTGGATTTCCACCCATTTTCCTTCAGGTCCCATAACGGTTGTGTGCAGACTTTCGTAGCCATTGCTTTTCGGAACGCTAAGCCAGTCGCGCAGACGTTTAGGGTTAGGCATATACATGTCAGTCACGATAGAATAAGCCTGCCAGCAGTCTTGTTTCTCGCGTTCAGGTACAGAATCGAGAATAATTCTGATGGCGAAGAGGTCGTATATGTTTTCGAATGCACATTTCTGTTTTTGCATTTTCTGCCATATAGAGTGTATGCTCTTTGTACGACCTTTCATGTGGAATTTAAGACCGGCAGCCTGAAGTTTATCCTGAATAGGTGATATGAACTGTTTGATATACAGATCGCGGGCAACTTTTGTGGCGCTCAGTTTGTCTTTTATCATATAGAATGTTTCACGGTCTGTATATTTTAGAGACAAGTCCTCTAATTCCGATTTTAACAGGTACAAACCAAGTTTATGTGCCAATGGAGCATATAGGAACGATGCTTCTCTTGCCACCTTGATACGATCTTCTTCAGTTCCGCGATCTTTGATTTGTCGCATCAGATTAACTCTGTCGGCAATGATGATGAATATCACTCTCATGTCTTCAGCGAATGAAAGCAATAAGTCGCGGAAGTTTTCAGTTTCGATTGATGTGTTTCGTGCATACAATGCCTTTACTCGTTGCAAACCGCTTATTATGCGCATGATGTCCTCGCCGAAATATTGTTTTATTTCGTCTAAAGTGACCATGCCACGGTTTACATATTCGTGCATTAATATACTTATGATGATAGGACGTGACTGCCCGATCTCGTTGACAGCAATGATTGCAGTCTGCAGATTGAACAAGATAGGGTCAAGTCCGAATGAAGCCTCTAACGTGTCGTTTTTCTCCTTCTCGTCGTTGTCATGTAAATGTTGCTCGACGATTTGTTGGATTTTGAGCATATCATCATTACTTATAAAGTCGGTAGTTAATGACTTTATAAGTGATAATGCCTCTTGTATTTCTTGTGTTTGTAGCATAGTTCTTCCAGTTTAAAGTGCAAAGTTACAATAAAATTTTGTAGAATGAAAATAATGTTGTACCTTTGCATCGCTTTTTTTAGGCACATCCAACAGTTGTGGGTATAGACAACTACGTGTGATGGCGAATTAAGCATAAAAAATACTTAATTTATAGTAACACAAAAACATTAAAAAATGAAAGAAATCTCATTGAATGGTCAGGCACGTACTGACTTAGGTAAAAAGGCAAGTCGTGAACTTCGCCGTGAAGGCATGGTTCCATGTGTAATTTATGGAGTAGAAAAGAATGAAAACGGAGCACCTAAGGCTCAATCATTCATCGTTTCTCAGAAAGAACTTGCAAAACTTCTTTACACACCAAACGTATATATCGTAAATCTTAACCTCGACGGAAAAGAAGTTAAGGCAATCCTTAAAGATCTTCAAACTGACTTCGTAACAGACCGTCCAGTACACGTTGACTTCTATCAGATTACAGAAGAGAAGCCAATCGTAATGGAAATCCCAGTAAAGCTCAACGGTTTGGCAGCTGGTGTTAGAGCCGGTGGTAAACTTGCTTCAAGTGTACGTAAGTTGAAGGTTAAGTCACTTTATAAGAATTTCCCAGATACTCTTGATGTTGACGTTACAGAACTTGGACTTGGTAAGTCAATCAAAGTTTCTGAGCTTTCATTCGAGAACCTTGACATCGTAACTCCTAAGGAAGTTGTTGTATGTAGCGTTCGTATGACTCGTGCAGCACGTTCTGCAGCAGAAGCAGCAGCTCAGTAAAAATAAGGAAATATGAAATATCTACTTGTAGGCTTGGGTAATATCGGCTCAGAATACGATGGAACCCGCCACAATATAGGATTCAGAGTGTTGGATGCTTTTGCTGAAGCATCCAACATTTCGTTTGAAGACAAGCGATATGGCTTTGTCGGTCGTGGTCGTGTGAAAAATGCAGAAGTGGTACTTCTCAAACCATCCACCTATATGAACTTAAGTGGTAATGCTGTGCGTTATTGGATGAATGAAGAGAAGATTCTTCCAGAAAATCTTCTGATTATATGTGACGACATAGCGTTGCCTGTAGGTAAAATCAGATTAAAGGCAAGTGGAAGTGATGGTGGACATAACGGACTGAAACACATATCTTCGGTGTTGTGCTCACAACAATTTGCCCGTCTTCGTTTCGGTGTGGGAAATGATTTTCCACGTGGCGGACAATGTGACTTTGTGTTGGGACAGTTTGATCCGTCAGATGCAGAATTACTCAAGGAACGTGTATCATTGGCATGTGATGCAATCAAGGCATTCTGTCTTTCCGGCATCTCGTTTGCTATGAATAATTATAACAATAAATAGATTTATGATACATGTATCATAATAAAATGAATAAGTGATAATGGAGGCAAGAATAGATAAATGGCTTTGGGCTGCACGTATTTACAAAACACGTTCTATGGCAATTGATGCGTGTAAAAACGGGCGTGTCATGATAGATGGAGTAAAACTCAAACCATCAAAGATGATTAAAGAAGGGGAAATAATCCAAGTGCGCAAGCCTCCTATAACTTATTCCTTTCGGGTTTTGAAAGCTATCCAGAACAGGGTAGGGGCAAAACTCGTCCCTGAAGTATTGGAGAATGTAACAACTCCAGACCAGTATGAATTGCTTGAAATGAATAAGATTAGCGGATTTGTAAATCGTGCTCGTGGTACAGGACGACCAACAAAGAAAGACCGTCGTGATTTAGATGAATTTACCATGCCAGCATTCTTCGGAGACTTTGAGTTTGATGACGAAGATGATGAAGAAGAATACGATGAAATATAAAAAGTTTTCATCCCTTTTCAATTATAAAAAGTTGGAAAAATCTCTTCTTCCTTAATAAAGCCACGGAAAACATAAATCTTTTAATTCTGAAATCAGTATTAAACCATTTTCCTTATTATTTGTCATATAAAAAATAGGGCTGTACTTTTCAGTTTCTTTTATAACGAATTTTAATACATAATTAATAACTTAAATTATCAAATCACAATGAGAAAATTACTGATTGCAGCTGTCTGTATGTCAGCTTTCGCTTTTATTTCTGTACCAGTGTCGGCACAGTGGGGGCGACCAATTGATCCTAATCCATCTGTTGGATTGAAAGACACTTATAAAGACTATTTTACAATTGGTGTTGCTGTAAACCGCAGAAATATTTCTAATCCAGAACATATCGAACTAATCAAGAAAAACTATAACAGCATCACTGCTGAAAACGATATGAAATCTGGTGAATTACATCCAAAAGAAAATGAATACAGATGGGGTAGAGCCGACAGTGTGGCTAATTTCTGCCGTACCAATGGCATAAAATTGCGTGGACACTGTCTTGTATGGCATGCTCAGTTCTGTGACTGGATGTTTACAGACAATAAAGGCAAGGACGTTTCAAAAGAAGTATTCTATAAGCGTCTTCGCGAACACATACACACTGTAGTAAACAGATATAAGGATGTAGTATATGCATGGGATGTTGTAAACGAGGCCATGGCAGATGGTAACGGCGGCGGTCGTTGGGGACGTACTCCAAGCGATTATCGTGAATCACGCCTTTATAAGCTTTGTGGCGACGAATTCATTGCCAAGGCATTCCAGTTTGCACGCGAGGCAGATCCAAACGCACTCCTTTTCTATAACGACTATAATGCAGCAGATCCAGCAAAGCGTGACCGTATCTTCAAGATGGTGAAGAAAATGAAGGATGCCGGTGTCCCAATCGACGGTATCGGTATGCAAGGACACTATAATGTGTATGGTCCAAGTGAGGAAGATGTGGATGCTGCAATCACAAAATATTCTACAATCGTAAACCACATACATTTCACAGAATTAGACGTTCGTGCAAATGAAGAAATGGGTGGTCAGTTACAGTTCAGTCAGGGACAAGGTCAAATTCACGACTATATCAAGACACTTCAGGAAGATCAATATTCACGTCTTTTCCGTGTGTTCCGTAAGCATAAGGATGTGATTGACAATGTTACTTTCTGGAATCTCAGCGACCGTGATTCATGGTTGGGCGCACGTAATTATCCGCTCCCATTCGATGAGAAATATCAGCCAAAACGTGTATATAGCCTTATCAAGAATTTTGATGCCTCACTTGATAATGCTGTTGTAAATGAAGATTTCGTTCCAAACTCAAAGAATCAGCCAGGACAGCAATATCCAATGGTTAACTCTCAGGGATATGCACGCTTCCGCATCAACGCACCTCAGGCTAAGTCAGTAATCGTAAGTCTTGGTTTAGGAGGTACAGGCGGTACAGTTCTTCGTAAGAATAAAGAAGGAATCTGGGAAGGAACAACAGCAGGTCCTATGGATGAAGGATTCCACTATTATCACCTCACAATAGACGGTGCAACAGTAAACGATCCAGGAACAAATAACTATTATGGTTCTGCTCGTTGGGAAAGCGGTATTGAAATACCAGCTCACGACAAGGATTTCTATGCAGAGAAGAATGTGCCTCATGGAAATGTTCAACAAGTGTTGTTCCATTCTCCAAGCACAAACTCAGAACGTCGTGCATTCGTATATACTCCACCTACATATGATGGTAAGAAATCATTCCCAGTTCTTTATTTGCAACACGGATGGGGAGAAGATGAAACTGCATGGTCAAATCAGGGGCATGCCAACCTGATAATGGATAATCTCATTGCAGAGGGTAAGGTTGAACCATTTATTATAGTTATGACATACGGAATGACTAATAATGCAAGATTTGGTACAATCAACAGTTTCAACTATAAAGATTTTGAGAAAGTTCTTGTTGACGAATTAGTTCCTTATATCGATTCTCACTTCAAGACAAAGGCAGATAAGGCACACCGTGCAATGGCAGGTCTTTCAATGGGTGGAATGGAAACACGTAACATCACATTGGATCGTCCTAAGGTATTCGGATATTACGGACTTCTTAGTGGTGGCACATATGCACCATCAGACATCACACCAGCACATTCTCCAAAGTATATCTTTATGAGTTGTGGAAGCAAGGAAAATCCAGAAGGTGTGAAAAAGGCTGCTGAAGATCTCCGTGCCGCTGGTTTCAATGCTGAATCATATGTTTCAGAGGGTACAGCTCATGAATTCCTTACATGGCGTCGTAGCCTTTATGTGATGGCACAGAAATTGTTCAAGTAATAATCTTAACTTAATATATGACGAAAATCCAGAGGTATCGAATGTGTCCTCTGGATTTTCTTTTAGATATAATTATGAGAGATTAGATTATTGTCCTAATTTTTCTTTTATTCTGTTTAGATTCCATAGGAATGTTTTTGTTTCAGAAAAAGATTCACGATTATATATTCTAAGGACATTACCATTTTTATCAAGTACCTCTTGATGAGGTATGCTAAGGAATTTGAATAGTTCCATATATTTCATGTATTCATAATCCGGTACACGATAACAATCCTCACCGTCTAAATGTTGGGCTACATATTCATCATATGTCTTTTGTGGTGAATCACTTTCTCCAGTTATAAAGATGAAATCAACCTCGGGGTTGTCACGCAGTTCTTCACGCATTTTCTTAGAATGTTCTATTTGACTACGACATGGGGAACAGAATGTTGCCCAGAAATCAATATATAGGATTTTTCCCTTATATTTGTCAGTTATCTTTCGTAAAAGAGTAGTTGCTTCACAATCAGGAAGTTCGTATGTGGCACTTGTGTCGTATAAGAATTTATTAAAAATTTCATCGGCTTTGGCTTCAAAATTCTTGTCTTGAAAATATTCACAGCGTTTTTGATATGTTTTTTTGGTTTCTTCAACGAATGTGTCTTTAGCTCTCTGAATTTCTATTGAGTCTGCATTAGGGTTATTTTGCTTATATTCGTTGATATAGCCATCAATATTAATAGGGGTTTTGTATTTATTATATAGACTACGCAATAAATGTATTTTCATTGGAACTGACATCTCTTTGGTTGAAAATAGTTTTTTGTCAATTTCTGCACAGATACTATCAGATTTCTCAGTGTTGTTGTAATATGCATTTATAGTGTCGCCATTATCTGTTACAATTCTCTCTGTTGTATGATGTTTAAACACTCTATTATATGAATAATGTTCTTGCAATGAACTATATGTTTTGCAGCAAAGCATTATAGAATCATTATATGGAATCTTCTTTAAGGCACTATAATTGTCAATGTCAATAACCTGATAATATGGATTATCTTTTGCAGGCATTCCATTATTAGGTTTTAAATTTTTGTAAATACAATAATCCATAAGTTTCTTAGCAAATGATAGTTGGGTCTCAGTTTTTGCTATTAGGTAATCGCAATCACTATAGTGGTATCTATTAGCATAATAATTAAGCAAATCCATTGCTTTGTTTTGTAGACTGTCTATTTTATGACTATATTCTACGAAGTTAAGTGTTTTGACATCTTGTTTGAATTCTTGGCTGTTATAACCATTTATAGCATTAGGCATAAACCTTAAAACTTCTTTGTATTCAACCTCTTTATTTGATTCGTCATAATAGTCAACAGTTAGGTCTTCATGCATAACAACATTTAATGTGTGACCAGGCCTTATAAGAAAATAGAATGCCAACAATTGATTCTTAGGCAAGGCTAATTCGAGAATAGGATGGCTCAGTACTACTTTCTGCTCGAAGGTCCCGTCTTCTTTTATTTCAAAAGAAAAAGGTTCGTCCCTATTAGTTAGCGGATTTCTATGATATACAGAAAATGAATTAATCCTCATATCAGGAGAGTATCCTTCAATTACCCCTTTGATGTAAGCTGTATCTTTTTTAAAGAAATTTTCTCGCAGACATGTGGTGTTCTGTTCGTTATATTTAAATGGTTTGATTTTCACGGACTTCTTGGATTTAGCAATTCCGAAAAACCTAAATTCATACACATTAAAAACGGTAAGCATATCTAATGTGGTAGTGTTTTTAGGCATTGGTTCAAAAACAAGTGTAAGGGTGTTATTCTCTTTATTTGCAAATCTTTCTGCAGTCAGTAGTTCGTTCAGCCTAAATTCCTTACAATATTTGATTTTATATTTCTTATCGTCATCACCTCTCAGATATATCCAACTGAGAATATAAAATGGTGATTGTGGATTCTCTGTTGATAACTCTACAATTGTGGCAGTGTCGCTGAATTCCACAGAATGTAATTTAAGATAATTGATATCAGCATGTAGAACATAGGGCTTCTCCCATCTTACCGTTTTATTTGCCATGGAAGATAACGAGCACAACATAATAGCTAATGTGCAGATTGTCTTTAGATTAAATGTTTTCATAATGTCTGTTTGTTATTATTTATAAAGATAAGCATAGATGCTAATAGAATATATCGTAAAGTTGTTGTTGATACTATACGTAGTTATTTTTTTATATTCACGCAGGTAATTGGGTAAAGGTATTATCGCATGGTAACTGTAGTATAGTTTTACTCAGTATGATTTATTTTTACAAAATAAGTGCAATTGTGTTAATCTTACAAATTTTTAGTGTTAAGTAATGCTAAATTAATAACTTATGGGTAATATTCTTGTTTTAAATGAATAATTATAATGTTTTTGGATTTTTTTATTGAAAAATTTGGAAACCACTATTATCTTATATAGATTTGCATAGTAATAGGCGAAGTCTGTATGGTATTGAAAAGAATCTTTACCATTAATTTATTTTTATCAAAATAATAAAATTATATGAAGATAACACACACCTTAATAATTGGGATGGCATTGATGACCAGTGCTTGTACAGAACAACAATTCTCAGTTCCTGTATTTAGTTATGACAAGCGTTTGTTAGAAATAAAAGATGGTCAGAATATGCCATTATTAGATACAACAGAATATAAAATGGAATTATATGCAACCTTAAAAATGCCAGACAGATACAAAGGCATCGAGGTATCTAAGTTTGAATATATAGATGGTCGTTTTTATATTTTGGATGAAGAGTATAATAAAACTGTATTTGTATTTGATTCTATTGGAGACTTTGTGGCTTCTTTAGGAGAGCAGGGGCGTGCTTCAAATGAATATCTTTATAAACCGAACGATTTCTTTGTTGACAGAAAAAATAAATTAGTGAATGTTCATGAACAAAACGCACGTCGTATTCATAGATTTTCGTTGGATGGAAAACAAACGAATTTGATAAACACCGAGATATGGCCTTATTCTATTGGCTTTCTGTCAAATGGACATTATGCGGCAGCGTTTGATCATCCCAGCGCAGGAAAAGGTTTGCAATTAGGAGTTTTCGATGATGACGGTAATTGTGTCCAGCCACTTATAAATCAGAAAGAATCGTCTGAATTCGTTAACAACAGACATGCGTTTATTAACAAGGATGATAAATTATATCATATTCCAAATTTCTCCGATTCTATAATAGTAATCAGTGGAGATACAATCTCAGAAGTAATAAAACTGAAGTTTAAATCTCCTTTTATTAATTCTGATGTGATAGACGATGCCAAAAACGGGGATTTATATGAATATCAGAATTTTGATGGTGTAACAG
>JAGABW010000056.1 GCA_017614465.1 Bacteroidaceae bacterium | reverse complement strand
TGCAAATATAAAACATCTTTTTATATTCTGCAATATTTTTTAACAAAAAATATATTTTATCATGAAAAATATCAGTTTATATCATAAATGCATAATCAATTCTTTGTCAATATAATATAATTAACTAACTTTGCAATCAATACTTATTTAAAGATGAAACCATGAATAGTCAAAAAAAATGGAATAGCAATGTTGACAAAACAATAATAAACAAGAAAAAAGCGTCAACAAAAAAAATACAGCAAAGCAATGGCATAAAAAAGGAACAAACTTCCACAAAATGCAACAAATCATACACACTGATTACAAGTTTCATTTTACCTTTTTTATTTGCGTTATATGCTTTCTACATGCTGGCAATAAAAAATAGCGATGTACTCTATTCTGTTCAGGAGCATTCTATTTTCTTATTTAGTACAGAGTTCTTCAAATCCATGACAGCCATACCTGGAGGAATCCTATCATGGATGGGATGTTTTCTAATCCAGTTTTTCAACACCCCATGGATTGGTTCTCTAATCTTGATTGTATTATGGGCACTTATTTATTATATCACATTAAAGACTTATAGGATAAAGAGTACTCTCAGTGTTACGGCATTGATTATTCCTGCTTCGTTATTATGCTCTGTCATATTCACCGGGTATTGGCTTTATTATATGAAAATCCCAGGATATTACGGATCGGGCTCCATCGGTACATTATTTATGATGCTTGCCATTTTTATTGCATCAAGAATACGCAACAAATGGATTTGGATGGCATGGGATATACTCTGGACCATATTAGGATATATCGCATTCGGATGGTATGCTTTAGTTGGCTCGTTGGTTATGGCAATCAACAAACCAAAAGACGAGACACTTACAAAATCAATGTACCTCCAAAGAATCATTGTATCTGCATGCCTGATTATTTTCACTCCGTTGATTACATACCATTTCTACACTCAAATGCGACTTGAAGAAGCGTGGATAGTGGCTATGCCTGTATTCGCTGGTGAAGAAGCTACAAACTGGGCAAAATCAGTTCCATTCATAATCATCGCCATTACAGCCGCATTATTATCATTTATTCCGTCTCATGCCGCATGGGAAGAACTTGATCGCAAATCAAAGGCTGCAAGATTCTATGTGTTTGTTAATATAATTATCTGCGTTGTGTTATGTACCTACACATGGAAAAGTAATTTCGACGATTATAACTATCATTGCGAACTACGTGTTCACAAAGCAATCGACGAATCTCGCTGGAGAGACGCTATTGACGAAACAACAAACGCGCCATGCCACCCTACACGCAGTATTTTCATGCTTCGCAACATAGCATTGATGAACGAGGGAAATATTGGAAACACATTATTCCATTACGACAATAAGACGATACTCCCCTATTCTCCCGATTCGCTTCCTGTGCATATGCTACAGGTAAATGCGCCACTGACATACATGAACTATGGACGTATCAATTTTGCTATCAGATGGTGTATAGAGAATGGAGTTGAAAACCGATTTAACATCAGCGAGTATAAAACCCTTATCAGATGTTCACTTATCGCTCACGAATATGAAGCTGCACAGAAATATATCAACATATTAAAGCAGACTTTATTCTATAAGGACTGGGCTGAACACTACGAAACTATGATCGGTGATTCTGTAAAGATTGCAAATGCACCTGAATTCAAGAACATTTGTGAATTATATAAACACTTCACTGATGTCATAGACGGAGACGAAGGTTTGATTGAGCCTTACTTAATGGGATGGTTCGGTAACACACAAAACAAAAAAAGTAAATATCTTCAGGAATTAACATTGATTTTCGCCATGTTATCAAAAGAGTCAAAACTCTTCTGGCCTAAATTTGCTTTATATGATTATTTGCATAAAAATGAAGAAACTCCAATCCACTATCAGGAAGCTGCATATCTTTATTCTATATTAGACAATATAAAGATTTCATATCCTTTTGATCAGAATAAGATTATAAACAGATATGAATCATTCGCACAAATCACCCGTTCGATGCTTGACCAGGGTATGACCGAAGCACAAGTGGGCGAAGCAACAAAGGATCTATACGGAGACACTTTCTGGTGGTTCTACTTCTTTGTATCGGATATTGAGACATATTAACCAACAGATTTTTTGCAATACAAATAATATAAAAAGAAAGAATTATGAATAAAAATATAAATATCTTTTCCGTTATCAAAACGACTTGTATCATCCTTACATCAGTCGTTGTCTTCAGTTGTGTTTCTCACCCTGATGTACCCGAACAATATACTACAGAAGACAAACTGCCAGAAATATACCCTGACTACGTCAATGTGGTTGTGCCACCAAACATTGCCCCACTGAATTTTCTTGTAAGAAATGCAGATGAGACTGTCGTACGCTTCACATACGGGAACACATCACTCACTTATGGAGAGAAAAACAAAGTGATGATTGACGAAAAAGAATGGAAAGACCTGCTGTCACAGGCTAAAGGCAACAACATCAAAGTTGAGGTATTTGCACGCAACGATAATGCTTGGAAGGCATATAAAGCATTCAACATTTCTGTTGCCGAAGAAGATATCGACCAGTATATCTCATACCGACTTATTTATCCTTCATATGTGGCATATGAGATGTTAAGCATCAACCAGCGCGACCTTACCTCTTTCGAGGAAAAAGACATATACAATAACGAAATGGTGCAGACTGAGAAAGAGAACCAGTGTATAAACTGTCACTCTTATCAGAACTACAAGACTGACAACATGCAATTCCATATACGCCAACACCTCGGCGGCACAATGGTTGTACACAATGGCAAAGCACAGAAAGTTGACCTTACCAACGACTCAACAATTAGTGCAGGTGTATATCCTTCATGGCACCCTACTTTGCCTCTTATCGCATATTCTACGAACTTCACACGTCAGGCGTTTCACACTCGCGACAAAGGTAAGATTGAAGTTATCGACACTAAAAGCGACATCATCCTTTATGACATAGAAAAACAAGAAATAACCACAGTTAGCGGATACAGCGACGAGATGGAATCGTTCCCATGCTGGTCGCCAAAAGGAGACATGTTATACTATTGTTCTGCACACTTTGAGAACAATAACGACTCTGTTCCAATCGAAGCCGCCGTATTCACACGTTACAAGGAAATACAATACGACATATACCGCAAGCCATTCAACCTGAAAAACCATTCATTTGGTGATGCTGAATTGATTTACGAAGCATCAGCCGACAATCTGAGTGCTACATTCCCTCGTATCAGTCCCGACGGTAAATATCTTCTGTTCGCCATGGCACACGACGGATGTTTTCATGTATGGCATCCAGACGCCGACTTATACATGATGGACATAAACACTAAGAATGTACGCAAACTTGAAAACGTAAACAGCGACAAGGCAGAGAGTTTCCACGCATGGTCAAGCAACGGCAGATGGATTATATTCGTAAGCCGCAGAGACGACGGTAATTACTCACGCTTGTACATTGCATATATCGACAAGCAGGGAAAAGCCCATAAGGCATTTGAATTGCCACAGCGCGATCCTAACTTCTACACATATTTCATGCGCAGCTACAATGTGCCTGAATTCATGACCGAGCCAGTAAAGATCACACCTCATGAATTTGCTGCTGCCATAAAGAAAGATGCCATTAAAACATCTTACAAATCATCGGGCAAAAGTAGAGAAGCATCGGGACGTGTAAAATCGGTTAATCAGGAGATGCAAACAGACAGTCAGAAAGTGACGACACCAATTAAATAAGCCAACAACAAAACGCACCCTGAGAATCTTTATGTTAAGAAGAATACATTACTTGCCTGTTTTATTGTTCATCATCATTGCTGCCATAATTCTGGCTGTAATGAACAATGACTTTTTATACACTATTCAGGATTGCTCTCTATTCAGTCAAGGACATACTTTCATGTCGTCTTTGACAAACAAACCTGGAGGTGTCATCAATTGGGCTGGTTGTTTCCTCACCCAATTCTTTTATTATCCGTGGTTGGGCACTTTATTCCTGATAATAATCTGGACACTCATATATGTATTGTGTGTAAAGACTTACAAACTAAGGACACACGATCAGGCATACACCATCATACCAATAACTGCATTGTTATGTTCAATCACAGGTGTGGGCTATTGGATTTACTATATGAACATGCCCGGTTATTGGTTTGCATGCTCATTAGGATGTCTTTTCACAATCCTTTCACTATATGGATATACCAGAATAAAGACAGTCGGACCAATCGCCATTTCCCTTTTATATCTGATTGCAATAACCATCACTGGCTATTATCTTTGCGGATGGTGGGGACTTCTTACTGCCATCTGTTGCGTGTTGCTGGATATCAGAAACAAATCCGACAAAAGAAATATAATCATAACATCGTCTGTATGTGTTGTCCTTATTGCTTCTGTTCCACTTATCGCATACTACATGGGCACACACATGCCAATTGAAAAGGCGTGGATTATCGGATTTCCGCTATTCCAACAAAACAGCCACACATATTGGAAGTTAAGCATTCCATTCTTCATTGTCATCGTGTGGTTTATCATAATCTCATTATATAAATCCAACGAGACTACAAGCCCGACAAAGAAGAATATACGCATGCTATTCTCATGTTTCATTGCCATATTCTTTTTGGTCACCCCATTCTGGTTCGGTTTCAACGACAACAGATTCAAATGCGAACTTCGCATGTATAAACTACTTGATGAATGCCGTTGGGAGGAGATTATCGATGAATATAAAAAGATAGAGAAAGAACCAACCAACCAGATGATAATGTGTAAGAATCTGGCTTTGCTTCACCTTAAACAATTGGGCGAGAAAGGATTCGCTACTGGAATGGCTGGTAGTTACCCAACCAAACAAGGCGATTTAAAAGTTGCAATGACTCAGACAATCGCCCCACTACTCTATTATCATCATGGTTGTATCAACTATGCTTCCCGTTGGGCACTAAACAACATTGCCAAATATGGATTTTCTGTAAGAAACCTGAAGATTCTTATAAGATGTGCTGTCATAAACAACGAGGCGGAACTTGCACAGAAATATATAGCGATTCTCAAGACTACAATGTATCATAAACAATGGGCAAATCAATGGCTTGAATATTCGTTTGAAGCACACAGCGCAAAAGAAAGTCAGGAAATCAAAGCCATTACTCCAATGATTGTACTTGACGACATGGTTGACGACGATCGCGGCATGTGTGAGGCTTATCTGCTTGACTATTATGCAACTCTCATAGCCAGCACACCAGAGCAACAGGAAATGGCATTAATCTACGCCATGGCTCTGAAAGATGATGATCTTATTAAATTCCAAATCGAAAACTACTACTCCATGTTTGGGGAAGACAATATTCCTATACATGTATTAGATGCTGTAGATATTTACAACCAACAACACTCAACAAATTTCCTGAAATTCGTACAAGACTACCAAAATGCAATTGGCTCTGGCAACAAGATTGTTGAAATAGGTAAACAGCTAAAGCCTGTCTATGGAGAGACATACTGGTGGTACTATTATTTCGTAAACAAGTTCAACACATATTAGACTACGTTTATATCTGTGTGTCAATCTTTTTTTAATACAAACTGATAAATCATTTACTAATATTATAAATTGAGAATCATTTTTTAGTCATAATCATAAAAATCCGAATCTGTTATGAATTATCGTACTTTTGGAAAAACAAACTTTAAAGTGAGCGAAATTTCACTCGGGACATGGCAATTAGGTTCAAAATGGGGCGATCCTTTCAACGAGAAAGTGGCTTTAGACACATTACAGGCCGCTATCGACAATGGAATCAACCTGTTTGATACTGCAGACATATATCAAGACGGCAATAGCGAGAAAGCAATTGGTAAATTCCTGAAGATGCATCCCGACAAAGATATATTTGTTGTAACAAAAATGGGACGTGATCTTAATCCACATGTTGCCGAAGGTTATAATGAAGAGAACCTGAGACGATTCGTAAACCGCTCCCGTCAGCAACTGGGCAAGGAGAGCCTCGACCTCACCCTACTCCACTGTCCTCCAACATCTGTTTTCTACGACAAAAAAGTATTCGACGTATTAGATGCGATGAAAGCTGAAGGACTGATCAAACACTATGGAGTAAGTATCGAGAAGGTTGAAGAAGGACTGGCTGCATTAGAACACGATATCTCAGCTATTGAAGTCATATTCAATATGTTCAGAACAAAACCTGCAGAAGAATTGTTCAAAAAGGCTGCGGCAAAGAATGTGGGCATTATCGTAAGAGTTCCATTGGCAAGCGGACTATTAACTGGAAAATATACTGAGAATACAACATTCGGTCCACAAGACCACCGCTCATTCAACCGTAATGGTGAGGCATTCGACAAAGGCGAGACATTCTCAGGTGTTGACTACGCCACAGGAATCCGTGTCGCACAGCAACTAAAGGAAGAACTCCACACTGATAACCTTGCAGCGACTGCATTACGATGGATCCTCATGCACCCTGAAGTAAGTGTTATCATACCTGGAGCAAGCCGACCAGAACAAATCAAAGCTAATGTAACTGCATCTGAATTACCAGCATTGAGTGATGCAGAAATGGTTAAAGTACAAGAAATATACGATAAGGAGATTCGTCCTTCTGTACATCATCTTTGGTAAGAGACTACAAACTTATCATATCATCTGAAAGACAAATAACAGAAAAATGTGAGTCCGGAACAAAAAAATCCTTCCAGACTCACATTTTATTAATATATAACCTAATATTTTAATACATCATCACTTTCTTGGCTAACTTTTCTCCATTAGCAAACCACACTGACACCATGTACAGTCCACGCATATCAGATGAAACGGAAATATTATTAGAAATTACATTCTCGTGAAATAAAGTTCTTCCCTGCATGTCGGTTATTTCGAGTCTTTGGGCTGGCTCGTCTGATATAATGCTTATTTTACGGTTTCGGATTGTTATATCAGCATTCACTTTAGA
>JAGABW010000055.1 GCA_017614465.1 Bacteroidaceae bacterium | reverse complement strand
GAGATTGCTCATATGTTAAGTGGAGCAAATATTACTCAGTCGGCAATTAATAACGCAAAAGAATTATTGGAAATTAATAATTAATCAATCTGGATTATGAAACATATATGTAAAATATTATTCTGTATGATGACAATGTTGACCTCAGTCTTGTATATGCAGGCTCAGGAGGCTCCAACAGCTGGATGGATGAATAAAATTCAGAAATCGATAGTGTCATTGAATTCCTATGATAAGGATATGAATCTTTTACATTCAGGAACAGCCTTTTATATCTCATCAGACGGAGTTGCTGTTGCTGATTATAATCTGTTACGTGATGCCTATTCAGCTGTTGTCGTTGACCAATCAGGCGATAAGAGCGAGGTAGTCAGAATATTAGGTGCAGATGACATATATGGACTTGTTAAATTCAAAACAAATGCTCGCAAGGCTACACCATTGAAATTATCTTCATCGTTCTCAAATATTGGAACAAAATTCTTTGTGTTGCCTTTCTCTAAAAACAAGATGGCTACTTGTCCTGCAGCATCTGTGGTTTCGATAGATACAGTGGATAATACCATCCCATATTATTCATTGGATTATCCATTAGAAGAGAAATACATAGGTTGTCCGGCATTTAATCAGTCTGGTGAACTTGTAGCAACTCTTCAGTTGCCTTTAAACGGAAAAGGACATGCTTTGGGAATACACAAGGCAGAGGCTTTGTCGATTCAGGCATTGTCAACAAAGGTGAATAATTATGCGTTGAATAACATACACATAAAGAAAGGACTGCCAGACAGTATGGAGGAAAGTCTTGTTTATCTGTATTTTAAATCACGTTCTGCAGATAATGACGAATATTTAGATCTTCTCAATTTGTTTATTGAAGCATATCCAAATAACGCAGAAGGTTATTATCGTCGTGCTACACCATATATTGACATACAGAAGTTTGATGAGGCTGACAAGGATTTGCAGACTTTCTACAAGTTGTCAACAGACAAGGCATATGCTAATTCAAGGATTGCAGAAATCATATATACAAAACTGTTATATCAGCCAACACCTGAATACAGCAAGTGGAATTATGATTTGGCAATTGATTATGTTGATAAGGCCATAGCAGCAAATAATTCACTTGATAACCGTTTGTTGAAAACAAAGATTCTTGTTGCAATGAAGAATTATGATGGTGCACTTGAAATCTTCGATGCGATAAATAACTCAGAAGAACGCTCGCCAGCAACATATTATGCAGCCAGCATGGCAAGTGAACGACGTGGCGATACTGTAAATGTGCAGATTGCTATGATGGATAGTGCCATTGCCATGTTTTCAACACCACTTCCTACAGAAGCTGCTTCATATGTGATGCGACGTGCACAACTATATGAGAAGGCAGGAAGGTATCGTGAGGCCGTTTTGGATTATAATCAGTATTGTTATCTGAATAACAACAAGGTAAATGCCCGATTCCATTACGACCGTGCGCTCATTGAGCAGAAGGCTAAAATGTATCAGCAGGCACTTGATGATTTGGATGCCGCAATCTCACTTGCTCCAAAGGAGGCTTTGTTCCATGTCGAGAAATCTGCTGTGTTTATACGTATCGGTCAAACAGATGATTGTATTTCAGAAGCCAAGAAGGCTTTGGAACTAAATCCAAATCTGCCTGATGCCTATCGCATAATGGGATATGCTCAGATAGAAAAAGGCGAAAAGGCTTTGGGAAAACAAAATCTTCAGAAAGCCATAGATTTGGGCGATGAAGCGGCACAAGAACTGATGAATCAATATTCTGATAAGTAATCGTGTATATTGTACATCTCATTACATCAATAATAAATCAGAAAACATATTAATTCTTTTCAGACAAGATATGAACTACTCAAATATTATCAAACTCACCGAGGAAATCGTACGACTATCGAGAGCCGTATTCTTCCATGATTATTATGGGGATGAGAACCTGTCATTGGAGGATGAAGAGAAGTTGTTGCGTGAAACTCTTATAAATGGAGATGTTCTTGATGCAGAGGAAACCGAACGTTTTATGTCGAGTCTGGAAACCATACGCAGTAGCCTGCAAACCGATGTTGTTGCCGCCTTCAATGGAGATCCGGCAGCACAGAGTTATGACGAAGTCATATGTTGCTATCCTGTAATCAAGGCTCTTATGAATTATAGAATAGCTCATGAGTTACATCAAATGGGAATACAACTCATTCCACGACTGATAACAGAAATGGCACATTCTGAAACAGGAATTGATATTCATCCTGGTGCTCAGATCGGCGACTATTTCACCATAGATCATGGTACAGGTGTGGTGATTGGAGAAACAAGTATAATAGGAAATAATGTTAAACTTTATCAAGGGGTGACACTTGGTTCAAGGAGTTTCCCGTTAGATGATAAAGGGCACCCGATAAAAGGAATTTTACGCCATCCTATATTGGAGGACGATGTGATTGTTTATGCAAATTCAACCATCTTAGGACGTATAATAATTGGAAAGGGTGCAGTCATCGGAGGAAATGTATGGGTGACCGACGATGTCAAACCTGGAGATAAAGTAGTGCAAAGAATATCTAAGGAATAATATATGAAATTAATAGCAAAGACTTTTGCCGGATTAGAAGAACTTCTGGCTAAAGAATTAAACAGCATTGGTGCTGAGAACGTAGAGATAGGAAACCGCATGGTTTCATTCCAAGGAAACAAAGAAATACTCTACAAGGCAAATTTCTGTCTGAGAACAGCGGTTAAGATTTTAATGCCTATACGCGAGTTCAAGGCAAAAGATGCAGATGAGGTATATGAGGAAACAAAGAAGATTCATTGGGAGGACTATATGGATGAAGACAGTACGTTTTTGGTCGATGCAGTTGTCTTTAGTGATGAGTTCCGTCATTCTCGTTTCGCAGCTTATCGTGTCAAAGATGCCATCGCGGATTATTTCCGTGAACGTTCAGGAAAACGTCCGAATGTAGGTATCTCCAATCCTGATATACGTGTGAATCTGCATATCTCCGACCATGATGTAACTATCTCGCTCGATAGTAGTGGTGAAAGCTTACATCATCGTGGCTATCGTACAGGAACTGTTGCTGCACCACTTAACGAGGTGTTGGCTGCAGGTATAATCATGCTCACAGGATGGGATGGTGACAGCGATTTCATCGATCCAATGTGTGGTTCGGGTACTATCCTGATTGAAGCTGCTCTTATCGCAAAGAATATTTATCCGGGTGTGTTCCGTAAGGAATTTGCTTTTGAACATTGGAAAGACTTCGATCCGGATCTCTTCGATGAGATTTATAACGATGATAGTCAGGAACGTGACTTCAATTTCCATATATATGGCTACGATATAAATCATCACGCTGTAAGCATTGCAAATGAAAATGTTAAATCAGCAGGTGTAAGTGATATCGTTACTATCCAACAAGGTGATGTACGTGATCTTGAACCTCAGCAGATGCCGTCTATAATGGTAACTAACCCTCCATACGGCGAACGTATCACTACTGATGATATCTTAGGTCTGTATGCCGATTTCGGAACAGTATTGAAACATTCATTTGCTGGTGGTGATGCATGGGTGCTCAGTTTGCACGAAGAATGCTTTGCAAAGATAGGCTTCCGTCCTTCAACTCGTTATATCCTATATAACGGAGCATTGGAATGTGAACTAAGAAAGTATCAGATGTTCGAAGGTAAACTCAGTGAGCGTCGTCAGGAAGGACTGGATATTAAAACAAAGGAAGAACGTATCAGAAATGCCAAATTCAAAGGGCATAAACAGGTACGTGATAATAATGCTTCGTCTGCACGTGATGGCGAACGTCAACTAACTGATGAAGAATTGTTAATACAACCAAATGCAAAGTTCAAGCGTGAGTTAGAACGTAACAGTCGAAATTCACGTTTCAATACTGATGACGATTCGCATTACTTTAAATCTAAGCCATTTAAGAAATATGGTGAAAAGATTCATAAGTTTAGGGATTATTCTGATGATGAACCACGCAAACAATACGGCCATAAAGATTCAAAGGGCGGTAAAGACTATAAATCAAAGTCGTTTAAAGGTCATGGTTCCGGTTCTAAGGATAGAAGATTTAATGATGGTCACAAATCTGAAAAGAACTTCGGAAAATTTGATAAATCATCGTCTGACAGACGCTCTAAAGGCGGTAAACGTTTTGCGTTTGACAGCGACGGCAATCCTATCCTTAATGATTAAGATTTAACCTCATATGTTGTATTCATGCCCCTTGGGTGTGAATACAACTTTATTTATATCATTTACATTAGATTAAAACCTTACTTTTGCAAGATTTCCTATAATCGATTACAACAATAAACGTTTTATATAATTGATGAAAACATATCCGTTGTTAAATACACAATTAGGTATATTCTTTCATTGTCTTAAACATTCGGGTTCTACCCAGTATAATCTGCCTTCTTTGATTGAATTGGCGGATAACACAGATTTAGAACAACTGGACAGGGCTTTACACGTAATAGTGGAGTCATGTCAGGCGTTACGTTTGAGATTTATGATTGACTCAAATGGTGTGCCACAACAATATGTTGATGATGAGATGTCAATTACAATAAAACGTATTAGCATGAGCGAGCGAGCTTTACGCTCATATATCAGTTCTGACGCAGTACAACCTTTCGATTTGATTAGTGGGGAACCGCTTTTCCGCTTTTCCATAATAATAACCGAAAAGTCAAGATATCTTCTTGTTGATATTCACCATATTGTTTGTGATGGATATTCATATGGTAAGATTCTGCTGGGACAATATCTGCCTTTGGCATATGGCGGAAAACCATTACCTAAATCTTCTTATGAGATGTGGCATGCTGCAGAGGAAGAAAGCAGTGCCTCTCATGGAAATGATTATTATAACATAAAGGAACTATATAGAAACAAGTTTGCAAACCATGATTTCTTGTCATTAGGTCAAACTGCCACCAACCCCTCTGGACGACAGATTTGCCGCTCATCTTCTGTAACTAAGCAACTTGTCGATGAATGGTGCAAAAATAACGGCTTATCACCAAACCTGTTGTTCATGGCGGCATTTAGTCTTGTGGTCTCACGTATATCACGTGTACAACAAGTATGTTATCACACTATGGTTCACGGACGAAATGAACACAGACTGCGCCATTCGTTCGGGATGTATGTTAAGACACTGCCGGTTTTGCTTTCAGTGAACAACGACATGTCTTTGCAAGAGTTTTTTGAATGTGTAAAAACCGAATTCAACTCTGCAGTCCGCAATAGTTGCTATCCTTTCTCAGATTTGTGTGTTGATCTCGGTATGGAACCAAAGATATATTATAATTTCCTTGGTGCGGATAATCTTGAAAAACTACAACTTGGAGGTGAAAATATGTCTGGAGGGCAGTTGCTTCGTCCTTGTGTGGAAGATGATCTTGGAGTGGAGATTTATTCAAAGGATACAGATTATGAGATACGATGTGTTTCGAGCGAGGCGTTGAATTCAGAGGATAGAATAGCGAAGATAGCATCGTGTATGCATGTTGTTGTCATGCAGATGATTTCCTGTCGTGATATGTCTCTTGGCATGCTTTCACTTGTCGATGATGCTGAGACGGCGAAGATTGTCGATATGTCGCATGGTAAGACAATGAACGCTTGTCCTGCCGAGACTTTCCCTTCTCTATTTATCAAACAGGCTTTGGCAACACCTTCTTCGGTCGCAGTGGTGGATAGATCGGGGCGTTTTACTTACAACGAACTTAACAGACATAGCAGTTATATAGCAACAAAACTTATCGACTTAG
>JAGABW010000054.1 GCA_017614465.1 Bacteroidaceae bacterium | reverse complement strand
GCTCCTGGATTGCTCCAACTTCCCTCGGCTGCAAAGAAACCGCATATAAGTGGCGCAAATAGTGCACCTGCGTTTATTCCCATATAGAAGATGGTGAATGCAGAGTCTTTGCGCTTGTCGGTGGATTCATAGAGGTCTCCGACCATTGTAGAGATGTTTGGCTTGAAGAATCCGTTTCCGATAATCAAAGCAGCCAAACCAATGAACATGAGTATGATAGAGAGGGAGTTGTTAATTGATGTATCAATCGTGCCTCCCTCTTTTGTGATAGTCTGTTGTACAAAACAAGCTGAGGCAAATATCAGGAACTGACCTGCAGCCATGACGATTCCTCCGACAATGATTGAACGGTTGTTTCCCCAATAGCGGTCGGCAATGTATCCTCCTATGAGTGGAGTGAGATATACAAGGCCGGTGTATGAACCATATATCTGTGATGCATCAGCACTATTGTAGAATGCAGCAACCAAATATAATACGAACAAGGCTCTCATTCCGTAATAGCTGAATCGTTCAGCCATTTCTGTGACGAACAAGAGGTATAATCCTTTTGGGTGTCCGTTATTTTCCATTGTCGTAGATGAATGTTTTATTTCTTATTGCGTTTCTGTTGTTCTTCTTGTTGCTGACGAAGCATTTCCTGTTGTTTCTCAGCCAATGCTTGAAGACGTCCCATCATTGAAGATGTTTTGTTTATTCCAGTTCCGTTTGCCTTACGTTCTTGATAACGTTTTTCAAGTTTGGCAAGGAGTTTGTCGTCGTTGGTTGTCTTACGAAGGAACCACATCATCAATATTGAGAGCAGACCTGAGAAGAAATAGTACAAGTTAAGACCTGATGAATAGTCGTTGAATGAGAAGAAGAACACTACAGGCATGATGTATGACATCCATTGCATCATCTTCATCTGTTGAGCCTGTTCAGAGGTCATTGTGTCCTTTTGCTGACGCATTGTAATCCATGTGTTGACAATTGTAGAGATACACCAGAGTACACAGAATAAACTGATGTGATTGCCGATAAATGGAATGTTTGTTCCCCAATTGATTACATCATCGTATGTTGAAAGGTCATCAGCCCATAAGAATGATTGTCCACGAAGTTCGATGGCGTTTGGAATAAAGTTGAACAATGCAATCCAGATAGGCATCTGAATAAGCATAGGAAGACATCCGCCCATCGGACTCACACCATACTGGCTGTATAACTGCATGGTTTCCTGTTGCTTCTTCATCGCATCTTCCTTGTTTGGATATTTCTTTGCGAGTTCATCAACTTTTGGTTTAAGCACACGCATGCGTGCAGAAGAAAGGAAACTCTTGCGCATGAGTGGGAATACCGCACATTTTATTAATAATGTAAGAATAATCAATACGATTCCCATGTTGATACCCCAACTTGTCATCCAGTCGAATAGGTACAGCATGAAGAAACGGTTGATATATTTTATAAGTGGCCATCCAAGATATACGATACTTTGTAAATCCAAATCACGTTCGTCATTACATAATTTCTCATTATTTCTGAGGGTAGAGAACTTGTTTGGTCCGAGATACATTTTCATCTGAGAAACAGATTTGCCTGATGGGTCAAAGTCAGTTGACATCTCAGCAACATAGTTTTTCAGATACTTTATATCTTTTTGCTCTTCTTTCTTGAATTGTTTCTGTTTGAATGATGATGGTTTGAATTCAGAGTCAGCAATAAGGATTTGACTGAAGAATTGTGTCTTGAAGGCAACCCATTGTAGATTGTCCTTGAAATTGTCTTCTTCTTTGTCAGCTCCGGCAGATGATAATTCATCTGTGTCGTTATTTGTTGTTCTCCAAGTAATTGTGCTATATCTGTTTTCAAATTCAAAACCTTTTTCCTGCTGACGCATATTCTCGCTCCACTCAATGTCAAAACTCTTGGTTTTGGTTGGGAAGAATCCTTGCAGGTTGTTTGCTTTGACACTCATTTCCAGAATATATGAGTTTGGCACCAACTTATACATAATATCTATGCTACCGTCGGCTATTGGCAAACTCATTGTAACAGAACTCTTTGATGCATTTTTTGGAGTGAAATACAATTCGTCTGTTACGATATTATCCTCTTTTCCGTCAAAGAGTAATCGCATGTTGGATTCGTTATTGTCGAACAGAACCACTTGCTTTCCTTTTTGATCCTTGTATGTAGGATCTTTGAGTTCTGCACGAGCAATCTGACCGCCTTTATTTGCGATTGTAATCTTCAGAAGTTCGTTTTCTAAGACAGTTTGACCGTCGTTCTGTTGGCGTGCTTGAAAAAGAGAACTTGTTGAATCGTTTATCTGTTCTATGAGTTTTTTAGCTTTCTTTTCTTTCTGAACACTCTCAATACTGTCGGATTTATGTTGTGCAATAGCTTCAGTTTGTGCTTCTATAGCTCTTTGCTCTTGCATTTTCTTTGCTGTGGTGTTTTGATACCACATATATCCACCCATGACGAGTGCCATGAGGATAAGTCCAATAATGGTATTTTTGTCTATTTTCATTTATTTATTGTATGACGTAGTTTCTACTCTTTTCGTGTTAAGATGATAAAAATCAATAATATACGCAATGATATATCATCAAATGGTCTTATTAGTTCTCCTTTATTATAAGATCTAATTCATCAAGTTGCTTCTGGTCAATTGCAGAAGGTGCATCGAGCATAATATCGCGTCCTGAGTTGTTCTTAGGGAATGCGATACAGTCTCTGATAGAATCAAGACCAGCAAAGAGGCTTACCCAACGATCGAGTCCGTATGCAAGTCCTCCGTGAGGTGGTGCACCGAATTTGAATGCGTTCATGAGGAAACCGAATTGTTCTTGTGCTTTCTCTGGAGTGAAACCAAGGATTTCGAACATCTTTGCCTGAAGTTTTGGATCGTGGATACGAATACTTCCTCCACCTACCTCGACACCGTTACATACCATGTCGTATGCATCTGCACGTACAGCTGCTGGATTTGTGTCAAGCATTGGGATGTCTTCTTCCATAGGGTGGGTGAATGGGTGGTGCATAGCCATGAGTCTTTGCTCTTCATCGCTCCATTCAAACATAGGGAATTCTGTAACCCAGAGAAGTGCAAACTTGTTTTTATCGCGCAATCCTAAGCGTTCACCCATCTCAAGACGTAATTCGCAGAGTTGTTTGCGAGTCTTCATTGCATCTTCACCAGAAAGAATAAGAATCAAGTCGCCTGGTTTTGCTTGCATCTTTTCTTTCATTGCAATAAGTTGTTCTGGTGTGTAGAACTTATCGACACTTGATTTTACAGAACCGTCTTCTTGAACACGTGCATATACAAGACCTTTTGCTCCAACCTGTGGACGTTTTACGAAGTCGGTTAGTTGGTCAATCTGTTTACGAGTATATACAGCACATCCTTCCGCAACTATACCACCAACATATTTTGCATCATCGAATACGGCGAATCCGGCTTTGTCAGCGAAGAAGTTTTCAGTTTCGCTCTTGAGTTCGATAAATTCCATTCCAAAACGCATATCTGGTTTGTCGCTACCGAATCGGCGCATTGCATCAGCCCATGGCAAGCGTAAGAATGGCTCGTTGAGTTCTATGCCACGGAGTGACTTGAACAAATGCTTTGCCATTCCTTCGAATGTCTGTATGATATCTTCCTGGTTGACGAATGACATCTCACAGTCAATCTGAGTGAATTCAGGCTGGCGGTCAGCTCTCAAGTCCTCGTCACGGAAACATTTTGCAATCTGGAAGTAGCGGTCGATACCGGCAACCATAAGTAATTGCTTAAGTGTTTGTGGTGATTGTGGAAGGGCGTAGAATTGTCCTGGATTCATACGTGATGGAACAACGAAGTCGCGTGCTCCTTCAGGTGTTGAACCAATGAGTATTGGAGTTTCAATCTCAAGGAATCCGAGATTGCTCAGATAGTTTCTCACTTCGATACACATACGGTGACGAAGTTCGAGATTCTGACGTACGCACTGACGTCTTAAATCAAGATATCTGTATTTCATTCTCAAGTCGTCTCCACCGTCAGAGTTATCTTCAATGGTAAATGGTGGTGTATCACTTGAGTTAAGTATATTCAGTTTATCAACTATTATTTCGATATCACCTGTAGGCAGGTTCTTGTTTTTGTTGTAACGTTCGTTTACTGTTCCTGTTACTTGGATGACATATTCACGACCGAGTTTGTTGGCTTCATCACAAAGTTCTGCGTTTTGTTCCTCGTTGAATACTAACTGAGTGATTCCATATCTGTCGCGTAAGTCAACAAATGTCATACCACCCATCTTGCGGGTACGCTGCACCCATCCTGCAAGTGTAACTGTCGTTCCTGTGTCTGTAATGCGGAGTTGTCCACATGTATGTGTTCTATACATATATAAGTAATTTTATATAAGTGATTTTTAATTAATCTTTTTATTTTCTTTTATATTAATACATTATGAGGTTGATATAAGCCCATATTGATTTACAAAGTTAATGAAAAAAAATCATATTAATGTTTATTCTTGTGTAAAAGTTTATTTTTAGCTATAAAATAGGGACTAATATATGTGATATTAACATTTATCGATATAATATTAAAAAAACAATGGGGTGTGTCAGAACGACACATCCCATTGAAGTTATAGATAATACTGACTTGTCAAAATGTTTTGACGTGCAGCATGTTTTCTGTCATACGGATTATACGTATTCTTGCCAGCTCTTGATTTGTATGTCTTCCATGTTCATGGCAGTAAATGCTTCGATAAATGCTTTAGCAAGTCTTGCATTTGTCATGAGTGGAATATTGTGGTCGATTGCTGCGCGACGAATCTTGTAACCGTTAGTAAGTTCACGCTTAGTCTGGTTCTTAGGAACGTTGATGATGAGGTCGAACTTGTGATCTGCAATCATTTGCATTACGTTAGCGTTACCTTCTTCATCTGGCCATGATACAGGTGTAGCCTTAACTCCGTTTTCATTGAGGAATTGTGCTGTACCTTTTGTACCATATACATCGTATCCTTTTTCAACGAGGATCTTACAAGCGTCGAGCAAATCAACCTTACCGCGAGCACCACCTGAAGAAATGAGGATTGATTTCTTTGGTAATTTGTATCCTGTTGCGATGAGTGCGTTGAGTAATGCTTCGTTCAAGTCGTCACCGATACATCCTACCTCACCAGTAGAACTCATGTCAACACCTAATACAGGGTCTGCGTTTTGGAGACGTGCAAATGAGAACTGACTAGCCTTAACACCTATGCGGTCGATGTCGAATTCACTCTTGTCTGGTTTCTCGTATGGAGCGTCAAGCATGATTCGAGTAGCTGTCTCGATGAGGTTGTGCTTGAGTATCTTAGATACGAATGGGAATGAACGGCTGGCACGTAAGTTACATTCGATAACCTTGACAGTCTGTCCCTTAGCAAGATATTGGATGTTGAATGGACCGCTGATATTGAGTTCTTTTGCAATTTGGCGGCTGATCTTCTTGATCTGACGTATTGTAGAGTAGTAGATATGTTGTGCTGGGAATACGAGTGTTGCGTCACCAGAGTGTACACCTGCAAATTCTACGTGTTCACTGATTGCGTATTCAACAACTTCACCTTCTTTTGCAACAGCATCGAATTCGATTTCCTTAGTGTCTTGCATGAACTGGCTTACTACTACAGGGTAGTCTTGGCTAACCTCTGTTGCCATCTTCAAGAAGCGTTCAAGTTCTTCGTCGTTGTAGCATACGTTCATTGCTGCACCTGACAATACATAACTTGGACGAACAAGTACAGGGTATCCAACTTCGCTGATGAAATCCTTGATGTCGTCGAGGCTTGTAAGTGCACGCCATGCTGGCTGGTCGATTCCGAGCTTGTCGAGCATTGCAGAGAATTTATTTCTGTTTTCTGCGCGGTCGATGCTTATTGGAGAAGTACCGAGGATTGGAACATCCTGACGATATAACTTCATTGCAAGGTTGTTTGGAATCTGTCCACCCACACTTACAATAACACCACGAGGCTGTTCGAGGTCGATTACGTCAAGCACACGTTCGAATGAGAGTTCGTCGAAGTATAGACGGTCGCACATGTCGTAGTCTGTACTTACTGTCTCTGGGTTGTAGTTGATCATGATTGACTTGTAACCCAGTTTGCGTGCAGTGTTGATTGCGTTTACAGAACACCAGTCGAATTCTACAGAAGAACCGATTCTGTAAGCACCACTACCTAATACAACTACAGATTTCTCGTGTTGGTAGTAGTTTACATCGTATCCAGCTACTGCATAAGTCATATACAAGTAGTTTGTGAGTTCTGGATGTTCGCTTGCTACTGTGTTGATACGCTTAACAGCAGGAAGGATACCTAATCCCTTGCGGTATTTACGAACTTCGAGGTTGGCATTTTCCATGTTTCCTTCTGGTTTGAGAACGAAACGTGCAATTTGGAAATCACTGAAACCGCATGCCTTAACTTCTCTCATGAACTCAGGAGTGATTTCTTCGAGTTTGTTGAATGACATGAGTTTGTGCTTGATGTCAACGATATGTTTGAGTTTTTCGAGGAACCATACATCGATTTTAGTAAGTTCTTCTATACGTTGTGTTGTATATCCTTCTTCGAGTGCCTGTGCGATAGCGAAGATACGAAGGTCTGTTGGGTGAGACAATTCGTAGTCAAGGTCTTCGAACTTATTGTGGTCGTTACCTACGAATCCGTGCATACCTTGTCCGATCATTCTAAGACCTTTCTGAATCATTTCTTCGAATGAACGTCCGATAGACATGATTTCACCTACAGATTTCATTGAAGAACCGATTTCGCGACTTACGCCACAGAATTTAGTGAGGTCCCAACGTGGAATCTTACAAATCATGTAATCGAGTTGTGGTGCAACATATGCAGAGTTTGTTGTACCCATCTCACCGATTTGGTCGAGTGAATATCCAAGTCCGATTTTTGCAGCAACGAAAGCCAAAGGATAACCAGTTGCTTTTGATGCCAAAGCAGAAGAACGGCTAAGACGTGCATTAACCTCAATGATACGATAGTCGTTTGTTTCTGCATTGAATGCGAATTGTATGTTACATTCTCCGACAATACCGAGGTGGCGTACACAGCGGATTGACAAATCTTGAAGCATCTTTACTTGTTCGTCGTTGAGTGAGCAAGTAGGGGCAACAACTATAGATTCACCAGTGTGTATTCCGAGTGGGTCGAAGTTTTCCATTGATGCAACAGTGAAACAGTGGTCGTTCTTGTCGCGTATTACTTCGAATTCAATTTCTTTCCAACCTTTAAGTGATTCTTCTACCAGAATCTGTGGTGCGAATGTAAATGCGCTTTCTGCTAATTCCTTGAATTTCTTTTCATCAGGGCAGATACCACTACCTAAACCTCCGAGTGCATAAGCAGAACGGATCATGATTGGGAAACCGATTTCATTTGCTGCACGAAGAGCATCATCCATGTTTTCTACAGCCTGGCTGATTGGAGTCTTCAACTCAATTTCGTCCAATTTCTTAACAAAGAGGTCACGGTCTTCTGTGTACATGATAGCTTCAACGCTTGTACCTAATACCTGAACTCCATATTCTTTAAGAACACCTGATTGATATAATTCAGTACCGCAGTTAAGAGCAGTCTGACCACCGAATGCAAGAAGTATTCCGTCTGGACGTTCTTTCTTGATGATTTGAGTTACAAAAAAAGGTGTCACTGGTAGGAAATAGACCTTGTCAGCAATACCTTCTGATGTTTGAATAGTAGCAATGTTTGGATTAACCAATACTGAACTGATGCCTTCTTCTCTGAGGGCTTTTAATGCTTGAGAACCGGAGTAGTCAAATTCGCCTGCTTGGCCGATTTTGAGTGCACCAGAACCCAATACTAATACTTTCTTGAGTTGCTTTTCCATCGTTTTCATCTAATTTGTGCTTGGATATTTCTTTTCGGTTTGCAAAGTTACGAATATTTTTTCATATGACCTACATTTTATGCATTTTTAATTGAATATTCGTTATTTATGCAATTTATAATTCAAAACTTATTATTAATACCATATGTATTTATTTATCTTATATGATCTAATCGTTTTTTTATCAGATGCTTATTGATTTTTGTTGTCGGCCTCGCATAATTTGAGGAATGGACACAATTCACATTTCTTCTCCTCCGGATTTTTAATAAATGGATTCTCAGGATTTCTTATTTTATTGATAAGAGCTTTCAGTTCCATAAGAAAGATTTCCCTGCATTGTGACTTATAATCATAAATCGGTTCTTTGTTTATCATTACAGAATAGTCGGTTTCTGATGTGTTCTTCTTTATGAACAGCAATGCTGGAGAAAGTGCGTCTTTGCATCCTGATGACACAAGGGCTTCACAATAGTATAATGTCTGTAGAATATATCCTGTGTGTAGGTTGTTGTGTTGGAACAATGTGAGAATGTCGTTGGTCTTATTATTAATTTGGCTTGATGTTTTATAGTCAACTACTCTGTGGATTTGTTTTCCATCAATAGTTACTATGTCTTCTCTGTCGATTATTCCTGAAAACTTAAATCCGTTGGCGATTTCTGCCTCTCCGTTTATATCTATTTCATTTAAGTCTTTCTCTACGGCGAGAATAGTCATTGGACAAAGTTTTGAGTCGATATCCAATTGTTTTTTTACATATTGTGTTATAACTTCATATGTAAGCAGCATTTCTCCGTCGAGTTTCCCTTTTGAATAATTGTGGGTCTTATTGTCGTTGTCTTTATTCAGAATTTCAGTAAATGCTTGGTCTATAATCTTTTGTAATAGGACATTGTCTTTTTTGATTTCATTAATCTGGAAACTTTGTATTTGTCCACGTCCGATGAATGGTCTGTATATATGTTCCATGACATAATGAAAGATATTACCAAATGCGATGTTATCGACATCCTCACTTAGGGTTTCAGGTTCTTTAAGTCCGCAAATGTATCGCAGATAGTATTTGTATGGACAATCTATATATGTGTTGATAGCCGACGGAGATGTGAAAACTTCATTTTCCTTGTTTTCATTTTCGTCTTTCAGTCTTATAGGTGAGGTTGTTACTGGTTCAATATTGTGTGAAACGATTTCTCCGCATGGAACTCCGTTGAGCTTTAGTTGCATGAGGTATCTGCTCATTTCACCTTTGTGTATTCCTTCTGTTGTATTATTATATAATAATGTCAACTTTTGTACGTGGTGAAACAGACGATGGAAATAATATGAATAAATGCTGTCGTAATGTTCAATTGTAGGCATACCATGTGCTTTCTTCAGTACGTATGGTATAAATGATGATTGTTGAGGCGGTTTAGGCATTGTGCCTTCCTCCATTGAAAGCATTATTATGTTGTTGAAATCAAGATTACGTGTTTCCAATACTCCCATAATCTGGATACCTGATGCAGGTTCTCCATGAAATGGAACGCTTGTAGTCTGTATTATATGTCTGATTAATCTTGATAGAATATCTATATTCTGTATTGGCAGTTTCCCTTCGTCAGAAATGGCCAGCAGACGGTTTGTCATCGTATAACCGTTAAATAGCGATTCGTTGAGCAGTTGATTGTCGTTTCTCTGTAAATCTTCAGTATAAACTTTTGTGGCGAGCACAATACAATCACGTATATATTTAATGGTGTCATGGCAATTATCCTGATGTGTGAATATGAATTTCAGACCAGGGTGGTTCTCGAAAAGTTGTATTTCGGGAAAAATAATATTGTTATCCTTTATCTTCTGTAAGATTTCGTGTACATGGTCATTTGCCATTGACATCACAAAAGGGTGCTGCAATAATTGTATTACAGCTTTATACTTTAATGTGTTATCGTCTTTCCAACCTTTTGATTGTAGGTTTATCAATGCCATAATATAACTATTGACAGGTGTTTCCTGTAAAGGATATCCCATAGTTATATTATATTGTATTTCATTGCCTTCGTCGTCGTGTGAAGGAACGGAATGTAATACCGAATTTAACAGATTTTCGTTACACAGAATGATTGCGGTTTTGTTTAATGGCTCGTCCTTCTTTATCGTTTC
This sequence comes from Bacteroidaceae bacterium, assembly GCA_017614465.1. Classification (GTDB taxonomy): domain Bacteria; phylum Bacteroidota; class Bacteroidia; order Bacteroidales; family Bacteroidaceae; genus Colivivens. The sequence continues at coordinate 17,208 of JAGABW010000054.1, read as the reverse complement.
CTTAATCCATTGTCCAATATATTTACATTGGGCATTGTCGGTTGGTGATGATAATATTTGTATGTTAATAGAGTTGTTTTTCTGTTTGTTTTTCTCAGTTTCTTCTGGTTTGAAATCTTGTCCGAAGAGAACGATGTTTTGTTGTATATGTTGTGAAGCCTCGTCGGGATCTGAATTGCTGTCATAATCCCAATAAAAGAGTGTTTTTGCGTGCTTCTTGAAGAATTTGAACAGTTCTTTTTCTGTTTTTGATAACGCATTGAAACCAACAAACGCATAAGTTGTGTCGGTGTTGATATCGTCGTAATTGAAATTCTCAATGATCTTACGTTTCATCATCCCTTCGTAAGCAATGCCGTTTTCTTCCAGAGTCTTATGAAACTTCTCATAGATTTCAGGCATCAGTTTCCACATGTTCAGAAATTTAATGTGTAGCTCTGATTTCTCGTTTTTGCTGAAAGCTGTGAAGAATTGTTTGATGGCATCCAACTGCTCATCGGTTAGAAAGTCGAACGAGGTCATGGCTTCTAAGTCGGCTATATTTGCAAACAAAGCCTTGGAATTCACCATGTTTGAATCGATATCCTCAAAATCTTTTAGCAACACTTCTCCCCATGAATAGAAATGGTCGAAGGACTCGTTGTTTTGTGCTACCGACTGATATATCTCGTACAGATAGGAAATGAGTATAATAGGGTCGGCTATTATTAAAGAACTCATCGACTGGAACAAATCACTGATAGTCGTGTATTTAGGAGACCATACAGGGGAGTCCGACAATTCCGCAATCTGTTGGTTCATAAACAAATTAGCACGTTTGTTTGGGAAAACAACTGTAATGTTTTCCAAATGTCCGTTAGTCCTTGTGAAAAGGTCTTTTGCTATTATGTTGAGAAATGAAGATGTCATATTCTGATAAATGAATTAATCGTTATCCTCTATTTTAACAATATCGTTTCGTTGCATGTACCATAGAAAACCATGCACGTTAGGATAATTCATATTCTTTAATAGTTTGATATATTGTATGATTTGTTCTGCATGTGCGTTCGATTGCTTTCCTGTTTTATAATCAATAACGATTGTTTCATCATTATTGAATATAACGCGGTCTGGGCGTCGGGACTGTGTCTGTCCGTTTTCATCACGATAAATGATGTTGCATTCGTTCATCACATTCCATTTGTCAGAGAACCAGTTGCTTACATTCTGATTACTGAAAGCCTTGTGAATGGTTTCTTCTATATCCAACTTGAACTCCTTTGAAGGAAATGTACCATCGTTTTCGAGTTGCAGCATAATTCTTGCAATATCGTCGGACGAAGAAATGGATTCCATTATTTTATGAATAACAAGTCCTTTGTTGATATAATAATCATAATCATGTTCTGCGTCATCCGAATTTTGTGATATGAAATTGCGGGATTTGTTTGATTGAAGAAACCGAACATTTATTGGATGATTATCGAATTCTATTGTCTTGGTGATTTTGTTATTCTGGCAATCAGGATTTTCTGTACAGATCGTTCCTTCTTTATGTGCATCATTGTCTTTATTTAATACAGTTTGGTTTAGTAAATTGTAAACTGTATATTTGCGAGTCTTCTTGCTATTGTCCATTCCAGTGTATATAAACAAGTTTTGTGAAGCTCGAGTAAATGCTACATATATCAGGTTCAGATTATCAACATTAGTTTTTAGGAATTCTTCATTATATTCATGATAAAAAGATGATTCCTTCATGCTGTTTCCATACGACAGCGCAACCAAAGGAACAAGTTCGGAGTTCTTAGAACGTGGTTCACACCAGAGTGTAGGCCTGAGTTTGTTGGTCTGCGGATCCATCTCCCAATCGCAGAACGGAATGAAAACCGTATGGAATTCAAGACCTTTAGATTTGTGTATGGTCATTAACTTTATACCTTCCGACGATGTGTTTGGGATGCTATTCTTGCTCATGGATTCCTCCCAATACTCGATGAACGATTGTATTGTTGCAGGCTTGTCATGAACATAAGATGATAATTGGTCAAAGAAACTGAACAAATAAGCATCCTGACTTTTTATCTCTTTATTCGAAAATATATTGCATAATCTCTCACATAACTCATATAAAGGTATGAAACACATATGTGATTCATTATCAGAGAATTCCTTAGGAAGAATTTTGTTGAGTTCTTCTGTCTTTGCTTTACACAACTGTTTTATGCTGTATTTGTCGCATTCTGAGAAGTTTATATAAGTGAGATATTTGTATGTAAGTATAACGCGTGTAAGATGGTCTTTAGGGGCAATCAAAACCCTTAAAGCACATATAATAACCTCAATTATCGATGAATTACATAACTTAAACGCTTCATTACTTACGATTTTGACTTTGTCGCCGATATTTGTACTCAGATAATTACAGATTTGGGAAATGTCTTTTGATGTGCGTGCCAAGATAGCTATGTTCTCTGCCTTCAGCCCCGAATCAAGAAGATCACAAATCTGTTGTGTCATCTGTTCCAGTATTCTTTCCCTGTATTTTACATCGTCATCTTCTTCTGTTATGTATGACTCTACCGACACAAATCCCTTGCCTATATTTTTCTTTGATACGTTTTGTTCAACATCGGCATATGCGTTGTATAATGTTGTAATATATTCATTATCAATATTTACGCATTCGGATCTGAGGTGATTCTCAATACATGGTAATACCTTGTTGAAAAAGTTATTGTTGAATTTAACTACTGTTTCAGCACTTCTGAAGTTGGTGTTGAGTGATGAAATATTGACATCTTGATGAAATCTGCTGTCAGATATGTTGTTCAGAATACTCCAATCGCTGTTTCGCCATCTGTATATACTCTGCTTGACATCTCCCACAAGCATACATCCGTTGCTGTTTGCAATGCTGTTGCTTATGAGCGGACAGAAATTCTCCCATTGTAGTTCACTTGTGTCCTGGAACTCATCAATCATTATATACTTAAACGTAGTTCCAGCTTTCTCGTAAATAAACGGCACGTCACTCTCGTCGATAAGTTGACGTAGGAAATATGCGGTATCGGCAAGTAGGAAACGATTGGCTTCTTCGTTAAGTTTACGTACTTTGTTGTCAATACTACTGAGTAGCATTGTTTTATTGATGTTTGCCTTACACAAATCAATGTCGTTTAATACCTCTTGATTCTTAATTATTTTAATAAGTAAATCAGAGAAGATACTTTCCGATTCTTGAATTTTAGGATCATTTGACATCGGAGAGTCAACAAAGTTTCTTATTGTCTTAGTGATATTTGCCTCTAATCCTTTTGATATTTTTTCAAAGAAAGGGTATATGCCCCTTGATTTGCCGATAAAATCCTCACAGTTAAAACCTTTCGTGTTGCAAATATCCATGAATACCTGCGCATTCTTCTGATTTTCATTGAGCAATTCTTCTTTTTGCCTGATTAAGTTCTTTTTAAACTCAATAAACTGAATGATGTTGTCAGTTTTATGCATGAGGTGTTTGCTCTTCAGGTATTTCTCATTGAATATATGCACACTGAATTGCTCCATTTGGCTTGTTATCTGCCAATTGTTGTTTTCAGAAATATTGTCGTTGATATATGACAATATTGCGTTGTGCAATACAGGTTCTTCCTTTATTGTAGATATCATGCTTTGTATTGCTTCCTTCAATACTTCCGCCTGATCCAAGTCAAGATGCAGATTAGCTGTCAGATTCAGTTCTCTTGCCAGTTGTCTGATTATACTTTGAAAAAAGGAATCTATGGTTTCTATACGAAAATGACTATAATCATGAATTATCAGTTCAAGTGCTTTTGCAGCACGCTCCTGTATGGTTTTATCTGAATAAATAAGGTTTTCCTGTTTGAATTTATCTTGAATTACTTGTAAGAAGTCGTTGGCACTTCCATTAGCGACAGACAGAGCGTGTAATTTGGTAATGATTCGCTCTTTCATCTCACTTGTGGCCTTGTTGGTGAATGTAACAGCAAGAATATTCTTATAATTATATGGGTTTTCTATAAGCAGTCGGATATATTCTACGGCAAGTGTAAAGGTTTTACCACTACCGGCAGATGCTCTATATACATTGAGTTTATGCATAATATAAGGATATGTAGATAAGGTTCTTGTTGTTAATAATATTATGTGGTTGACAGATGTTTATAATCAATCAACCACACATATGTTTTTGCTGTCAGTAATGAACTGACTGATTCGATTCTCAGATCAAACAGTACTTTATGGCAACTTGATTTCTGTACCTAATGGAATGTCGTTTGGATTCTTGAATTTGTTCAGTTTCCATATTGCTCCCATTGAGTCTTTTGTGTGATAATACATTACAGAGATGGTTGTGAGTGATTCTCCTTTCTGTAATATATGTACCTTTGGCTTAGAAACTTTATTATCTTCAGGTTTGTTATCGTTTGTCACAACAGAATCCTTTGGAACTTCATTTTGTGACATCTCGGTTGTTGCCTGATTGTCTTTATTTTCTGAAGATGAATTTCCTGTTGCAAGAATGATAATAGCACATATAATAACACAAGCTATTGCAACAGCTCCCCATATCCATAATTTCTTTGTTGGCTGGACGGATGATGTGGCAGTAGATGTTGGTGTGGTTGGTTTTGATGAATCTGTTGCTTTAGTTGGCTCAATCTCAACTTTTGTTGGTTGAGGCTCTGTTGGGGCAGATTCCGCTTTCGTTTCAATTGGTTCAATTTCAACCTTTGCAGATTCAGTCTCAATTTCAGTTGTCTTGTTTTCTACAACTGCTGGCTTAATTCCCTCTTCAGTCGGCTCGTTTTCAACTTCAGTCGGCTTGCTCTCGGATGGAATAACCTCAACTACAGGTTCTGTTACCGGTGTTTCCTCAACTTGTGTCAACTCTTCATTTGTTTCTTCTTCTGCAGTATCATCTGTGTTGTCAGAAATCACGTTGTCAACAGCCTCGTTTTCTTCAGGTTGTGATATGAGATTATGAATAGGGGACTCATTAACAACCTCTGTTTCTGGAAGTTCTGGCTCTGCAGATATTGTATCTTCTTTTGTTGAAGAGGCCACAATTGGAGCAACGGGTATTTGTTCTGTTATTTCATTCTGTATTTCCTTTTCGTTTTCAGGGATTACAGAATTATTATCTTGATTTTTAGAAGCTTTTGCAGGTTCTTTCTTTTCTTTAGCCGTTTTTGTCGCTTTTGTCTTTGTCTTAGGCTTGTCTGCTTTAGCTTCTTCTTGGTTTTCTTTTATATCAGTATCATCAACACTCTCATAAGCCTCATCCATATTGATGTCAGTAGAGAACGACATTTTCTTATAGCCAGCAATGACGATACGTTTTCCTGTATTTACATCAGCACTTTCTCTGTCGGCAACTTGTGTTACCTTGAAAGTTCCCAGACCTTTTATCTTGACGTTGCCATCTTTGATTCCTCCTTCAATGACAGTTTGGATGAATGCTTTAACAAAGGTATCAGCAGCACGTTTGTTGATGCCAGCTTCTTTAGCCAGCATTTCTGTTAAAGCTTGTGTCGTTAGTTTTTGGCTCATTTTGCGTCTTGATTTAATTTGTCTTTAAGTAATGTACTTGGTTTGAATGCAAGGGTATTGCTTCCAGGAATTATACGATATTCTTTTGTGCTTGGATTATACATTTTACGTTCAGCTTTGGTCTTTTTCTCAAAACTTCCAAAACCCTGAAGCATAATGGTTTTCTCGTTTTGTGCAGAATCAACCAAGGTCTTGATGAAGCTATTCATCAGATCTGTTGTTTCAGATGTGGTCATTCCAGCATTCTTGGCAAGTTCGTTTATGAATTGTTTATGTGTCATTTTATGAATCCTTTTGGCAATATCTTGTTAGTTTTATAATCTTGTGGCATACAGGTCAAAGTCGTCTGAGTCGGTTATTTTTACATTATAGAAACAACCTTTTCTCATAAGTCCCTGATTGATAGGAATGAGTACTTCCGGATCGACTTCAGGCGAATCAAATTCGGTGCGTCCTACATAGTAATCGCCTTCTTTTCTGTCGATTATTATCTTCATAGTACTTCCAACCTTCTGTGCAGCAATTTCGGATGATATACCTTGTTGGATATCCATTATTTCATCCAGTCTTTGCTGTTTTATCTCTTGAGGTATATTGTCTTTGAACTTACGTGCAGCATATGTCCCGTCTTCTTTCGAATAAGCGAATGCGCCCATACGTTCAAAACGAGCCCATTTGACAAATTCTTTCAGCTCCTCAAATTCTTTATCACCTTCTCCCGGAAAACCAACCATAAGTGTAGTTCTTAGATGAATTCCTGGAACTTTACTTCTTATGTCCTCAATTAATTTATAAGTGTCTTCCTTTGTAACGTGACGACGCATATTTTCCAACACAGGAGTGCTTATATGCTGTAATGCAATGTCAAGGTATTTACATATGTTTTTATGTTTGTTCATCACATCAAGCAGCTCCATTGGGAATTGGTGAGGATAGGCATAATGTAATCTGATCCATTTCACACCTTTTACTCTGGCGATTGAATCCACGAGTTCTGCGATCTTACGCTTTTTGTAGATATCAATACCGTAGTATGTGAGTTCTTGAGCAATAACCTGAAATTCCTTGACACCTTGGCTTACGAGATATTCTACTTCTTCAAGGATGTCCTCCATGGTTCTGCTCTGATGCTTTCCGGTCATTATCGGAATGGCGCAGTATGCACATCGTCTGTTACATCCCTCGCTTATCTTGAGATATGCGTAGTGCGATGGGGTAGTGATGATTCTACGTATGGAGTTGCACTCGTTCAATGCATTTGCATTAACCGGTGGTAAGTCGTTGATAAGTTCGTTCCAGTTAAATTTACCATAGAAATGGTCAACTTGTGGAATTTCCTTTCCTAATTCCTTGAGGTATCGTTCGCTGAGACATCCCATCACGTATAATCGTTTAAGATGTCTTTCTTCTTTTGCTTTTGCAAATTTCAGAATCATATTGATTGATTCTTCTTTAGCATCGCCGATAAATCCGCATGTATTAATAACAGCAAATTCCCCTTGTGGATTATCGCTGTCATGAACGACTTTATATCCCAAGGAGTTTAGTTGTGACATTAAACGTTCTGAATCGACAAGATTCTTTGAACATCCTAATGTTATTATATCTATTGTGTTACGTCTCATTTGTTGTTGAATAGTGAATCGACGAATTCTTTGCGGTTGAATGGTTGCAAGTCTTCCATACCTTCTCCCAGTCCGATATATCTGACAGGTATTTGGAACTGGTCGCTTATACCGATGACAACACCGCCTTTTGCTGTTCCGTCGAGTTTTGTTATTGCCATGGACGTTACGTCGGTTGCGGCAGTGAATTGTCGTGCTTGTTCAAATGCGTTTTGTCCAGTTGAACCATCGAGAACAAGCATTACATCGTCAGGAGCTGAAGGAAGTAATTTCTTCATCACATTCTTAATCTTTGTCAACTCATTCATAAGTCCGACCTTGTTATGAAGTCGTCCGGCAGTATCTATAAGTACAACGTCGGCGTTGTTGGCGATCGCCGAACTGATTGTATCGTATGCCACTGATGCAGGGTCGCTTCCCATCTGTTGTTTAACCACAGGTACTCCAACACGTTCGCCCCAAATGCATAATTGTTCTACGGCAGCAGCACGGAAAGTGTCGGCAGCGCCGAGCATTACCTTATATCCAGCTTCTTTGAACTGGTAGGCTAATTTTCCGATTGTAGTAGTTTTTCCAACTCCGTTCACACCGACGACAAGAATCACATAAGGAGTTTTGTCGCTTTTCTCTTGTGGGATTTGGAATCCTTCAGTGTCTTTTGTATTGTTTTCGGTGAGAAGTGCTGCTATTTCCTCACGTAAAATATTGTTTAGCTCGTTAGTGTTCACGTATTTGTCACGTGCAACCCTTTGTTCGATATGTTCAATTATTTTGAGTGTAGTTTCTACTCCTACATCACTTGTAACCAATACTTCCTCAAGGTTGTCGAGAACATCGGCGTCTACATGAGATTTACCAGCAACGGCACGTGCAATCTTACCGAATACGCTTTCTTTTGTTTTTGCTAATCCGTTATCCAGTGTCTCTTTTTTTTGTTTATTGAAGAAGTTGAAAAATCCCATATTGGTACGTGTTATTATGTTTTGCTTTTTATATTAATTAATGTGCAAAGTTAAGTATTTTTCTTTAATCGTGCAAATTTGATAATAAAAACAAAAAAGAGTGTTTGACAAAAATGTCATAAACACTCTTTTGTATGTTGATTTGTTTCTTATTTGTAATATGAAACTTCTTTATTGTTTAGCGTATGCTTTAGCTTCGTCGTTAAGCATTACTTTTTCTTCAAACATATATGCACCAGTTTTTGGTGACTTACACATTTTGATAACCTTTGTATATGCGCGACCATCCTTGCTGTGGAGAGTAGCGACCGCTTTCTTTGCCATAGTTCAATTATTTTTTTATTATTTAATTTCCTTATGAACAGTCATCTTCTTAAGGATAGGGTTGTATTTCTTAAGCTCCAAACGATCTGGAGTGTTTTTGCGGTTCTTTGTTGTGATGTAACGTGATGTTCCAGGAAGTCCGCTTTCCTTCATTTCTGTGCATTCAAGAATTACTTGAATTCTGTTGCCTTTAGCTTTCTTTGCCATGATTGTGTCTCCTTCTTAATTGTACGGGTTATGCAATAACTTGGATGTCTTTCCACTCGCAGTAGCCTTTTGCAATAGCTTGGCGAAGTGCTGCATCGAGACCGATGCGGTTGATGATGCGAAGGCCATTAGCACTAACCTTCAATACAATCCAACAATCTTCTTCTACATAGTAGAATTTCTTTGTGAACAAATTGACCTCAAAACGGCGTTTTGTTCTGCGCAGTGAGTGTGAAACATTGTTTCCGATCACTGATTTCTTTCCTGTGATTTGACAAACTTTAGACATATTTCTTTAATATTTTTTGCTATCTTTTCTGTTATTTTTCTTGTCGGGATTCCATAAACAGCGTGCAAAGTTAGTCATTTTCTTTTAAATGACAAAACATAATCGTTCTTTTTTTATCTTTTTTGATATATTGTAGATGGTTATTTGTCGAAATGTGATAAATTGCATGAAATGTATAGCAAATGTTATACTTTGTGTATTCTTTTGTTCAGAATCACATATATGATAACTGGGGCTCCAATTATAGGTGTGATTGCATTTAGCGGTATAATGCCTGCTTCTCCTGGTAGGGTGGTGATGATATTACACAAAAGTGCGGTTGCCGAACCACATAGAATTGTCAGTGGTAATAGTTGGTTGTGGTTGTCCGAACCGAGAATCAATCGTGCTACATGTGGTATGGCAAGACCAATGAAGGCTATCGGACCGCAGTAGGCTGTAGTTATGGCTGTGAGCAGTCCTGTGGCTAATAACAGCGTGTTTCGTGTTCTTTTTATGTTTATACCAAGATTTTCGGCATATTGTGTTCCGAGAAGTAGGGCGTTGAGCGGTTTTATCAGGAGTACGGATATTCCCAAACCTATAAGACTGAGTATCGAGAACAAGGGCAGTTTTTCCAAACTGACTCCTGTGAAGTTTCCCATTCCCCATATCACAAAATTGTGAACTCCCTCTTCTGTCGAGAAGAAATTGAACAGTGATATGGCAGACGATGTTATGTTTCCAATCATGATTCCTACAATCAGCAGCATCAGGTTGCTCTTGATGATTGTTGAAAACAGAAGTATGATTCCCATAACCAAAATGGAACCGATGAATGCCGCACTTAGGATTAAGAATGAGGTACTTATCTCGCTTAATGATGCGTTGTTTGTAAAGAACGACGTAATGAAGTTGCTGCCTCCTGCAAGCATTACTATTGCTACGCCTAAGTTTGCTCCGCTGTTAATACCCAGTATCGACGGTCCTGCCAGTGGGTTGTTGAATACGGTTTGTAGCATAAGTCCGCTTACCGCTAATGATGCACCGCAAAGCAATGCTGTTATAGCCGATGGCAAACGTGAGTTCAATATAATATATGTATAGCTGTCTCTCGAACCATTTTCTCCAAGTAGGATATTGATGGTTTCAGAAACAGGGATACTCAATGACCCGACAAACAGGTTGGCGATGAATAGTAGTATTATTGCTATTGTTATCAAAGCAAAAATAATAATACCTTTATTGTTGTGTCTCATTGTATGGATGTCCTTTTATAAAGTGAATAATTCATCTGCTACGTACATACTATTCTTTAATCTTCTTATAATAACGCAGGTTATAGTCTGGTAGTATGTCAGGATGTATTATTTTTATAAAATCCTTGAGAAGTCTGTCGGGGTGAAACGGTGTCTCCTCGAAAAATGCCACATATTGCAGGTTGCATCCATATGTGTTGTGTTGTTTGAATGCTTTCATTTTGCTATAGGCGGGGTTCTCCTTGCTTAAGGTTGAATAAGTGAAATCTTGTGGCTTAGTGTACCTTATCACCCAAATATCTGCATCGTAACTTTTATCGAATACAGTTTCGGGTGATAGTGCCAGTGATCCATTTTCTTTTCTTTCTTTGAAGACATAGTCTCCACAAGCGTCTTTCATTAGAATTCCGATGGTGCTGTTGCCTCCTGGCACGTACCAGGTCGAACTTGTCACCATGTCAAGGGTTATTGAAGGTTGGAGTGTTTTTTTATTTTTTTGATATTGTATGCAACTGTCTTTAAGTGCCAGGTATTTCTGTTCAATAGAGTCGAACATGGTGCAACTTTTTTCATAGCAACCATATAGGATTCCATAGAATTTAATCCATTCGGCCCTGGCTAATGGTGAAATCTCCATATAATCAGCACATTCGATTATAGGAATTCCCAATTTCTCTATTTGTCCATATCCTCCGCTGTTTTCGAAGGGAGACAATAATATTGCATCTGGATTGCAGTCGATAATCTTTTCGATGTTGGGAGCCATGCTGTTGCCTATGTCGGCAATGGTTCCGTTTTCTACGCCTTTATGAATCTTATCCATATGGATGTATTCCAAGTCGCAGATTGCTGCAATTTTGTCAAATTCGTTTAACTCGTCAATCAAACTGCAATGTACAGCAGAATATACTGCAGTATGCTTGAACGGTTCTGTTATATCGTATGTGTTTAGTGTCTTTGTTGTGTCCCAAGGGTTGATTAATTCAACATGATATCTGTCGTCGTAACGGATGATCGTGATGTTTTTTGCATATTTCATGCGTATTGTGTCTCCGTCGTCCCCACAAGGGGTCTTACTCTCATGTGTACACCTACACATGAGAAGTAAGACAAATAAGGCAGATAAATATATTTTTATTCGAATAATTTTATGCATGTGTGAGAGCCTGCTTTAAGTTTGTACTAATGACAATATAGTTGTATTTAGAGTAACAACACGCATGAAGGTTTTTGTATAAAACATTCTTCCCATCTTGATATTACATGCCTATACGACAAATAATATGTAAATGGCATACGCATTACGTGTACTCCAGATACTATAACTAATTTATACACAATGATTCGTATTAAGTCCCTTTCCTCGAGGAAACTATAATAACATTGTTGACTTTGCAGGTCTTCTGACTCATCGCTTGATTGTTGAGCCTTCCCAATTTAGTTTCTGTCTAAATCAGTGGCAATTATTTAACAATCAATATTGCGATTTACAGCAGCGGGACTGTTCAGGGTTTTCACCTGATTCCCTTTTAATCGAAGCAAATGCTCATTTATGATGGACATTTCTCCGAACAAAATCTGTTGCAAATGTACAATTATATTTTGAATTAGCAAATTTTTTCAATAAATTCTTGTTCTACCCCGTGTAATATACAGATAACAGCGAGGGGGTATCACTTCAGTTTCTGATACCCCCTCGCTATATTATAAAATAATGTGTAACCCTGTGCAGCTTATTCTATCCTGCTTTAGGTTGAATTATTTCTTTGCTGTCTTTTTAGTACTTGTTTTTGCGCTTTTATCTGTAGTTTTCTTTGTAGGTTTACTCTCAGATTTGCTTTTCTGTGTGTAATTCTCAAGTTCTTTCTGCAGCTTATCGATTTTCCTGTTCATGGCATCGATTTCTTCATCTTGATTCTTTATGATGGTGAGAAGTGAATTCAGTTCCTCGTTGTCCATATCAACAGGGTAGAGGGCATTGATTCTGTTGATGAAGTCACCAAGAATGTTCATGTAGTTGGTAAAAGCATCGTATGGACCATCGTATATACCTCTGTTCATGCCGATACTTGTGTTTTTGGTTGTCATGAAACGGAAGTTGTTGCTTGCCTGAAGATAGTCGAAATCTTGTTTGATTCGTTTGTCGGTGCAGATTCTGACTCTTTCAGCAATGCTGTATAACTTATTGAATGCTTCTCGTTGCATCTGGTTTCCTAACCAGCAACTTGTGTCACGTTCTTCGTCAACCCAACTGATTGGATATGGAACGTTGATTGCTCCGACTGATTTGTGGTTCTTGCATAACTCAGAAGGTGTGGCAAATGAAATACCTCTTTCTTGTGCACACTTAGGAATGGCACGTAGGAAGTCTAATATTCTACTGCTAAGTGGCTGGTAGATACCAAGTGCACATAATTCCATGAATATGTTTATGACTTCCTCGTCTTCTGGCAGATTTGCAATCCAGTCGGTGTATGTTTCTGCAAAGAGCGGATATTCTTCCCATGCTGCATTGTTGAATCGAAGGCAGATGTCATCACTGAATTTATAATCGCGCATAAGAAGTTTTAAGTCTGGATTTAGTGCGCAGTTATATATGAAATGAGGTGATTTCCAACCTAAGATATGTTTTGCTCCTTCAGTCAGCATTCCTTTGAAGCCCATGTCGGCTACTTGTGCTCCGATATCGTCGGAGTATATGAGACTTGAGTTTCGGAATATTTGTGGTGTTTGTCCGAACACTTCCTCGATTTTTGCTTTCATGCGCATACACTCGTCTTTGAAGCTTTCTTCGTTTCCGAGAGATGCCAAACCGTGACTATATGGTTCGCACAGGAACTCCACACATCCTGTGTTGTTTAACTCTTGTAATAAGTCAATTACTTGTGGTGCATGAATCTCTAATTGTTCGAATCCGACACCAGATATGGATAGGGCAACTTTGAAGTTTTTTCCATGCTCCTTTGCCATATCGATCAGAGTCTTCAATGCAGGGACATAACTGCGTTCAGCTATGTCATTAATGCTACGTTCGTTCTCAAAATCATCATAGTAATAATGATCGCGTCCAATATCAAAAAATCTGTATCGTTTCAGATGTATGATTTGATGGATTTCAAAATATAAACATATAGTTTTTGCCATATTATCTTTTTTTATTTGTTCCTGTGATGTATATATTGATAGGTCTTAAAGTAATTCTAAACTAATTGGTTGTATAGTGCTCGGATTCGTTGACCAACTTTCTCCCATGTTATCTCGTCCACTTCTTTCTTTCCTTCCTCTTGCAGATAATTGAATAGTGATGGGTTGGTGCATATTGAATATATGGCATCTGCCATTGAATACACATCCCAGTAGTCAACTTTTATAACTTTGTCGAGTATTTCTCCACATCCAGATTGCTTGCTTATGATTGACGGTGTGCCACATTGCATTGCTTCAAGTGGAGCGATACCAAATGGCTCACTTACCGACGGCATTACAAAGACGTCTGAATTCTTATAGCATTCATATACCTGACGTCCACGCTGGAATCCAGGGAAGTGGAAACGGTCGGCAATTCCTTTTGCTGCCACCAGTTCGATCATGGCATTTAGCATGTCTCCAGAACCAGCCATACAGAATCTGACGTTGCGTGTACGTTTCAATACAAGATCGGCTGCCTCAACGAAGTATTCAGGTCCTTTTTGCATTGTGATTCTGCCAAGGAATGTAACGATTTTCTCATCAGGATGCTTTGGGCGTGGAATATCTTGTAGTTCCTGTGACAAAGGATATACGGCATTATGTATGGCGAAACATTTGTTTGGATTCTGATGATACTCGTTTATAACTGTTTGTCTTGTCAATTCGCTGACACACATGATACAATCGGCATGATCCATTCCGTTTTTCTCGATAGAATAGACAGTTGGATTCACTTGTCCTCGTGAGCGGTCGAAGTCGGTAGCATGTACGTGTATGCATAATGGTTTGCCACTGACCATTTTTGCGTGAACGCCCGCAGGGTATGTAAGCCAATCGTGTGCATGGATTATGTCGAATTGTTCGCTACGTGCAACAACTCCAGCTATGATTGAGAAATTGTTGATTTCTTCATGTAGGTTATTAGGATATCCTCCTGCAAACTCCATACATCCCATGTGGTTGACATGCATGTATGAGAAGTCGGCATAGATATTATTACGGAATCGGTAATAATCTTCAGGCGACATGTAGTCAGGGATATTGTTTTTTACGTAATCGTAATTATGGTCGCGATATACAATAGGTACTTGATTCATACCGATGATTCTTAGAAACTTTTCTTCTTCTCCGGTTGGTCGTGGAAGACAGAATATGGTTTCTATATCTGGTTGAATACTTAGCCCTTTGGTCATCCCGTAAGATGCGACAGCTAATCCTCCGTATATTTTAGGTGGAAATTCCCATCCAAACATTAATACTTTCATCTCTTCTTCTCTCCTCCTTTCAATAATTATAGTATTTGCTAATTAGTTTGTTCACTCGTAATATCGCAGCTACATTCATTGCAAACGAACAAGCTCCACGTCCGTGGAATGGAGGGTTGCCGTCGAAGAGTTCGGAAAGTGTACCGAGACAGTGGTTGAACATTTCCTCTTCAAGTCCGACAAGGCTTCTGTCGATGAATGAATGACTGCTTTTCTTGTAAATTTGCATGCATGTTTCAAGGTAAAAACCTAAGAGCCAAGGCCATACAGTTCCTTGGTGGTATGCTGCATCTCGTTGCTGCTGTCCTCCTGCATAAATAGGATTGTAACCTCCGCTTTTTGGCGATAAGGAACGTAGTCCTTTTGGCGTACGCAGTTCTTTGGTGCAGATGTCGAATATTTGTTTGCGTTCTGATAAGTCTAAAGGAGTATATTCCAATGCTGCAGCAATCAACATATTCGGACGTACAGAGAGCGATGCTTCACATCCGTCCACATAATCATATAAATATCCATATTCGTTCATGAATATAGCCTTAAATGATTTGCCTGTGTTCTCTGCCATCTTTATGTAGGCTGTTGCTTCATTGTTTTTGTCCTGTGCACGTAAAATCTGTGCATAAAACATAAGTGCATTATACCATAATGCATTTATTTCGACGATATAACCCGAACGTGGAACGACAGGTCTGTCTTCAATAACAGAATTCATCCATGTTACAGGCTTTTCTTTTCCGTATGTGTATAGCAGTCCGTTGTTGTGCAAGAACAGGTTCTCGTGTTTGTCTGATTTTATGAAATCAATGATACGTACCACAAGATCGCTGTATAGCTCGATTGCTTCTTGACGGTCGTGTAAACGTGCGTATTGCTGTATGCACCATATTGCCCATAGCATGATGTCCGGGTCGTTTACTTCTTGTATGTCAACAGATATTTCTCTCTGTGCCATATAGTCGTCAAGGGCTTTTTGGGCTGTAGCCATGGTCTTCTTGAACTTGTCGATTTCTCCAATTGCCAGTGTGAGTCCTGGTAATGAGAGGAATGTGTCGCGTGCACGACTTTTAAACCATGGGTAACCTGCTATGATGTAGTGCTCATTGTCATGCTTGTTAAAGAACTGATGAGCAGCATTAGTCAGACATTGTACAAAGTTGTCTCGTGAGTTATGTACTTCGACCTCTTCATCGAATATATGTTTAAGGTCCTTGGTGTTCATTTCTTCCAGTCCGGCTGAAAAAATGATACTTTCTCCTTTCTTGATGTTGAATTCGAAATATCCCGGAACATATAAGTCTTCAGAGTAGTCGTATCCAAGCCATTGGTCTTGTTGGTATTCAATACCTTTGTGCCAGTTTGGATTATATACAAATTCGTTCTGTTTGTTTGTCTGCATGAAAAGGGTAGGATATCCCTTGTACATACAAGTACTAATGCCGTTGTCTATAACGTCGTATGATTTGTTGGCATTGGCATTTTCATGAGTCAGTTGGTCAGCGCGTCGGAACGCCAGAAACGGACGGAGTCGTAATGTGGTGACAGAGTGTGCTTCCAGAAGAGTGTAGCGTATAAGAACTCTGTTGTGAAAGTGTTGGAAAACCTTTTCTTTCTTTAATAACACACCTCCAACTCTGTATATAGTTGTAGGGATCTTTTCCCATGAAAACTCACGTATGTATTTATGACCGTTAGGACTGTAGATTCCTCCTGAATATCTATGAAGCCCAAGGTTGAATTCAGCTCCGTGTTGAATTACAGTTTCGTCGAGTGATGATAATAGTATATGGTTTTCATTATCGATTTGAGGAACAGGTACTACTAGTAATCCATGAAATTTTCGAGTATTGCAGTCAACAATTGATGAAGAAGAATATGCTCCAGATCTATTAGTTCTTAATATTTCCTTAGGCAATGCTTCTTGAAGGTTGGTCATGAGTGTCTTCTCGAATCTTAGATAGCTCATAGTGCTGACAGGTTTATTTAAATTAATAATAGGAATAATAACCTTAATATTTCCCAGTAAGTAAACTTAATTACATATCACAATTCAAATATACGACTTTTATTTTAGATTACAAGCTGTGTAGGGCTTTTTTTTGAAAAAAAAGATAAAATAACCAATAAATGACGAATTTGAGATTGAAAAAGCATACTTTCTTTTGCATTTTCATTTTGTTGACGTATCTTTGTGATATGAAAATATATTTGAATAGTATATGATATAATTGCAAATAAGTATTGTTTTTTTATACCTTTTTATACTTCTATGGCGAGAAAAGAATTTTACAAACCCGATATGATCAGAACTATATTAAGTTCCTTAATTTGTTTGTTGAGTGAACAGGAAAAGACAAGGTTGCTTTCTTGCGTAGAGGTGTGTGCATATCGTAAAAACGATTATATTTTCAGAGAGGGTGAGATCACGCAATACATATGTGTGGTGGCAACCGGAAATGTACGTATTACCAAACAAAGAGAATGTGGTCGTTCTCAGATTCTGTCGTTGCTCGGTCCTACAGAATTTTTCGGGTATAAATCGTTCTTTGCCAATGT
>JAGABW010000007.1 GCA_017614465.1 Bacteroidaceae bacterium | reverse complement strand
TATCTACGTTGCTTGCGGTATCGGCGATATCTATGTGAACAAACTGAACAGAAACCTTCAGAAAATCTCATCTACAAGAGTTCTTTCACTCGGAAACGGACTTGAAGGATGTCATATGTACCATATGAATGGATATTATTATATCTATGCTACATATGGCGGAACAGAAGGCAGTCAGACTATCTTCCGTTCACGAAACCCTATGGGACCATACGAAGAACATAACGGACGTGTATTTGCAAATCAGCATATTCACCAAGGAGCACTTGTTGACACCCCTACTGGCGAATGGTGGACGCTTCTATTCAAAGATGCCGGAGCAATCGGACGTGTGCCTTATCTTGAACCAGTGAAATGGGTTGACGGATGGCCTGTAATCGGTAATAACGGCATTGACGTAACCAGAAACGGCGCAGAATACAGAAAGCCAACAGTTACATCATCTTCGGAATTACCAAACCGTTCAGACCTTCAACGCAAATATCTACCTACCAACGACACATTCTCTGGTAGCAAGTTAGGACTACAATGGGAATGGAACCACAATGAAGATCCAAACAGCTGGAGTCTAACAGCAAATCCAGGACAAATGAGACTATACACCGTAACTGTTACAGATAGTCTTATACGTGCACGTGGTTCACTCACTCAACGTATTCTTGGCTATAACCCAGAAGGAACCAACTCACAGCAATACTACGACTCATATGGTACTATAAAGATGGATATCAGCCATATGAAAGAAGGCGATGTGGCAGGAATTTCTGTTTTCCAAGATCCATATTCACAAATAGGAATAAAGGTTAAGAATGGCAAGAAATACCTTTACAGTGCCTTAGTATATGCATTCGACGGAAAATGGCAAGGAAGAGAAGTTGATGGTGACGAAATCACACAAGACATCATTTATCTGCGTGCTGTAGCCAATTTCGGAACAAGCAAGGCTAAATACTATTACAGCCTCGACAATAAGAACTGGCGTCAGTTTGGCGTTGAGATGAATATGAGATTCATTCTTACCATATTCACAGGAAACCGCTTCTTCATATACAATTATGCAACACAGAGTTTGGGCGGTTATGTTGACATCGACTGGTTCTCAACAGAGCCTGATTATTCAGAAGGTATGTTCTACTCTGGAGGCGCACTCGAAGGCGATTCCGGATATGGTTCAACAGGAAGTATTGTCAGTGGCGGAAAAGGCGACGTACATCTTTCTGCTTTGGATTTCAATTCATGGAACAGCAACAATGCAGATGCAACTGTGACTGGAAACCTAAATAACAACTATGGTGGCGGCATGTATGTAAATGCAGGAGCTCTTCTGTTTGGTGACAATGAAGTAAACTATCTTAAATATTCTAATCTCTCAGGATGCGACAAGATGACCATATATGGTTCTGATGGTGTACAAGTACGTGCTTTGTTCAACCGTATGCAGGATGAATCTTATATAGAGAAATCTGGTACGATATCAGGCGGAAAGCTGGAAATCAACTTGAACGAGGTATCTACATCATATGTTCACCTGAATGCCATAAAGACTGGCTGGGGCTCTGCTTCAGGTACAATCGGTAACATCTATGTTCACAATCCTAACACCCCTATCGATTATTATCTCTCAGGAAGCGGTAATCTGTCGGAGAGTGCTAAACAAGCGTTGGCAGATCCTAATGCTAAAAACATCAATGTGTTCGGACTGACAAATGAATCTCCTATATCACTTACAACTGCAAATAAGAATTGTCTTATTTATGCTAAGAGTCCAAATCAGTTGTCAAATACAAACAATGTTGTTATAAAGAGTGGTAACACTTACTCTGCATCAAATATTGTTTTGACCGACGGAAGAGGTAAGGCAATGACGAATCTTGCAGAAGCCGGTTTCCCTTGGGCATCAATAAATGGCAGCGGAGCACAATGGACTGATGCTGGCAATGGTGCATATACTTTCTCATGGAATACAAGTAACTGTTCTGTTGAGATATTCCATAACTTACTTGGAAAGACTCAAAACTATTTGGTTGTCGAAACATCTGAATATACAGCCCCTTGGGGAGTAAGATTTTACGATGAAAACGGCAATTTAATAGCAGAAAAAGGATATTGGAATGGTCAGAGCAGTAACAACATGATCAAGGAAATCAACATCGATTCTCTATTTGCAGAACAAAATGTAAGTCATATGAGACAATCGCTCAAAACTGTAAACATATATAATATTACAGAGAGTGGTCGTATCACTCTAAAGAACATGTATCTCGCTACAGGAAATGGCAGTGACACATATTATCCATTCTTCGCACCATATAATATATATGCAAACAATGCGACATGCAGCATAAATGTTGATACATTCTCTCCATCATGGATTCCGTTCGAATGTAATATTCCATACGGATACGATGCCTACGAGGTTAATACTACCAATTACAAGGTTAATAGAATTTTTGCGAATAAACCGGTGATTTTAGCAGGAAAGGGCGTTGCTGAGTTTAGCGCATCCAACGTTACTATCAACGCAACCAATAACCTTGTTAACGGTAACCTGATCGGTGTTTACGATAAGACACTTCCTGAAACCAACTCGTATATAATCACTAAGAGCAATAACGCAAATGGTATGACAATAACTGAGGTTAACAGCAACGATGCAACATATATTATGCCATTGCATGCTTATATCTCAAAGAATTCAAGTTCAGAAATTGTAAAGGCTATTGGTGATTTAGTTGAAAGTAATGCTTCTGCCATAAGCGAAAACTTCAACAACGATGTAACAATAGGAAGTATATATAATACTGCCGGAATCAGACAAAAAGATCTGAGAAAAGGTGTTAATATCATAAGAATGTCTGACGGAACAACACAGAAAGTTTTAATCAAATAATCTCAAAGACATCCTGAAAACCATGAAAGGTGTATCAAAAATGTTAATTTTGATACACCTTTTTTTAATTATATACCACAAAATAGTCCATATGTAACATATAATGGTGCATTATAGGTGTATAACCATATTGTATATTTGTTACATAATAAAAATTAGTTGATACAAAAAAATTAGGGATGTTGTAATTCATGCAGTATCTTTGTACCAGAATTTAAAGAAGTATTTTTATTGAGAAGTTTTAAAGTTAATTAGTATGTCTAAGAAGGGTCTGGATTACTTGCGAATGTAGACCAGACTCTATAAGACTTCTTACGAGAAAACGGTTTATTATTTCCTAAAAATGATACAACAAAATCTCGAACCTATACTGCTTAAAAACGCAACGATTATAAATAGTACTACATTATTATACTAATGTACTAATTAAAATATAATTAATAAAATTGTTCAAGTTAATAGTTAAGTTTAATTAGAAATAGGAGAAGTTCTTCAGTGGAAGAAACTTTCT